>NZ_JAGQEH010000003.1:35064-310390 GCF_018101095.1 Paenibacillus sp. Marseille-P2973
TTGAATTCAGCAGGGCCTTCCGGTGCTCACGTAGGAATATCCTACGCTCCGCTCCTCAGTCCCTGCCTCATCCAACCTTCTCGGTGCTGAAAACCCGACTTTTTGAACCTCCATTGAAGTTAGGTAGTTCAAAAAGTCAGCTTTTGATCACGAAGTGTTGCTGTGTGGCGTATTCGACATCGAATCTTGAATTCAGCAGGGCCTTCCGGTGCTCACGTAGGAATATCCTACGCTCCGCTCCTCAGTCCCTGCCTCATCCAACCTTCTCGGTGCTGAAAACCCGACTTTTTGAACCTCCATTGAAGTTAGGTAGGTCAAAAACTCAGCTTTTGATCACGAAGTATTGCTGTGTGGCGTATTCGGCATCGAATCTAGATATATCAATCATTAGAGGTGAAATTGGCATGCCGGAATTACCGGAGGTAGAGACGGTCAGACGAACATTGACCGGGTTAATTGTCGGCAAAACGATACAATCCGTAACGGTATCGCTGCCGCGGATCATTCAGCGGCCTGACGATATTCGGCGTTTTGAAATGGAACTGGCGGGACATCGGATTCTTGATGTCGGCCGCAGAGGCAAATTTTTAAGAATTATAATGGATGGACTTGTACTGGTCTCCCATCTGCGGATGGAGGGCCGGTACGGGCTGTACCGCAGCGAGGAACCCGTTGAGAAGCATACGCATGTCATTTTTCATTTTACGGACGGGACCGAGCTCAGATATAAAGATGTCCGTCAGTTTGGCACGATGCATCTATTTCTTCCGGGTGAGGAATTTAACCATAAGCCGTTGGCCAAACTGGGATTGGAGCCGTTGGACGAGGGATTTACCAAGGAGGCTTTCCGGGGTGCGATTGCCAAACGGACATCGAAGATCAAGCCTGTCCTCCTGAACCAGGAATATGTAGTGGGACTAGGGAATATTTATGTAGACGAAGCGCTCTTTCGCGCGGGGATTCATCCGGAGCAGCCTGCGAACACCTTAAGCGATACAGCTCTGGAGTCTCTGTACGAAGCGATACTTGCTACTTTGAATGAAGCGGTCAATGCAGGAGGATCCTCGATCAAGTCCTATGTCAATGGCCAAGGTGAGATGGGAATGTTTCAGCATTCACTGCGGATTTACGGACGGCAGGGAGAGCCATGTCTCAATTGCGGACAACCCGTCGAGAAGACGGTAGTGGGCGGAAGAGGGACGCATTATTGTCCAAACTGCCAGCCGTCGGATCGCACTGGAAGTTCGCTCAAAGCCGGCCATGGAGGAGGGAATGCGGTCAAAAAGCGGTTCGACAACGTCCATGCGTCATCCGGCCGCAGTACCGGAAATGGAGTGAAATCATGAATATCGGGTTGACCGGCGGGATCGCCACCGGGAAAAGCACGGTTTCGCAAATGCTCGTCCAGCGGGGAGCCGCATTAATTGATGCCGATGTCATCGCCAGGGAGATCATGGAGCCAGGTCACCCGGTCCTTGCCCAAGTGGCGAAGCATTTTGGACAAGACGTCCTGCTTCCCGGAGGACAACTGGACCGGAAGCGGCTAGGGAGTATCGTGTTCTCCGATCCGCAGCAGCGAAAAGCGCTGGAGAACATTACGCATCCGGCCATTCGCAGCGAAATGAAGAGACGGATGGCGGAGCTTGAAGCCAGCGATCCAAACAGGTTGGTCGTTGCGGACATTCCGCTTTTATACGAATCCGGTTTGGAAAGTCTCTACGACGAGATTATGGTTGTTTATGTGCCGCGCGGATTGCAGCTTGAACGGTTAATGGCCAGAGACGGATTGACCCGTGAAGAGGCTGAAGCGAGACTTCGGGCACAGATGGACATTGAATTAAAAAGAGAGAGGGCGGATATTTTGATTGATAACAGTCTCGGCAGGAAAGAGACGGAACTTCAAATAGACGACTTCTGGCGGAAAAAGGGACCGGCATGAGGTTTCTGCGAAAAAAGCGGGTCCTGCTTCTGCTGCTCCTTGGCTTTATACTGATTTTATTTTTTAATTCCGCTTGGTTATCATTGTTTTATCCGATTCATTACAAAGACGAAATCCGGTATCATGCCCGGAATAACGGTCTTGATCCTTTGATGGTCGCTGCGATCATCAAGGTCGAGTCGAAATATAACTCGGAGGCCGAATCAAGAAAAGGTGCGCTTGGAATTATGCAGATTATGCCGGATACGGCAGAGTGGATTGTTGAAAAGGCGAAAATGGAAGATGTGCCGCTGGACCGCTTAAAAGAGGAAACCGCAGCGAATATTCAGATCGGAACCTGGTATTTGAGGTGGTTGTCCGAGCAATTCGACGGTAATATGATTGAGGTTATCGCCGCCTATAATGCAGGACCGACAAACGTAAAAAATTGGATCAAGAGCGGACGTTGGGACGGCCGGTTGGAAACGGCCAAAGATATTCCGTTCGTTGAAACCCGTCATTACGTACAACGGGTATCCCATTATTATAATCAGTACTCCAGTATTTATGAGAATTTCTGACGCAAAAAAGGAAGCTTAGACAGCTAACGCTGTCTAAGCTTCCCGGTGATCGGTGTTTATTGGAATTGACCTGCCAGTTGTTGCTCGGCCAAAGTTACCAGACGTTTGGTAATGTAACCACCGATCGAACCGTTTTCGTAAGATGTCAGGTTACCAGCATATCCGTCTTGCGGGAAGTTAATCCCAAGCTCTTGAGCTACTTCATACTTCATTTGCTCCAGGGCTCCGGTAGCTTGTCTAACCACCAGGTTATTCGAAGAACTATTGTTGTTTTGGGCCATGATTGTTCACCTCCTTGCGGTTGGTACAAGTATTATGCTCGGGGAAGGCAAAGTTCATTACGTGTTTTTAAAGTAATTTATTGGAATTATTATAAAATGAGATTATAGCTTATTTAGAAGGGAGGGCATACATATGAAATGCCCCTACTGCGATTATTTAGGGACCAAGGTACTGGACTCCAGACCCGCCAATGAAAACAGGTCGATTCGCCGCCGCCGTGAATGCGAAAAATGCAGCCGCCGTTTTACAACTTTTGAAATGGTCGAAGAAATGCCGCTGATCGTGATTAAGAAAGACGGCAGCCGGGAAGAATTTAGCCGTGAGAAGATGCTGCGCGGTCTCATCCGGGCTTGCGAGAAAAGACCGGTCTCAGTTGAACAACTGGAAACGATCGTTTCCGAGGTGGAACGGTCGATGCGCCACTCGGCTAATGCCGAGGTGGAGAGCCGGGAAATCGGCGAACTGGTGATGGAGCAATTGTATCCGGTCGATGAAGTCGCCTATGTCCGCTTTGCATCGGTTTACCGTCAGTTTAAGGATATCAATATGTTTATGAAAGAATTAAAGGGACTTTTGTCCAAAAATACGGGAGAGGACCTCTGATAGGAGTGTCAGAAAGTCTGATCTGATCGTCCTGATTCCCAAGGAAGGAGCGGCAACGAGTGAAAACAGACGCTTTGAACGGACCGGCCATCGGCTTTTTGGCAGGAACGACCTTCGGCAGCGGACTGGCCTTTCTGTTGGGATGGCAGGCGTATCAAGTGGTATCTTCTGTTTCGATATTCGGAGTGGCAGGAGTTTTATTAGGTGTGATTGCCGGTCAAAGGATTCGTAGGCGGAAGACGGGCGTATCATGATGAATTGAATACATTATAAGTTTACAGACGGTTGTATTAGGGCATTGTCCTATGCAATCGTCTTTTTTATTTTTAACACTGCGTTTACAAAACGAAAACACGGGATTGATACTTGCTTTTTATAATCAGGTTATACAAACAAATCAAGGGGGAAACCTTCACAATGAAAAAGAGCTTGATGCTGGTTATGGCACTGATTTTAACATTTACTTTGGCTGCGTGCGGTCAAGGAAACAAAACGAACAATTCTGCTACAGGAAATAATGCGGGGACAAACAGTTCGGCAAACGGTGGAAATGACAAGGCGAGCGAGCTTTCCGGTTCTATCCTGGCCGTTGGTTCTTCCGCTTTACAACCATTGGTGGATCAGGCTTCCAAAAGCTTTATGGACAAAAATCCGAAAGTATCGATTCAAGTTCAAGGCGGCGGCAGCGGTACCGGCTTGACTCAAGTATCGGGCGGACAAGCGGATATCGGTAACTCTGACGTATTCGCAGAAGAAAAGCTTGAAGCCGGACCGGCCGGCGAATTGGTTGACCACCAAGTCGCAGTCGTAGCTATGGCAGCTGTAGTCAACCCGGATGTAAATATCGATAATCTGACGAAAGATCAGTTGGTCCAAATCTTCACAGGCAAAATTACGAACTGGAAAGATGCAGGCGGTCCGGATCAAGCGATCCAAATCGTCAACAGACCATCCAGTTCCGGTACCCGGGCCACTTTTGAAAAATATGCGCTTGGAACGAAAACCGAAGATCTTGCGGGCGCAATCCAAGAGGATTCCTCCGGTACGGTTAAGAAGCTTGTAGGCGAAACACCTGGGGCTATCGGCTACCTTGCTCTTTCTTACCTGGACGATTCCGTGAAAACATTGAAATATGAAGGCGTGGACGCAACGGAAGAAAATGTGGCGAATGGTACTTATCCGGTATGGGCTTATGAGCATATGTACACGAAAGGCGAGCCGAATGAAGTTGTAAAAGCATTCCTGGATTACATGACATCCGAGGAAGTGCAAAACGGCGATGTTGTTGAGCTTGGTTACATTCCGGCCAGCAAAATGCAAGTTAAACGCGACGTGGACGGTAACATCACGAAATAATTCCGGAGAACATCATACAGCAGGACAAGAGGCGGAACCATCTGCCTCTTTCTGTGCTGTAAAAAAGGAGAGGTCTCATGGCTCAGTCCAGAGAAAAACGCAAACTAAAACAGCATATTATTGAAGAGTGGACTGGTAAAGTATTTACCTCCTTATGCATCGTGCTATTGGTGGTGACTATTTTTTCCTTAGTCTATTTTGTCGCTACCAAAGGTTTTAGTTCCTTTATTAAAAATGGAATCTCGTTAGGAGAAATTTTCGGAGGTACCAAGTGGAAACCGGAAGGGGAGCCGCCGTTATTCGGTGCGCTGCCGTTTATTATAGGTTCATTCAGTACGTCGATTTTGGCGGCGATCATCGCCGCCCCGCTCAGCATTTGCGCCGCCTTGTTCATGGTGGAAATTATGCCGAAGATCGGTAGAAAATATCTTCAGCCGGCGATTGAGCTGCTGGCGGGTATTCCGTCCGTTGTCTACGGGTTTGTTGGACTCAGCGTTATCGTACCGTTTTATAGGGACATTTTTCCCGGACAAGGTCTAGGGATCGCTGCCGGGGCCAGCGTATTGTCGATTATGATTCTTCCGACCATGACATCCATTGCTACGGATGCTCTAGCCGCGCTTCCACCGGGGCTAAAAGAGGGCTCTTATGCGCTTGGTGCTACACGCTGGCAAACTCTTGCACGTACGGTCATTCCAACTACATTGCCGGCTTTAATGACCGGGGTGGTGCTGGGGATGGCTAGAGCGTTTGGGGAAGCTCTTGCCGTACAGATGGTTATCGGGAATGCACCGCATATTCCAAAATCCCTGTTTGAGTCTGCGTCGACGCTAACAAGCGCGATTACGCTCAGCATGGGGAATACGGTTATGGGCTCGGTTCAAAATAACGTCCTCTGGACACTGGCTTTAATTCTTATGTTAATGACCTTCGTCTTCGTCTTCATTGTCCGGTTTCTTGAAAGGAGAGCAAATCGATGAGCGCAAAAACCGCCGATAAAATCGCTACCGCAGTCATTATATTTTTTGCTGGCATCATCGTTCTGATCATGGCCGGTTTGCTCGGATTTATTCTCGTGCGCGGTATTGGACACATCAGTTTTGACTTCCTGACCTCGCCTCCCGAAACGATCAAGAAGGGCGGGGGGATCGGACCGCAATTATTCAACTCTTTGTTCTTGTTAGTATTGACGATGCTTATCACGGTTCCGCTCGGGTTAGGTGCGGGCATTTATATGAGCGAATACGCCAAGCCGGGAAAAGTAACGGATTTTATACGTCTGATCGTTGAGGTGCTGTCCTCTTTTCCGTCGATCGTGGTTGGTTTGTTCGGTTTGCTTGTCTTTGTCAATGTGTTCGGCTTTGGGTTCTCGCTGTTCTCAGGCGCGCTCGCGTTGACAGTATTTAACCTGCCGCTTATGGTACGGATTACGGAGCAGGGCATGCAAAGCGTTCCCCAGGCCCAAAAAGAAGCCAGTCTGGCGCTGGGCTTGTCCAAATGGAAAACGATCAAATCCATTATGCTTCCTATCGCTCTGCCGATTATTCTGACCGGTACGATTCTGGCCGCCGGCCGCGTGTTCGGTGAAGCCGCAGCCCTGCTGTTTACGGCAGGTATGAGCAGTCCGCGTCTGGACTTTTCGGATTGGAATCCGCTCAGCCCGATGTCGCCGCTGAACCCGTTCCGTCCTGCGGAGACGCTGGCCGTCCACATCTGGAAGATCAATTCCGAGGGACTTGCGCCGGATGCGCCGGAGATTGCCGCAGGAGCTTCCGCAGTGCTGATTCTTATGGTGCTGCTGTTCAACCTGTTGGCACGATGGATCGGTCGCCTGTTGCACAAGAAATTTACGGCTACGAAATAGGAGGACTCCCATGCAAAATATAGAATTGTCCACCAAGGATTTGAGCGTGTTCTATGGGGAAAAGCAAGCGGTCAAAGGAATCTCTCTCGACTTTGCATCCAGACAGGTAACGGCTTTGATCGGCCCGTCAGGCTGCGGGAAATCGACCTTTTTGCGCAGCTTGAACCGGATGAATGATTTGATCGGAGGCGCCCGGATCACCGGGGAAATCTGGATCGGAAATGAAAATATCAACGATCCCAAGACCGATGTGGTTCTGCTACGGCAAAAAATAGGGATGGTTTGGCAACGGCCGAACCCGTTTCATAAGTCCATTTATGAGAATATTGCCTTTGGTCCGCGTTACCATGGTATCCGCGATAAGAAGAAGCTGGATCAGATCGTGGAGGAATCGCTAACGAAGGCTGCTTTGTGGGAAGAGACGAAAGACAGGCTGAACCGTTCGGCGCTCTCCCTGTCAGGCGGCCAGCAGCAGCGTCTTTGCATTGCGAGATCGATTGCGGTCAGTCCGAGCATCATCTTGATGGATGAGCCGGCGTCCGCCCTGGACCCGATCTCGAGCGCAAAGATCGAAGAGCTGATCGCGGAGCTCAAGCGCGATTATAGCATCATTATCGTGACCCACAATATGCATCAAGCGGCCCGCGTATCGGAGAAGACGGCGTTTTTCCTGATGGGCGAAGTGGTTGAATACGATGATACGAGCAATATTTTCACGAACCCGTCGGATAAACGGACGGATGATTATATTTCCGGACGTTTCGGCTGATACGAAAAAGGATAAAAAAAACAACCCGGCTGGCTCAGTGCCTGCCGGGTTGTTGTATGTTCGGATGGTGTTAGTGTTAGATGGATCGTGCCACTTTGGCGCCTTCCCAAACCGCGTTGAGGGCACGGCGGGCCTGTTTGGCGTCGCCGATGACATGGTAAGGGATGCTGCATTCCTCAAGACAATCGGTAAGCTTTTGTTTGTCCAGGGCCCGGGAGCCGGCGGCGAGAACGACGTAATCGGCAGGGATGGATACTTCCTCTTCGCCTTGGAGGACGACGACGCGGTCCGATTCAATAGCGAGGCACTTGGTGTTCGTCATAAGCTGTACACCGTGGCCGTAAAGACTTTCCATCACGCATATTTTGCGAAGCAGTCCAAGATCCGCGGCCACCTCGTTTTGCATTTCAACCACGGTCACCTTCTGGCCGCGCTCGACGAGCAGCTCGGCGACTTCAAGGCCGACGAGGCCGCCGCCGATGATGACGATGTTGCCTACCGGGCGTACCGTGCCCCAAAGGACATCATGCGAGCCTACGACATGTCCGCGGTCCACACCTTTCACAGGAGGTATGACCGGTGTTGAGCCGATGGCGAGGATCACTTCATCCGGTTGAATCTCCCGGATCAATTCCGGCGTGACCTCCGTGTCCAGGCGAATCTCCACGCCAGCCCGCTTCGCAGCCTCGCCCATGCCGAGCGCCGCACTGGCCATCTCTTCTTTGCGCGGAGCCGCGCCGGCGATATACAGCTGTCCGCCGAGCATATGGCTCTTCTCGCAAAGGATCGGCTCATGTCCGCGCCGCTTCAATGTTACGGCCGCTTCCAGCCCGGCCGGTCCTCCTCCGGCGATGAGGACCCGTTTCGGCCGCTCGGCTGGTACAAGCTCATATTCGCTTTCCCGGCCGGTGGCGGGGTTGAACATGCAGCTGATAAACGGCACGTTCGGGTTGACGAACCCGTCGAAGCAGCCCTGGTCGCAGCCGACGCATTTGATGATCTCGGCTTCGCGGCCGCTTTCCGACTTCGCGCAGAATTCCGGGTCGGCAAGCTGAGCCCGGCCGATAGCGACAAAGTCGGCCAGCCCTGCGGCGATGATCCGGTCGGCGACCGCAGGATCGTTGATGCGGCCTACGGCAATGACGGGAATGCCGACCACCGATTTGATCTGGGTTGCATTATCAACGTTAAAGCCTACCGGCAGATCGATCGGAGGCACTTCATATTTGATCGCGGCCCCGGAAGGAACTCCGCGCGACACGTTAATCGCGTCGATCCCGGCCTGCTCTGCGAGCACAGAAAATGCCTTCATATCTTCTAGTGTCAGTCCGCCCGGCAAATCCTCAATAGCGGAGATGCGCATCAGAATCGGAAAGTCCGGGCCGACCGCCCGGCGAATGGCTCGAATACATTCCAGCGGGAATCGGGTACGGTTCTCCCAGGAGCCGCCGTATTCATCCTGCCTGAAATTCATGGCAGGGCTCAAAAATTGCTGAGGCAAATATCCGTGTCCGGCATGGAATTCCACGCTGTCAAACCCCGCTTGCTTGGCACGGGCCGCCGTTTCCGCATAGGCTTGAACCATTTCCGGGATTTCCGCAGTTTCGAGTTCTCTCGGCACGATGGCAACGCCCTCGAACGCGATCGGAGATGAGGAGACCTGGTTCGGATTGTAGGCGACTTTTCCACCATGCCATAGTTGCAGACAGCTCTTACCGCCGGCTTCGCGGATACTATCGGCCAATTTTTTCATGCCAGGGATAAATTTATCGTCAAACAGCGCTGGCGAATCTTCAGTGAAAGCCGTCGGATGCACGGTGGTAACTTCTACGGTGTTCAAGCCGCATCCGCCTTTGGCGCGGGCCACATGGTAATCGATCAGCCGCTGGCTTACGAAGCCGCCGGGTTCATTCATTTTGGTACCCATGGCAGGCAGAATAATGCGGTTCTTCAACTCCATACTTCCGATCTTATGCGGACTGAACAAATTTGGAAATGCCATGCTGCATCTTCCTCTCGAGATTAAGAATGATATAACATAGGTTAATTTAACCTAATTATAAAATGGAGTAGAAGACAAATATGTGAAAAGTATCACAACCAATGTGAAAATCCTCCTATAAACAAGTGATTGGCACGTTATGGCGAATAGAGTAAAATAAAGGGATATGAAACGATGTAATTGATTCGAGGGTTCGGAGGATTTGCATGGAAATCGAGTTATTGATATTGGCCCAGTTAATGCAGGGGCCTAAGCATGGTTATGAGATTAAGAAAAATATCGTATTTGTCATGAATAATAAAAAAATCATCAATAACAATTCGCTTTACCCGAAATTAAGGCGGTTTGAAGAGCAGGGTATGGTCAGCAAAACGATGGAAGAACAGGAAGGCAGACCGAACCGGCATGTCTATGCCATTACCGAAAAAGGCCGCAAGGACTTTTACGATAAAATTAACTGCTTTACGCCGGAAATGATCGAAGTGGATGATGAATGGAGTATCCGCCTGGCATATTACAATCTTCTGAATGAGCAAACCCGCACCAGATTGTTTGAATACCGTATGCAGATGATACAGGACCGGATGAGCCGGCTGGAAAAATTGTCTCTTTCGGTCGGGGACAGCAAATACTTGATGTATTCGCCTGAATTGTATTTTTATACGCAGAACATGCTGGAGAAGGAAAAAGAATTGATCTCAGCGATGGAAGAGCAAATGAAGGACAGGTTGTCCAATTCGGACTAAAGTCCGGGAAAGATTACGACCGGAGTCTATTTTGAATTATCGCTTCGCCGTTCATACTAATAACGAACGATCAGGCGGCGTGTTCCGGAAAGGGCCTTTGGAACAGAGAAAGAGGAGACAACCTAAATATGAACCTGCTGGAATGGATTGAAGGGATGTTCCGGGAATACGGATACTTCGTATTACTGCTTGGACTTCCTGTGGATTTTATTGCATTGCCCCTGCCTCCGGGGCAGACTACCTTAACATATACGGGATATCTGGCCTATAAAGGGGTTCTTTCTTTATTTCCCGCAATATTAGTCGCGTTCGCGGGCTCCGTGATCGGCATTACTATTACCTACCTCATTGGACATCATGTAGGGGCGCCGCTGGTTCAGCGTTACGGCAAGTGGTTTTTCCTGAAGCCTTCCCATCTTGAGAAAACGAGGAAGACCTATGACAAATACGGGAACAGGATGCTGCTGATCAGCTTCTTTATTCCGGGGGTCAGACAGTTCTTTGGCTATTTCGTCGGCATCATTCAGGTGCCTTTCCGTACTTTTGCGCTGTATGCATATCCGGGAGCGGCCCTATGGGTTGTCGTCTTTGTCGGTATCGGCTACATATTTGGAGAGCAATGGCAGCATGTCATCCTGTTGGTGGAGAAGTACCTGGTTTATTTCTTCAGCGGGTTGGGAGTGCTTCTGATCGGACTCCTGTACTTGAGATGGCGCAGATGGAAAAAATGGCGGCTAAAGCATGCCGGCCCGAAAAAGGAGCTCGGATAGAAAAAGCGTCGGGATGAGAGTCCCCACGCTTTTTTATTTCTCTTTTCCGGCTGCCGCATCTTTTTCTTCTTGTTGAACCTTGATCAGTGATAAAAAAGCAAACAGATCTCCCAGGACAGCCAATCCTGCCCCGATAATCGCCAAATCATCCGAAGTAATTTCGTCACTGATGATATTGCTGCTGCTGTTGCCGCGGTTCTTGTTTCTATTTTTATTTAACGGTCTTCCTCTGTTGGGCAAACGTACCACCTGCTTCAAATCGTCTTTATTTATGATATGCGGGCCGGATGTGACTTGAATAGGCTACTTTTAAAATATAGGCGCGTGAAGAAGTAAGGTACCTCTGCTAAGCGGCATTATTTTTATTGGAACTATGCATATGCCGTTTCCTCAGTCCGGAGAACATAATATGATACCGTATATTAAAAAAGGGAGGGAAAGCCATGTCGGGCTGCGATAACGGAAATCAGGGTGGATACGTAGGCGGAATCTGGACTTCTACCGGCGTTATTTTGGTATTGTTCATCCTTTTGGTTATTGTATCTAGAACCTTCGTGTAAATACGATCTGAGTTCAACATGAACCCAAGGACTCTGCCGCGGCAGGGTTCTTTCTAATTTATCGGGATTATAGCAGTTATTTACATATTTATCTCCTTGGACTATGATTTAGTAAGATGATTTTAATTTAAGTGTGAGTTCAAAAAGTCGCTTTTCAGCATTTGCGCAATAAGGAGGATTTAAGTGCCTAGTTTAGTATTGGAAGGGGGAACCCTCCGTCCTATTTTCAGTGCCGGGGTCATGGATGCACTTCTGGATCATGATCTAATGTTCCCGTACTGTATCGGAGTGTCCGCCGGAATCAGCAACGGGATTTCCTATATTTCGAAGCAAAAGCGGAGAAATCTTGAAATTATGGAGAAGTATCGTCATGATCGCAGGTACATAGGTTATCGAAACTTTTTGAAGAGCCGCAGCTTGTTCGGACTTGATTTTGTATTCGGAGAAATTCCGGCCAAGCTGATTCCGTTTGATACATTAACCTATCGTAATTATACAGGCAGACTTCTGGTCGGTGTTACGAATGCACATACGGGAATGGCGGAATATATGGATGGAATGGAAGCGGACGAGCGATGGACTATGCTTAGGGCCACTTGTGCCATACCGCTTGTATTTCCGGCGATCGAGCTGAATGGTCAAAAGTATTATGACGGCGGGTTGAGCGACCCTATACCCATCCGCAAGGCCATCGCAGACGGAAATGATAAGCATTTGATTGTGTTGACGCAACCTAAGGGGTACAGAAAATCGTTCAGCAAACGAAATACGCACGTGGCGCGTCTTCTTCGCCGCAAGTATCCGAACCTGGAGGAAGTACTGCTTACGAGGCATGAGCGCTACAATGAAACGGTGGCGTTTTGTGAACAGCTTGAACGAGAGGGGCGGGCGATTATTCTTCGTCCCGAGACACCTTTAGACAGCTTCGAAAAGGATATCGGCAAACTGAGGGAGACCTGTCAACAGGGCTACGAATTGGCGAACGGGCGAATCGAGGACATCCGGAGGCTGTTTGAGATCTAGTGAACGACGATTAAAATATCTTTCTACCCAATGCTTCGGACTCAGTTCGGGGCTTTTTTTACATTTGTGAGACAAATATAAATAAGTTAAAGCGAGAAAAATTATAAATAACTACAATTTTTGTTAAAAATCACCGTTTTTCAACGATAGTTCACACAAAGTTCATAACTAGCGTTATAATTGGACAAGAATACAATATTTACTTTTTTCTTCCTCTTTTTATAGAATCTTCGGTTTTGTCTATTTGCTTCCGATTCAGCTTCTTCTCTATTTTCTTACCCTATTTCCAGCAATCATCCACGGTATCTTTGTCATGTTGTATATAAACCTATCAAGGTTTATATAAATTTGCTTAGAAGGGAGTGCGCGGCCATCGAGTTTGCCTGAGATTTCTTCATAACGGCTAATTCAGAGACGGGAGGGGGAAGGCGTTTGGTCGTCAAGAGCGACAGGAAATTATAACTATACAGCGCTTTAAAATGATATGACATGTCCAAAATCATAAGGAGGTATTTGATAATGACTTCTATTCGTTTATCGAATTCTTTGTTATTGAAGGCGCTTACTTCTTTCGGGATTATGTTGATTGCTGTTTTTTGTATGTTCCTGTTAGCTGAAAAAGCTTCTGCTCACGGATATATAGATTCACCGGGTAGCCGGGGTTATCTCTGCAAACTTGGTCAGAATACGGACTGCGGTGCGGTAGTCTATGAACCTCATAGCTTAGAAGCGCCGAAGGGATTCCCTGCTGCAGGACCAGCTGACGGCAAAATCGCCAGTGCGGGCGGCATCTTCCCGAAACTGGATGAGCAATCGGCTAACCGCTGGACCAAAGTCAATATGTCTTCGGGGACGAATACGTTCCACTGGACGTTGACCGCGGCCCATGCAACGTCTAGCTGGAAATATTATATTACCAAACCCAATTGGAACCCGGATGCCCCGTTGACTCGGGATTCTTTTGATCTGACACCGTTCTGCTCCGTGGATTACGGCGGCGTACGGCCTCCGTTTACGTACTCCGATACTTGTAATGTACCGGTTCGTACCGGTTATCATGTCATTCTGGCGGTTTGGGAAATCGCAGACACGGCCAATGCTTTCTACAATGTAATCGATGTTAATTTTGGCGGAAGCAATCCGGTGGATACGCAAGCGCCAACTGCTCCATCTTCCCTCGCATTCTCCGGAGTTACTTCAACCAGCGTTAATTTATCCTGGAATGCCTCCTCGGACAACGTGGGGGTGACGGGTTATCGTATTTACAATGGAACTAATCAAATTGCAGCGGTCTCTGGATCGACTTTGAACTATAATGTAACCGGTTTGACGGCAAATACGGCTTACTCCTTCCAGGTGAAGGCAGTGGATGCTGCGGGCAATTTGTCCGCTGCCAGCAATACCGTGAACGTTACGACAAGCCAGGTTGTAAATGATACGCAGGCGCCTACTGCTCCAGGCAATCTGCATGTCATGGGCACTCCCACTTCTTCCAGCGTTACGCTCATGTGGAATCCATCCACTGACAACGTTGGGGTAACCGGTTATAAAATCTACCGCGGCACAACGCTTGCTGGAACCGTATCCGGTACGACGACCGAATACACCGTTTCCGGCCTGAGTGCCAGCACGTCGTACACCTTTACGGTTCGTGCCATAGACGCAGCCGGAAACGAATCGGCGGCCAGCAATTCCGTGAGCGCCACGACGGCAGCACCACCTGCCGCGCAGCCTTGGGCGCCGAATGTAGCTTACACCGCCGGGACGCTCGTAAGCTACAACGGAAACACCTATGAATGCCGCCAGAGCCATACCTCGCTGACAGGCTGGGAACCTTCCAATGTGCCAGCCCTCTGGTTGTTGAAATAATAGATATGATATAAACATCTGCTTTAGAACAATATATTGATTGAGTGGAGCTGTGCTTCAGTAGGGTAACTACCGGAGTACAGCTTCAATATTTTAATTACTTTAAAAATCACTGACCGAATCTGTCAGTGATTTTTTTATATACTCGGTTTGTAAAAGATCCCTTAACTAATGGAGGAATGATGATGTTCGTGAAAATCAATGACTTTGCAAAGGAATGGGAAGAGGAGCTTAAGCTAACGGAAAAGGTAATGGGGGCGCTCACGGACGATTCGCTGTCCAGGGAAGTGATTCCCGGCCGGAGGACACTTGGGGATATCGCCTGGCATCTGGTTCTTTCTCCGCACTATATGACAGGATGCGGTCTGGTTTTTGACGGACCGGCGGGCGGAAAGGAAGTTCCTGCTTCGGCGGCAGTGATTGCGGAGGAATACGGCAGGATCAGCCGGGCACTCCTTGAAGCGGTGAAGACGCAGTGGAGCGACGATAGTCTGCTGGAAACCGTAGATATGATGGGAGAAAGTTGGGCGAACGGGGTAACTTTACGGTTTACGCTAATGCACCAGGCCCATCATCGGGGACAGATGACGGTTCTTATGAGACAAGCGGGACTTCGTATTCCGGAAGTATACGGACAAACTTATGATTCCTGGATTGAAGCAGGAATGGAACCGCTCAAGTAAACAAGTTACAATAGAATAAAATAACGGGGATTGGCTTGCGGTTCCCGGAAACAACCGAAAGGAATCCGACATGTCCAAATCCGACCAGATGCTGTCCATTCTGTGGCTGCTCCGCTCCGGGAGGAAACTGACCGCTGGGGAGCTGGCAGACAAGCTGGAAATTCATATTCGAACAGTATACCGTTGCATAGATTCATTGTGCGCAAGCGGTGCCCCGATTATAGCGGATTCGGGCCCGGGCGGCGGATACCGCATATTAGGGCGGTTTGCTGAATCCCCCTTACTGTTTGATCAGGAGGAACAAAAAGCCTTGGTCCATGCATCGACCTTTGCCAGGGAGGCGGGCTATCCCCATTCGGAAAGCCTGGAGCGGGCGATCGACAAATTGAAGCTTTATACGAATGATGAGCAGCTTCTTCGGCTGGAGCTCCATGACCAAGGGGTGTCGGTGATTTATCCGCCTTTGGAGGAGCGGGAACGATCCTTTCTTCAACAGCTTGAGGAAGCGGCGGCCCAGGGAATGACTCTTGAAATGGTTTATGATAAAGGCCGGAGCGAGCCGCCGGTTTCAAGAGATTTCGATCCCTATGGTATTGTCCATTGGAAAGGCTGCTGGTATACGGTTGGATACTGCCGGCTGCGGCAAACGATACGGAGCTTTCGGGCCGACAGGATCGTGAAACTGGGGCCGACGGAGCAAAGGTTTGACAGGCCTGGCGGCTTTTCCGCCAAGGCCCACCTGCTGGAGAGCCTGCTTCCCGGCTCACTTGATGGAGAGACGATGGTCAATGTGCGGATTGCCGGGCCCGAACAGGCCTTGAATGAGCTTGGCCGCCACTGGTTGTTCGGACACGCGCTGATCTCCCGTGAACCGGAGGAGGCGCTGTTCCGGATTGGACAAGCCGCTTTGGTATCCTACGTGCCGTATTTTTTATTGCCTTACGGCAAAGCACTGACGATTCTCGAACCATTATCCCTGGTTGAACGACTGGTTCGGGTCAGCGCGGAGGTGGCAGCGCATTATGCCGAGATGAAGGGACAATTTGGAAAGAGACTTCGCTAAAGCACAATGCCGCTGACGATCTGTAATCAGATCGCAGCGGCTTGTTTTTGTTTAACAGCGGTTCAAGGCAAAAAAGGGGAAGGTTTCCCCGTATAAGTCAGGGCCAATTGATGCATGGCACGAGTACAGGCGATGTACAGCAGGCTTTGATCCAGATCTTGGCTATAATTTGCTGCATCCGCTCCAGGAATGAGAACCCGGTCGAATTCCAGTCCTTTGGCCAAATGAGCCGTAGTGACCACGACACCTTCTTGAAACTGTACACTGTTGAAATCAAGCCGATGGACCGGAAGCGAAGGCAGCGACAATTTCAAATGCTGATACATCTCCTCGGCCTGCCGCCGGGTTTTGACGATAATCCCCAAGGAATGATGACCCGAAGATACAAAGTCATTCAACAATTCCGCGATTCTCCGCCATTCTTCCTCGGCGTCATCGCATTTCAGGACGCGGGGTTCCTCGCCGTGCCGCTCAACGGGGACCAGCGAAGGATTGACTTTGATTTTACCGGCAAAGCTGTTGATTTCTAAGGTGGACCGGTAGCTCTTGGTCAATTCCACGGTTTCCGCACCCGGGAACATTTTGCTTATTTCCTCAAGCGAGGAAGAGGAGTAAGGGTTCACGGATTGGCTGCTATCGCCCAAGATCGTTTTTTTGCAGGTAAACAGCAAGGACAGAACGGCATATTGGATCGGTGTATAGTCCTGCATTTCATCGACTAGAATATGCTTCACAAACTCAAATGGGGATAATCCTTCGTAGTAATGTTTTAAATAAATTAGAGGAAATACATCGGAATATTCTACGGTCCTTGTCTTGGATTGCGAGTATTTAAAGAGCTCCGGCATTCCCAGATGATCGTAAAATCCCTTGTAAAGTGAGAGTAGATTGGAATGCTTGTACAATTTTTTGATGGCGGCTTTAAGCTTTTTGGTGGTGGAAGGGTCGGGTTTTTCGCCGTCTTGACTTCGGCAGTTAGCTATGAGCTGACCGGCGAGCTTTTCTAATCGAAGTTTAACCGGCATTCTAAATTGTGATGCATAACCGTTCCTTAGTTCCTCTTGGCGTATTGTGAACTTTCCGACGGTAATGTCATTGGGAGTAAAGAAGGCTTCATCCGCATATTCGATAAACGAGTTCATTTCACCGACAAGGCGGGAAGTGGCTTTATAAGCAATTCTTTCTCTGAACCTGGGATCATCGTGCTCGGTCAACTCCGTAACCTGTTCATAAAAGGTTTGAAAAGCACAAATACCTGCAAGCTCTCCGGCAGCTAGATCTTCAAACCCGGACTCCAGCATATTCTCTTCACCCAGTTCGGGAAGCACATTGGATATATAATCCGCGAACACCTTGTTGGGCGAAAGGATCAACACATTTTTCGAAGTGATTGTTCCTTTGTATTTGTAGAGTAAAAAAGCGATTCTGTGCAAAGCCACTGAAGTTTTTCCTGAACCGGCCACGCCCTGGATAATGAGCTCATGCGAGCTTTCATTGCGAATGATGGCATTTTGTTCTTGTTGAATCGTCGCCACGATATTTTTCATTTTTTCATCCGTAGTGCTGCTGAGTTCCTTTTGCAAAACGTCGTCATTGATGTTCATGGAGGTTTCGATCATGTATTCAAGCGATCCGTTTTTGATTTTATATTGCCGTTTTAACGTGATCTCTCCTTCCACATTCCCTTCAGGGGCTTGAAAAGAAGCTTGACCTGTGCCGTAATCGTAAAACAGGCTGGCTACCGGGGAGCGCCAATCGTAGACCAGGTTGGTTTGATGATCTTCGGCCGAAAAGGAATGGATGCCGATATAGAATGGCTCGGATTCGCCTTCGGTGTTCCTTTTAAAGTCCACCCTTCCGAAATAAGGAGATTGCTCCAGCTTGTATAGCTTCCTGAGCTTGTCTTTGGATTTCTCGCCTGCATTGATGGAAAGACCGATGTCGATCACATTGGCTGCTCTTTCCGCAGGATCCAATTGGCTGATATTGTGCCATACATATTTCTTGGCTTCGATGATCTCCCGATAGGTATCGGTGAGATTTCCGGCCAATCGGCTTATGGTTTGGTGCAGCAGGCCGGTAATTCTCTGTAAATACTGTTTTTCCGCCGCCTCGGTGTGATTTAACATAATAGCTGCCTCCTCGTTAAGAATATCTCTAAGTATAGAAGCAACTTGGAAAAAGTATAGACTTATACTTTCCGTTGTAGTATTGTATTTAGAACGAGGGTCCAAAAATAGTCATACGACTTTGATAAAAAATAACGGCTGGAACAGAGGGGATTTCCCTTTGTCCAACCGTTTTTTTGCATGTGCGGTTTATTTTTGATTGACTACTTCAACAATCGGATCGGTGTCCGCTTCATAGTCCACGCCATCGACTTCAAAGCCGAAAAGCTGGAAGAACTCGCGACGGAAGCCTTCGAGATCGGACAGATCATAAATATTGTCCGTCGTCAGGTTATCCCAGAGCTTTGTGACTTCCGCTTGCACGTCCTCGCGCATCTCCCAATCATCAAGACGAATTCGGCCTTCCTCATCGACTGGAACGGCTTGCGGCCCGTACAGTCTGTTGGAGAATAACCGGTACATCTGCTCGATGGTCCCTTCGTGAATCCCTTTTTCTTTCATCGTTTTGTACAGCGCTGACATATACAGCGGAACGATGGGAATCGCCGAGCTGGATTGCGTAACGAGCGCCTTGCTCACGACGACATAGGCATGCCCGCCGCCGTTCGCTGAGAGCCGTTCGTCCAGCTTCCGGGCGGTTTCCTCCAAATGATCCTTCGCCCGGCCGATCGTGCCTTCCCGGTAGATCGGCATCGTAATTTGCGATCCGATGTAAGAGTAAGCGACGGTGACAGCATTCGGGGCCAGCGCTCCGGCATTTTCCAGAACGTTGATCCATTCCTGCCAATCCTCGCCTCCCATCACAAATACCGTATCCTCGATTTCTTGCTCTGTGGCGGGTTCAAGAGTAATATCGCTGATTTCTCCGGTATGGAAGTTCACCGTTTTATTCGTATACGGTTTGCCGATCGGTTTCAGCACGGAGGTGCGAGGCTGCCCGGTAACCGGGTCGGTCCGGCGAGCGGTAGCCACGCTGTATACGACCATATCAACTTGGCCCAGCTCGCTTCGGATTAATTCGGCAGTTTTCGCCTTAGTCTCTTCAGAGAAGGCGTCTCCCGTCACGCTGAAGGACTTAAGTCCGGCCGCCTGAGCGGCCTTTTCGAATGCAGCGGAATTGTACCAGCCTGCCGAGGCAGTCCGGGTTGCGCTGGCGGCGCTTGGACGGTAGACGCCCACTGTGTTGGCCTGCGCTCCAAAAGCGGCAACAATGCGGGAAGCAAGGCCATATCCCGTCGAAGCTCCGATGACAAGCACATTTTTCGGCCCCTGAATGGCCGTTTGGTTTTTGACGTAATCAATTTGCTGCTCTACCTGGCGCTCGCATCCTGCCGGATGCGACGTCGTACAAATAAAGCCGCGTGTCCGTGGTTTAATGATCATAGATTGATGTTTTCCTTTCTAATGTGAGTACAGCATTCTTTAAATTTTTATTAATCTTATCTATTGTACCTGTATTTTTCATTTTGAAAAAGAGCGCACGGATTCCGGGGGTCAAATGATGGAATTTTGCTGCTAAAGACTCTGTGCGCCCCTAAACCCCGACTGAGCAAATGAAGGAACAACTAAAGTTTTTGGGATATAACCTATACTTTCATGAATTCACAGGATACTGTTTATCTGATACGATGAAAACGCATGCATTTCAGTTAAATAGGAGGAAAAGACGTGACAAAACCTGCACAACCCAATGAGCCAATCGTGACTCATATTTATACCGCAGATCCTTCGGCTCATGTTTTTGAAGGTAAAATCTTTATCTATCCTTCCCATGACTTAGACCATGAGAAGCTTTCAAATGATAACGGGGACCAATATGACATGGAGGATTATCATGTTTTGTCCATGGACGATGCAGGGGCTCCGTGCGTGGATCATGGTGAGGTGCTTCATCTTAAGGATATTCCTTGGGCCAGTCAGCAGCTATGGGCCCCTGATGCCGCTTATAAGAACAATACCTATTATTTATTCTTCCCGGCTAGGGACCATGAAGGCGTATTCCGAATCGGCGTAGCCAAGAGCTCTTCCCCTGCGGGTCCGTTCACGCCGGAGCCGGAGTATATTCCTGGAAGCTTCAGCATCGATCCTGCCGTTTTCATTGACCAGGACGATAGAGCCTATATGTATTTCGGTGGACTATGGGGAGGTCAGTTAGAGAAATGGCAAACCGGCACCTACAATCCAGATGCTGAAGGTCCGGCTCCTACGGAACCAGCACTTGGTCCGATCGTTGCGGAATTAAGCGAAGACATGCTTACATTTAAAGCACGGCCGCAGGAGATTTCGATCGTGGATGAGGACGGCAATCCGATCCTTGCCGGAGATGAAGAGAGACGTTACTTTGAAGGACCGTGGGTTCACAAGTATAACGACTATTACTATCTGTCCTATTCTACAGGAACTACACACAGTATTGTATACGCTATCAGTAAGAATCCGATGGGTCCTTATCAATATCAAGGAAAAATCCTTACTCCCGTAGTCGGGTGGACCACTCATCATTCCATCGTCCAGTTCAAGGAGAAATGGTACTTATTTTATCATGACAGTTCCTTGTCCGGCGGAGCCGACAATAAGCGCTGCGTCAAGTATACCGAATTAAAATACAATGATGACGGTACGATCCAGACGATTGAGCCTTATAAAAACGAAGAATAATAATAGCAAGCAGCTGCTCCGATTCTTGTATCGGGGCGGCTGTTTATTTATAAGGCCGGATAAAACAAAAACATCCAGCATTTCTGCCGGATGTTTCATATAAACTCGGTATGGATCGTCAGGGACTCGAACCCTGGACCTGTCGATTAAGAGTCGAATGCTCTACCAACTGAGCTAACGATCCGTAGAAGTAATATGGTGGAGCCTAGGGGGATCGAACCCCTGACCTCATCGCTGCCAGCGATGCGCTCTCCCAGCTGAGCTAAGGCCCCTTGTCTCATAAGCGACTATTTTATTTTATAAAAATGGTTGCTTGATGTCAAGAATTTTTTTGAAAAAAATATCCGGCAAGATTACCGGATTAAATACTGCCCTAAAATTAGAAGCGGACTGCGGTAATTCTCGGAAATGGAATCATTACGACTTGTCCGGAATCATCGATCAGTTCGAGAGATTCTGTTTGGATAGATACGAGAGTTCCTTGAATCAGGGATTCTCCGGCAATAACCGTCAAAAACCTTCCTTCCGACTTGGCTAACTTCTCGTAGGTTTCGGCATCCGGAAATTTTGAGGCCTCGATGGACGATTCTAGGTGGTCAATCCGGTTCTCCAGCAGTTCGATTCTGGCCTGGAGTGTTCGTATTCGTGTGCGTAGCGGGGTATTCAACAGAAATTGTAATGCGCGCATACATATCACCCCCTTCACTATATGATATGTTTAATAGTTTGATAGGGTTTGGACAACGTTAAGAAAGGTGAGAAGCCGGCGGGCTTTCGGTGTGGTTACTTTGGAAAACATTCAGGTCTGCAACGCTATTGTGCGGTCATTTAGGGTGTGGTTCAATAGACTGGTAAGGCGGATTTTGATGTTTGCTTTTATATAAAGCGATTCACACGGGAGCAAAAGGAGGAATTAAGGTGAAGCCTTCGACTTCGTCTTCTCTTCATATTCAGCCGGACCAAATAATCTTGCCGTCAAGGTTTCCGCTCTCGATTTCGAGCTCCAAGGGGGTGACTCCTTCCTTTCAGCGGCTGCACTGGCACCGGGCGCTCGAGATTAACTGGATTACCGGAGGCAGCGGGATTTATACGATCAATGGCCGGGAATATCATTTCGAGCAGGGGGATCTGTTTCTGATCGACTCCCATGATCTGCACCGTGCCTATGAAGGCAAAAACCTGGAGATGGTGATCGTGATGTTTGAACCCGCATTACTAGGAGCGGAACAGAGATACGATCCGGATATTTTGCAGCCATTCAGACATACGGGAACGAGATTCTCGAATCACATTTCTCATACACATCCGTCCAGTCCATTGCTGGGCGAATATATTGAAAAAATGCAGCGGGAGTATGAGTTGGGCCAGCCTTCCTTCATCTCGGCTGTCCGCGGGCTGCTGCTGTTGTTCATGGCGGAAATTAACCGGCGTTTCCGCACGGAGCAAGACACATTCGGGTACGCCAGCACGAAACATTTGGAGCAAATCCGCGAGGTGATCCAAACGATGGATGCGGACTTGGCGAAGCCCTGGTCCTTGAAGGAGTTAGCCGATCTGGTTCATTTAAGTCCCTCTCGCTTCAGTGTGTTATTTAGTCAAATCGTCGGATCGTCGCCGATGAATTATCTGGTTCAACTGCGGCTCGAATACGCTGTCAAGCTGCTGGAGGAAGATGATCTGAGTGTACTGGAAATTGCCGAGGCCGCCGGATTTCGAAACTTGTCCAATTTTAACCGATTATTTCTTCATCATATCGGGGTATCGCCGAGCGTTTTAAGAAGACGGCTTCGCGGTAAAACCGAATAAGACTCGAAACAGTAAGATAGTATCATTAAAGAGGACTATTGCAGAGGAATTGCGATAGTCCTTTTTTGTATGCTAATGGTGAAGGAGAGATGCGGGATGAAGTTTTATATGGGTGTTGATGCAGGAGGAAGTAAAACTTATTGTTTGCTGGTGAACGAGAAGGGTGAGACCGTGGGCCGGGGAGTCTCCGGTAACGGAAATCACCAGACCAATCCGCTGGATGCGGAGAAGAATATAGCATCAGCGTGTTCCAACGCGCTAAGGGAAGCGGGTCTGAAGCCGGCTGAGGTGGAATTTGCTTATTTCGGGCTTGCCGGGGCGGACCGGGAACCGGATTATGCCATTCTCCGGCCGATGATCGCCAAGCTCGGCTTTCCGAGACACGCCATTGCCTGCGATACCATGATCGCTATGCGTGCCGGAACGGACCGTCCTTACGGAGCCGTTGTCATCAGCGGCACCGGGTTTAATGCGGCGGCAAGGAACCGGGCGGGAGAGGAACTCCAATATGGCGGCTTCGGTTATTTATTCGGGGATGGGCAGGGATCGGGCCGGGACATGGCCAACTTTGCGTTCCGTTCGGCGGTACGTGCTTGGGACGGCCGCGGCAGACCGACCCTCCTGCATGACATGGTCTTGGAGACGACAGGATTTGCAAGCGTTCCGGATATGCTGGATGCAGCCTTGGATGAGGGTTATGCGCCTCCGCTGCACTTGGCTGAGCTGATCTTCCGGGCAGCGGGAGAGGGTGATGAGGTGGCGGTCGGCATTCTTGCCGAGCAGGGGGTTGAGCTAGGCAATGCCGCGGCCGCATTGATCCAGCGTCTTGGGATGGAGAATGAAGAATTCGACGTCGTTTTGGGCGGGAGCGTGCTGGCCAAAAGCGTGCCGGCTATTATGCAGGATGCGCTGGCAAAGAGGGTACGCCTCACGGCTCCGCAGGCGAAAATCACGAGAATCACCATGGAGCCGGTTGCGGGCGCTGTACTAAGCGCAATGGATCAGGCGGGAATTCAAGCCGGGACCCAAGTGATGAATAATCTGAATACTGTTTCATTTGACGATTTGAAAGGGGATGCGAGATAGTGAAGGATCAACGGAAAATCAAAATTGCTGTCATTGGCGGGGGCTCATCCTATACGCCTGAACTGGTGGAAGGCTTGATCAAAGGTTACTCGGATATGCCGGTATCCGAATTATGGCTCGTTGACATTGAAGAAGGCAGACACAAGCTTGAAATCGTAGGAAGTCTGGCGAAACGGATGGTAAAAAAATCAGGACTTCCCATGCAGGTCCATTTGACGCTGGACCGGCGGGCGGCGATTCAGGGCGCTGATTTCGTTACTACCCAAATGCGCGTAGGCCTTTTGGAAGCCCGGAAGCTGGATGAGCATATTCCGATCCGTCACGGAGTTATCGGTCAGGAAACGACGGGTCCGGGAGGCATGTTCAAAGCGCTCCGAACCATTCCTGTCATCCTGGATATTTGCCGTGATATCGAAGAATTGGCTCCGAACGCATGGATGCTGAATTTTACGAATCCGGCCGGAATGGTAACGGAGGCGGTGACCAAATATTCCCGCGTGAAAACCGTAGGCTTATGCAACTCACCGATCAATTTTAAGAAATTTCTCGCCGAAGCCTACCAAACGCCCGAAAGCCAGGTTTTACCCGAATTTGTCGGAATCAACCACCTGCACTGGGTAACCTCGGCACTAGTGGACGGTAAAGAAAGATTGCCGGAATTGCTGATGGGCAAGGGCGAATACACAGCCAAAAACGTACCTACCATGGGCTGGGATCCGGAATTTTTGCAATCCCTCGTCTGTATTCCGACGTATTATCTGAAATATTACTATATGACGACGGAAATGCTTGAAGAGGAGAAGGCAGCGCTTGAAAAGGATGGGACCCGGGCCGATGTCGTTAGCCGTGTGGAGAAAGAATTGTTTGAGCTCTATGCCGACGAGACACTGGAGGACAAACCGAAACAATTGGAGCAGCGGGGCGGAGCGTTCTACTCCGAGGCGGCGGTTCATTTAATGCAGTCGCTTTATCTGGGCCGGAACGATATTCAAACCCTCAATGTGCGAAACGGCGGAATTTATGATTTCCTGCCGGAAGATGCCAGTATCGAAATTAACTGTGTCGTTACCTCGGGGGGCCCGATTCCGCTTGCGCCAAAGCATGTTCCGCAGCAAATCAAAGGATTGCTGCATGCGGTGAAAACCTATGAAAGCCTGGCGATCGACGCGGCCGTCAGCGGGGATCGGGGGCTTGCCCTGCAAGCGATGGTTCATCATCCACTCGTGCCTTCGGTCTCCATCGCCAAGGTGCTGCTGGAAGAATTGCTGGAGGCTCACAAGCGTTATCTTCCGAACTTCTTTGCTTAATTCAAACAGTTTTGCATGACCACAGCAGCCTTGGGATCATCTGGCCCCGGGCTGCTTTTTTTGCGGGCTTATCTCGTTCCTGATTCCACAGTACAAAAGCTTCCTTCCTTGCTTCTGACCGTTATGATATATTTTGATTAGAGCAGTTGGACAAGCATAGGCCGAAACGGCCACTATCGTTGAAGGAGAGATTGCGGAATGATCAAGCATATCGTGTTGTTCAAATTGAAGGACTCCTCCCCGGAAAGCATTGCAACTACGGCCGGCGTGCTGAGCAGCCTGAAGGGAAAAGTAGAGCAGCTCCGGGAGCTGGAGGTCGGGATCGATGTGGTTAAATCCGCGCGTTCCTACGATATCGCACTGGTGGCAACATTTGATTCTCTGGAGGATCTGGAAGGCTATCAGGTTCATCCCGAGCACAAAAAAGTAATCGAGCATATGACGCAGGTCCGGGAAAGCCAGGTAGCCGTCGATTTCGAATTTTAGATCTTAATTAAACGGATTTCATAACTTCATCTATTGATCACGAAGGAGAACATGCCATGTATTATGTGAACCGGGAACAAATCGAACGCCGGCTGAATGTAATTCCTGAGCTTGTGCAAGTTGTCGAAGCTGCCGGCTCCGCCCGCGAAGCGTCATTGCTCGAACGGTTTGCCGAAGAGAGAGCGCTTCATTTGGCGATTGAGATCGTAACGGACGTAGGGAGTTATTTGATCGACGGCTTTATTATGCGGGATGCAAGCAGCTACGAGGATATCGTTGACATCATGCATGACGAAAAGGTGATCGGCGAGGAGTTGTTTCAAATGCTGACCCGCCTGGTCCGGTTACGGAAGCCCCTCGTTCAGGAATATTTCGATTGGGACCGGAGCGGCGCTCATGCGCTGGCGGGACTTCTTCCGCAGCTGCTGGATGATTTTGCGGGCAGAGTTCGGGCGTATTTGGATAAGGAAGGGATCACAGTCTGACCGGAGCCTCTTTTTTTCTCGGGATGTGTGACGGGATAAGCCCAAGGTGCTTATAATACATTATCGATATAGGCATTTGCCCGGTAAACACAGGGATCGCCGTTTACGTCAGGGAAGATCCGGGATAATGCCGACAAGGGAGAGATGAAGCGTGAAAAAAGAAACTAAAGGCTTGATCTGGGGTGCCGCCATTGGTACGGTTCTTGGCGGGGTAACTGCGTTGCTGTTCGCTCCGAAACCGGGACGCGAGCTTCGCAAGGATATCGCCGACGGGGCGCGTCAGGTTAGCGAGAAAACGCAACAGGTCGCTGAGAAGGTTGGCGAACAAAGCAGCCAGCTGGCAGGCAAGGTAAAGGAAACGGCCGAAGGACTGGTTAATGATTTCCAAGCATGGCGTGCGGCCAAGGGGAACACGGAAAGCGAAGACAAGGAAGTGCTGATTTCCTCGTTCGGGGAAGAAGAGGTTACTTCCGATGAGACGGCCGTAATCGGTATAGCCGAAGAAGCGGAAGTTGAGGCGGCGGCTGCGGTAGAGCCGGAAGAGGCCGAAACTTCAGTGGAGACAGCCGCTGCGGTCATCGAAGGGGAAACGGAACAAAAATTATAATATGTAATTCAAGCAAAGAAACAAGGAGACCCGAAAGGGTCTTTTTGCTCTTTTACGGTTAAATATGGAAAGCGCCCTTTTAGTTGTACGGCTTCATAAATTGAGTTAAGATTTAGGTACGCTTTATGGCCGCAAAACATAAAGTAGGTAGAGAAAACGAAATACAAATTTTTTGGCAAAAGGAAGCGGTATGTTCGTGCAGCAAGCCATCGCAATATTAGACTCAGGCGTGGGAGGTCTCACTGTCGTCAAGGAAGTTATGAGACAGCTGCCTAGAGAAAAGATTATTTATTTCGGCGATACCGCGCGCTCTCCCTATGGACCTCGCTCTTCGGAAGAGGTGCGCCTATTTACCGAGCAAATCGTAGATTTTTTAGTTCAATTCGACCCTAAAATGATCGTAATCGCATGTAATACCGCAACTGCGGCTGCTTTGGACTATATCAAGGCGAAGGTTTCCATTCCCGTCATCGGCGTCATTCATCCGGGAGCCCGGGCTGCCATCAGCGCTACGAAGACCGGCAGAGTCGGAGTCATCGGAACGATCGGAACGATTCGGAGCGGCGCATACACCTCTGCTCTAAAAGAACTGAATCCGGCGATTGAAATCGTCAGCGAGGCTTGTCCCACATTGGCTCCGCTCGTGGAGCAAGGACGGTATGAAATGCCGGAAGCGCTGGGAGTCGTTGAGGATGCGCTCCGCGATATTAAACAGTATCCGATTGATTGCTTGATTCTGGGTTGTACTCATTATCCATTTTTGAAAAGAACCATGCATAAAGTGATGGGGCCCTCGGTTAAACTGATCAGCTCGGCGGATGAAACGGCCCGGGAGATCAGTACGGTCCTTCATCAAAAAGGCCGGCTTGCCCGCGGAAGCGAAATTCCGGTTCACCAGTTCTTTTGCAGCGGGGAACCTGAAATATTCCGCAGAATCGCACTGCAGTGGCTGGGAAGACAAATTGAACTGACGCCCATCGTCTGGCAGGTTTCCAACCCTTCCCGATGAAGCAAAAAACCTTTGGACGGGATTTGTTCCGCCAAAGGTTTTTTTGTACATGTAGGTCTGGGCTATACCGCCAGAGAATCCGGGCACATCACCCGCAAAGCTCCCGGATCCGCGGATGCGGTGAGCGGGGTGGATGCGACATGTTCCCCGTCCCCCAGCGCCAGTCTCGGCAGGCTGCTGTGAATAGTGACGTTGCTGCCGCGCAGCATCGTCACGAAGGGGAAGCGGGTATGCTTGCCGAACAGCAGCGTCGGGAACAGCAGCATAAGCTTCAGCCGCGAACAATCGTGGACGATGCAAATGTCCAGGAGACCGTCATCGGTTTTTGCATCGGGACAGATCGCCAGTCCTCCGCCATAAGTGGTTACATTGTTCACGGCGGCGAGCCAGGCGGATGGGAAAGTATGCTCGGTTCCGTCGCATTCGACGCTCAGCGGTGCGGGACGGAAGGTAAGCAGCGTGTGGAAGACGCCGATGATGTAAGCGAGCCGGCCCATGCCGAGCGCATTGCATATTTTTTTGTAGCGGCTGTTGTTTACGTTATGCGCGACTTCGGCGTCAAACCCGACCGCCAGCGCAGTCAGCGTGCTGCCGCCGGAAATCGAGATAAGGTCGGCGTTTCGCGGCATCCCTTCCAGCATGATGTCCAGAGCGGCGGCAGTTTTTCTGGGAATCCGGAAGCCGCGGGCAGTATCATTACCCGAGCCGGCGGGGAAGACGGCCAATGGAATGCCCGAATCCCGCATGGCGGGGAGAAGGCTGTGAATCGTGCCGTCGCCGCCCACCACACCTACCGCTCTCCAGTCGGATTTAAGGGCGAATTGCTCCTTTAAATATAAATGCGCTTCCTCTGCGCTGCGGGTATATATATAATCATAAGGAATATTCCGACGTTGCAGGATATCCCGGATCTTTTTCCAAACCCGGTCCCCTCCGCCGTTCCCGGAATTTTGATTTACGATAAATAAATACATGACCATTCCCCCATCAATTTAGCAAGCAATCACCTGTAAATTCAGTGTAAGCAAAATAACGTTAAAAAGAAATCATTATTAATTAAAAGTGTGTGTTCAAAAAGTCGACTTTTCAGCACCGGAAAGCCCGCCTGAATTTAAGATTCGATGTCGGGTAAGCAACCTGAAGCGCTTCGTGATCAAAAGATGACTTTATTGAATAACCTCTTAAAAGGAGTTTCGCGTATGCAGTTGATTGCCATGATTACGATGCTGATCGATCATATCGGACTGCTGTTCTTCCCGGGCGAAATGGCCTGGAGAATAATAGGGCGGATCGCGTTTCCGATTTACGCTTATGCGCTTGTTCAGGGCTACACCCACACTTCCAATTTTAAAAAATATGCCCTCCGGCTGCTGTTAATCGCAGTCTTATCACAAATCCCTTATCAAATTGTCGTCAACGAAGGCGGTTTGAACGTGGTGGCCACGTTGCTGGGAGCTGTGCTAGTGCTGCGAATGCTGGACAGTGTTAAACCGGGTCCGCTCTCCGCCTTGCTCATTGCGGGTTGCTGCATTGTGATGGAGGTACTGCCGTTCGATTATGGGGCATATGGACTGCTCCTCGTGCTTATATTCAAATATGCGCGTTCAACGCAAATCCTGCTGATGCACCTGCTGCTGAATCTGGTTTATTTGCTGTCTTACGGCTGGGTCGTTCAAATGGTCAGCATATTGCCGACCCTGGTCATCGTCTTTGGTCCGCAGCTTTGGAAGGCGATGGAGGCCCGGCGTGTGCCGGCCTGGGTTTGGCGTTCCTTTTACCCGGCGCATCTGGCGATCCTTGCCGTCATCGTTTATATGGCGGGAACCGGGTAGGTATCAGCCTGTTTTCGAACGGGTGGTACGTTTGGGAATACAGATGACGTTCCGGCGAAACGCATTAATGGATTGAGAGAGGGGGCTTGGAAATTCTGACTGCTGCCGGCAATCACGTCCATCGTCCTATCGTCGCCATTGAGCGCGGCGGATTCCGCAATGCAGATTATGTAGATCAAATGAGTCGCCTGTTGCAAAAATATGATGTCCTGAGAAGCAGGCAGATCGGCACAAGCGTGCTGGGGCAGCCTTTGTTTGCCCTGATTGTGGGCGATGGCCCGGAAAAGGTTCATATCAACGCCGCGGTTCATGCTAATGAGTGGATTACAGCGCCGCTGCTGCTGCGCTTTGTGGAGGAGCTGGCAGCGGCGAGAAGCGCTGGCGACCCTTGCGGCCTCGATGCGGTCACGCTGTGGGCGGTGCCGATGGCCAATCCGGACGGCGCGGACCTCGCGCAGGACGGAATCCCGCCCGGCTGCGCCTGGGCGGAGGAGCTGGCCGCGTGGAACGGCGGCAGCGGGGATTTTCGCCGCTGGAAGGCCAATATCCGCGGCGTCGATTTGAACGACCAGTTCCCGGCCTGCTGGGAACTGGAGCGGGAGCGCCGGGGACTGGCTGCCCCGGCGCCGCAGGATTACGGCGGTCCGCATCCGCTCAGTGAGCCGGAGGCGGCCGCGCTGGCCGGGCTAACCCGCGCCGAGCGGTTCAGCCGGGTCTTGTCCTTGCATACGCAGGGCAAGGAGATTTACTGGAACTACCGCGACCGCGAGCCGCAGGAAGCGGAAGCGATGGCGGAACGGCTCGCGGCGGCAAGCGGCGAAGGGAGCGATGGCAGCAATGGCAGCGGCGGCGGATACCGCGCAGTCAAGCTGAGCGGCAGCGATGCCGGATACAAAGACTGGTTCATCGACGAGTTCCGCCGGCCCGGCTTTACCGTGGAGGCGGGGGAGGGCGTGAACCCGCTGCCGGTGGAGCAGTTTGACGACATCTACAAGGGATTGGCGCCGATTTTGGCGGAATTTATCCGGGGGTAAGCTGCCCTCGGATTTTTGCCGTGAGCCTGGCCTTTTCCCCATGTAATTGGAAATATCCATTCATTTTAGCTCGACATTGCTCAAAGATATGCCTTGATTGGAAATATCCAATGAAATTATCGGATTGGCACTTGTTTATAGCAAAAGAGCCCATTATGATTGGAAATATCCAATCAAACTCTTAAATTTGCTTCTTGTGCATTGCTTTAACTGGAAATATCCAATGAGCACGGCTAGCCGATTTTTGATTTCACTAAAAATAGGGTATCTTATCGTATAAAGTATTGAAGGGGGAATGTCGATGAAATGGTCAAAAATATGGTCGCTGCGCCACTGGGGACATGTTTTTCGCCGGCTTCCCGCACTGTTGAGGTCGCCCCGGATTCCGCTTATGGACAAGCTGCTGCTTGTAGTGCCCGCTATTTTGTACTGGGTCCTGCCGGATGTGCTGCCATTCATCCCGATTGACGATATGGCGGTGACGATGCTGCTGATGAACTGGTTCGTGTCGAGAGCGGAGCGGAAAGAACAGGCCGGCATGAAGCAAATCGGGAAATGAGTAATCATGCGAGCGGAGCTCGGATTTAGCGAACATGACTTATATGTGACGGTCTTGCGCGATAGACGATGATTATTTACAATAGGAATATTGAAGATGTTACTCTGGATAGAGATAGGAGAGGTTCTATGAGCGTCAAGATTACCCGCAATGCGGCGAAAGTGATAAAGAAAGAACTGGACAAGGAAGAGAACAAAGGCCTGGTGTTGAAAGTAGTCATCACGCATGCCCATGGCGACCACGCTCACTATGGCATGGATTTGGTCAAGCCTGGAGACAACGATAACGTCATCTCGACCGATAAAGAGATCGATGTAATCATTGATAAAGACGAGCCGCTGCTGGATGGCGTAAAAATCGATTATTTGTATTTTCCTCAAGAAGGATTCGTGATTACGAACCCGTCCAAAGGAAATCACGGGGATCACTAATCAGCATGGAACAAAGAAGGGAATAGCATGGCAAACGATATTCGTATATGCGATAAATGCAATCATATCCGTATGAAGACTTTTGTGCCCAAGCTGCAAAAGCTGGCGCCGGACGCCGAGATCAAAATCGGTTGCAAGTCCTACTGCGGACCGTGCGGCAAGAGACCCTTCGTTTACGTGAACGGCCGCTATGTCAGCGGACCTACGGAAGACGAAGTGCTGGCCAAGGCCGCACCTTTTGTAAAGAAGCCGAAACAATAAATCAAAGCCGCTCCGGTCCTCCGACCAGAGCGGCTTTATTGATAGTTGTACTAAAATCGGTTATTGTTGACCTGGCCGCTCGGTTATCCTTCAACCTTGCGGTAGAGCTCCCGGCTCTTGTAGCCCGCGCCAAGAATGGTCTTCATCTCCTCACGCCGCTTGGTTCTCGTGCTCTCTTGTTTGGCGCTGTATACGTATCTGGCCCAGTCTTTCCGGTATCCAGGCGTAAGTGAACGATAAAAGGCAAGGAGCTCCGGGGCGTCGTGCAAATCTTTCTCCACTTCCGGGACCATAGCCTCGTAATCATCGACACGCTGGCTCGGCCGTGAGGTGGACTGTGGCCGGTTCCGGCTTCGGGCGTCCTCCTTTAGGCCAACGACCGTAAACACCTCATCCATGCCTACCATGCGGGCAAACTTGATGGAGCTTGTCCCGACATATCCGTCCTCGTCCGCGCCTAACCCGTCCAGCAAGTCATCGCGATGAATGAAGGTGGGGTATTTTTTGTTGCCTTTTTTCGGATATGCCAGATACAGGTACCCGTCCTGTTTTAGGCGATCTTCTTCGATCACTTTGCTGACCATAGCCTTCAAGGCATCCATGTCCAGGACGAAAGCAAAAATAAGATCGTATTTGCTTTTCGTAAGCTCGCGGTCAAAGGTCAATTCCGCCAGATCGCCGGTTTCCTGCGGCAGATTTAACACGGCGGCTGTTTCATACTTTTGCAAATTCAGCTTTTCGACGATTGATTTTGCCATAAGGTTAGAGTCCTTTTCCGCCTACGGGCCGGATTTGACAGGACTCTACCCCCGCGATTAATGGCATGGCCTGCCGGATCGAAGCTTTGCTGGCTTCTTGATCGAGAGAGGCTTGATGTGCTTCCGCATTACTCCAAATTTCATACACCCAGATGACATCCGGTTCGGTGTCCGACACGCTGATGATATATTTTTCGCAATCCGGCACACCCTCTGCGACCGCTGCAGCGCCTAGCAAGATTTGCGCCAGAGCATCCCGTTGCCCTTCTTTTGCCGTAAACTTCACATTCATTCCGAATTTGCTCATTAAACACCCCTCCAAGGGAACAAAATAGATAATCATAAACAAACCTTTACGAAAAGAGTATAGCGAATAGGCGGTAGAAGATTCAAATGAAATGCTGGCGGGAATTCATTTAAATCAAAAAAACATAAACAAGGACCCCGAGTTCCGTCAGCGGAATCATCAGGGTCCTTTCTCAAAATTTATGGTTGTTGCGCATCCTTGCCGCTTCTCAGCTCTGGAATTAGGTCTGAGGCGATCAGATCATCGGAAATTTGCAGCCGTTTCTTGGCTTCTTCATGAGGAACCCGGCATTTTTCGATATCCGTTTTCTCTTTGGTTGAAAGGTCATAGCAGTTGCCGTTCTCGAACAAATTGTCCGGGGAAGGAATGTAATATAATTTACCGTCCGTAAAAGCTCCCGATCTCAGGACGACGAATTTGTCTCCATCGGCAAACAAGTTGTTGCCCATCATGTAGTACGGTTTCGTCGATATTCCCAGCAAATGCAGGATCGAGGGGGCCATGTCGAGCTGCCCGGCCGGCTGATCGTAGATTCCGGCAGCTTTGCCGTCCGGCAAGTGTACAAGCAGCGGCACCTGGTTCATGATTTGATGCATATCGAGTTCGGTCAGCGGCTTGCCGAGGAATTTCTCGTAATCCGCTTGTTCCGTGATCGAGTTGTCATGGTCACCATAAACGTAAAGGATCGTATTGTCCCACAGTCCGTCCCGTTTCATGTCCTCCACCAGCTCGCCAAGAGCGGCGTCCGCGTAATGGATCGATTCCAGATAATTTCCGAAGATGGTGTCCTTGAATTCGCCGGTATCAAGCTGGCGGACCGATGCCGGAAGAGAGTAGGGATGATGGCTGGACAGCGTAATTAAGAACGAATAAAAAGGTTGTTGTTCTTCGGACATCTTGGCGAGCGATTGGCGGAAGAACGATTTGTCACCCAGCGACCAGCCGAGCGATTCGTCCATGGCGTATTCTTTTTTACTGTAGAAATGATCGTATCCCATCGCTTTATACATATTGATCCGGTTCCAGAAGCTGCCCTCGTAAGCATGGAAAGCACCGGTCTCATATCCGTTTTGGCTAAGAATTTGCGGCAGCGTATCATACGTATGATCCGGATAGCGGACGAATACGGAGCCTGTCGGAAGCGGGTGCAGCGAGCTTTGCGATGAGAAGTCGGCATCGGAAGTCCGTCCTTGGCCAGTCTGGTGAAAGTAGTTGAAAAAATACAGGCTCTCCTGCATCAGCTTATTGAAATTCGGGGTAATTTCCTGGCCGCCGATTTTTTTGCCGATCATGAAATTCATGAAGGCTTCTACCTGCACCGCCAGAACATTGCTCCCTTTATAAGCGCCAAAAGTCCCGTCAGTGGCTGTCTCGCGGGCATCGCCGGCTTTTTGAAACCAATCCCGGATATTGTCCTTCTCCTCCGCCGAGAGCTCGGGTTTGTCGCCGAGGTGTTCTTTAGCGTAACGATAAGCGTCATAATAATGGAAGCCGAGCAGTCCGGTGACATTGTAAAGCGAAATATTCCACCAGCCCCCTTCGAACAGGCCGACCGCCCACGTTTTTGCATAGAACCGGATCGGTCCCATCGTAATAACAAAGCCGAGTACGAAGACGCCTAGGCCTGTAATGAATCGGGATAACAGACGGGAACTTCGGGTTTTACCGGGACGGGGTGACTGAGAGTATGCTCTATGGTTTCTGGCCGTTTGTTTTCGTGTAACCGTGCGGCGGTAGAACATGAGGCCGATTGTAATTGCCAGCCAGATAATCCAGTCCGCAACGAGCCAGAGATCCCTAAAATGGATCAGCGACAGAATACTGTCTCCGAGTTCACCGACCTGACCGGCTTGAAGCAGCACCGGAACCGTGATGAAATCGCCAAAATAACGATAGTAGACGAGATCCGAGAAAATGATCCCCGTCAGCAGTATATTCAAGATAATCATTGCAATGGAGCGGCCCCGACGGGGCAGCCATAGCGTCCAGAACGATACCAGCAGGATGGAGCCGATGGCGATCACGTCATCCAGCAAATTCATATCGATATACCGTGCATGTAGATTATCGTGAAGAATATGCAATTTGAAAAAAATGATCAGCGTGAACAAAATATATTCAAAATTACGGTAATGGGCCAGTTTTTTCAAAAAATGACTCGTTTTATTGCCTGGTGTTGCCAAGTCGGATTTCCTCCTTTCCATTCCAAAACGGAGAAACCCTCCACCCGGGCATTAATGCCGCGGGGGAAGGGGTCCAAGAAACTGCAGATATTGGCATTCGATCCGGCCGTTAAACAGCTTGCGGCGTTTATCCGCTTTACGCTGAAAGTCTTGTTCGAATTGTTTCGTAGGTGTCAGCGCGAAGAACGACCAGGTCGGCAATTCGGCTGTAACGCGGCCGAGCTGGGAGATCAGGCGGCGGACTTCTTTTTCCTCGCCGATACGTTCGCCGTAAGGCGGGTTGGTAATCATGCAGCCGTAATCGCCTTCCGGCTGGATTTTGACGGCAGGGAGCTGCCGGAAGGTAATCTCTTTGGCGAGCCCTGCGGCTTTGGCCGCCGCTTGGGCCACTTCAATGGCCTGCGCATCGATATCGCTGCCGGCGATGTTCAGCGGGATATCGTCCTTCACCGCATCGATCGCTTCATCGCGGGCCTCCTGCCACATCGATTCCGGCAACACCGGCCATGCTTCCGAATTGAACGTGCGACGCAGCCCCGGAGCGATGTTCCAGGCGATCATCGCCGCCTCGATCGGCAGCGTTCCTGAGCCGCAGCACGGGTCGTAGAACGGCCGTGACGGGTTTTGGTTCCAACGGCTGAGCAGGATCATCGCTGCCGCCATCGTTTCCTTTAATGGCGCTTCGGTCGCTATTTTGCGGTAACCGCGCTTATGCAGCGCCGGGCCGGTGGTATCGAGCGTCAGCAGCGCCTTGTCGTTCAGCAGGTTGATTTCGATGACGTATCGCGGCCCGTTCTCATCAAACCATTCATTGCGGTACGTTTCCTTCAGCTTCTCAACGATCGCTTTCTTCACGATCCCCTGGCAGGCTGGCACGCTGCTGAGCTGGGATTTATGCGATCGGCCCTCCACCGGAAATTCGCCGTGCACGGGGATCCAATCCTGCCAAGGCAGCGCCTTCGTGCCTTCGAAGAGTTCATCGAACGTGAGCGCGGTGAACTCGCCCATTTTAATGAGGACCCGGTCGGAAGTGCGCAGCCACAAATTACAGCGGCAGATGTCGCTTAAGTTTCCTTTAAATGTGACCCGGCCGTTCTCGACGACGGTGTCATGGTAACCCAAATCTTTAAGCTCGCGGGCAACGACGGCTTCGAGCCCCATCGGTGCGGTAGCGATCAATTCTAATTGTTGTCCTTGTCCTGGCATATGATCATATCAACTCCGTGAAATACTTGTGGTTATAGTGCAAAAACCATACAATTCAGTATAGGACAATGTTAAATAAGATACAAACGGCTTTTTGACAACAGGAAAAAGGAGTGTGCCGGGGAGATGAACCCTGAACAATATAGTGAGGAATTATATACCGAGGACAGCATGCTGAAGAGCGTCACGGAATCCATCCTGGAAAGCGGGATGAACGATGTCTCGATCGCTCCAGGATACGGCAGGCTTCTTACGATGCTTGCCGCTGTTTCGGGAGCGGAGGCGGTACTCGAAATCGGCGCCCTCGGCGGCTATAGCGGCGTTTGCCTGGCGCGGGGAATGAAGCAGGGGGGAAGACTCGTCTCGCTCGAGTTGAAAGAGGAAAATGCCGCCCTGGCCCGACGGAACTTGGAGCGCGCCGGATTTGGTGGAATGACTGAGTATATGATCGGTCCGGCGCTTGACAGTCTGGCGCAATTGGAGAATCGGGGCGAGAGGTTCGATTTCTTTTTGATCGACGCCGACAAGGAAAACTACCCCGCATACCTGGAATACGCAATCCGGCTGGCCCGGCCCGGGGCGATTATCGCAGGGGACAATACGCTGCTGCGCGGACGGACGCTGAATCCGGACAAAAACGGGCCTTCAGTCCTCGCGATGCGGAAGTTCAACGAATCGATCGCTACCGACGAGCGGCTGATCAGCACCATGCTGCCGGCGTACGACGGCCTTGCGCTCGCAATGGTGAAGTAGGCTAGAGAGGGAAACTAGCATATAATTATCGCTCCGTGCATTAATGTTCTGCCTGAAGGTTAAATTAATACACATTCTTATTATGTTTAAGGATGTGGACTGAATGAGCAGAAGATTAGAAGGCAAAGTGATTGTAGTAACGGGTGCAGCCATGGGGCTGGGTCAAGCGACGGCGATGGAAGCGGCCAAGGAAGGTGCGAGCCTGGCCTTGATCGATCTCAAAGAAGATGCATTGGGACAAGCAAAGCAGGAGCTTTTGGCGAAATACCCGGAAGCAAAAGTGCTTACCGTAACCGCCGATGTTTCGGATGAAACGGCTGTAAAAAAGTACGTAGATGAGACCGTTAAGACATACGGCCGTATCGACGGGTTTTATAATAATGCAGGCATCGAGGGCAAACAGGCGCTAATCCCCGATTATGATGTTCAGGTTTTCAAGAAGGTCATTGACATTAATCTTATGGGCGTCTATTACGGCATGCGTTACGTTATCCCGGTTATGAAAAAACAGCAATACGGCAGAATCGTAAACACCGCATCGGTTGGCGGCATCCGAGGTGTCCTTAACCAGATCCCGTATGTCGCAAGCAAGCATGCGGTTTCCGGAATGACCAAAAATGCTGCACTCGAATTCGCACGCGAAGGTATCGTAACTAATGCGATTGCTCCGGGTGCTATATTGACGCCGATGGTTGCCGGTTCCTTCAAGCAGGTAAACCCCGTGGATCCCAAGAAGGCGGAGGCTGAATTCGCCCAGGGGAATCCGACAAAGCGGCTGGGGCTTCCTGAAGAAGTAGCTAAGGTTGTAGTCTTCCTGCTCAGTGAAGATTGCAGCTACGTAAACGGCCAGACCATTGCGATTGATGGAGGGCAGTCCAATACTTATGGTTTCGCATAAGTTGCATAAGTAAGTTAGGATTTGGATTTCCGTTTTAATGATCAAAAAAGAGCGAGCACCGAGGTTGGATGAACCGCGGACCCGCTCTTTTTTTGTTTTATTTGTATTCCAGTTTCGGCTTGCCGTACAGCTTCCAGCGTACCCATACGGTGTTAAGGACCAGCAGAACTCCGGAGACGATAAAAATCCCTTCGATTCCGATAAATCCGGACAGGAAGCCGCCGATCAAGGAGCCTAGCATGTTGCCGAGCGCCAGGGTGCTGCTGTTGAAGCCGAAGGCCCGGCTCTCCATGCCGTCCGGTGTATAGAACCGGATAAGCGCATTGACGCTTGGCAGCAGACCGCCCATGAAGACTCCCATAAGGAAGCGGATGAGAATGAGCTGCCAGACCGTATGCACAAAAGCTTGCGGGATGAGGGTGGCTGCCGCGCCGATTAAGCAAAAGGTCAATATCCGATGCGCCCCGACTTTGTCACTCACACGCCCCAGCACAGGCGAGGTGATCATGTTGGAGATCCCGGTCACGGCGGTAACGAACCCGGCCCAGAAGGGAACGTCGGTCGGAACGCCGTGCAGTTTTTCAACATAGAGGGGAAGCAGGGACATTGGGCTGAGCATGGCGAATTGCAGAAGGAACGTTACTGCAAATAAAGCGGTCAACTGCGGGGATTTGTTCAGCTCGACAAAGCCCTGCATAACGGAGATCTGCGGCGTATGAGCCGCTTCTTCCCGGTCGAATTTCTCGCGGACGAACAATAAAGCAAGCATGGAAGCCACAAACAGCAGGGCCCCGGTAATATAAAAAATAGGGCGGAAACCGATATATTCCGCCATAAGTCCGCCGATCAGCGGGCCCAGGATCGTGCCGGCCACGTTCCCTGATTGAATCGTGCCCATGGCGAACCCCATCCGCTCTTTTGGAGCGGTGCCCGATATGAGCGATACGGCCGCCGGATTGAAGCCGGAAATCGTACCGTTCAGCAAACGGAGCACCAGCAGATGCCACGGCTTTGTCGCAAAGCCCATTAGTGTAATTACGATGGCCATGCCGAAACCGGAGCGCAGCAGCATGATTTTGCGTCCGTACTTGTCGGCGAGTTTGCCCCACAGCGGTTGAAATATAAAGGACGTCGCAAAGTTGGCCGCAAAGATCAGGCCGGCCCAAATGCCGATGGCGTGTTCACCTTGCACATGCAGGTTTCTGGCCAGGTAAAGCGATAAAAAAGGAGTAATCATCGTCATTCCCGCATTGACGAAAAACAGTCCGAACCAAAGCACAATGAGGTTCAATTTCCACGATTTCAATGTGCTTTCACTTCCTTTCGGGTTCATCTGGTTGTAAACAAAGTCTTTTTAGTATAGCACAGTTTTAAGAGCGCCCTGGCGGAGCAATGTCATACGATTGTCATGGGACGAGCCGGTGTGATAGTTGTTACTTACTTTTAAAAAGGGCATAATGTATATTAGAGATTTTAGTATAGGAGGCCTGTAAACGTGGCTTATAATGATCGGTTCATCCGAGCCTGTCAAAGGCAGGAGGTGGATCGTCTCCCTGTATGGTACATGCGCCAGGCGGGTAGATATGATCCCGAATATCGTAAAGTCAAAGAAAAATACAGTCTGCTCGAAATTTGCCGACAGCCTGAACTGGCAGCGGAAATTACGATGATGCCCGTACGTAAGCTGGGCGTGGATGCCGCTATTTTATATTCGGATATTATGAATCCCGTAGCCTCGCTGGGCATTGACTTTGACATCGTCAAGAATATCGGGCCGGTTATCGACAATCCGATTCGTTCCAAGGAGGACATTGACCGCTTAAAGCCGATCGATGTCGAGAAGGATCTCTCGCATATCTTGGAAACGATCGCTATTTTGGATCGGGAGCTTGAAGTGCCGTTAATCACTTTTGCCGGTGCTCCGTTTACGATTGCAAGCTATCTGATCGAAGGACGACCTTCGAAAAGCTATATCCGCACGAAAAGCCTGATGTACGGGGAACCGGAATTATGGGACAAGCTGATGGGCAAGCTCGGCGATATGGTCATCACTTATTTGCGTGCCCACGTCAAGAGCGGCGGGAAAGCGTTCCAGCTGTTTGACAGCTGGGTCGGGGCGCTTGCTCCGAAGGATTTTGAACGGTTTGTGCTGCCGACGATTACCCGTATTTTTGCCGAACTTGGCGATTTGGATGTACCGAAAATATATTTTCCAGGCGTAAGTTCCGGAGAACTGTTGCCGACGCTGACCCAGCTTCAGGCCGATGTCATCGGTCTCGATTGGCGGGTATCCATTACGGAAGGACGCCGGCGCATCGGGGAGAAGTTTGCCGTTCAAGGGAACCTGGACCCGTATATTTTGACCGCTCCTATGGACACCATTAAACAGTATGCCAAAGAATTGATTGATCAGGGACTTGAAGCTCCCGGATACATATTCAATCTCGGCCACGGATTGTTCCCGGAAGCATCGCTCGAGAAGCTTAGAGAACTGACTGACTTTGTACACGAGTACTCGGAGCAAGTCATTTCTCAGCGTCATCATATTCAATTGAACTTTTGAGAACTCATGACACGAACTTATTGAGGTGAAGAAGACCATGAAGACAAAAATCGGTGTATTGGTGATGTCCTATGGCACACCGGAAAGTCTGGACCAGGTAGAACCTTATTACACGCATATTCGTCGGGGGAATCCGCCGACCGCGGAACAGCTGAAAGAACTGAAGGACCGTTATGAGGCGATTGTCGGAGGCGTATTCCCGCTTCGTGCGAACACGGATAATCAGGTGGCTGCGCTGCAGGATACGCTAAACCGTTTAAATCCTTACGCAGAGCAAGAATTCGTTTGTTATCAAGGATTGAAGCATGCCCGCCCGTTTATCGAAGACGGAGTGGAGGCTATGGCCGGCGACGGCATTACGGAGGCGATCGGCATCGTGCTGGCACCGCATTACTCTGTGATGAGTATCGGCGGTTATATCAAGCGGGCCGAGGCGAAAGCGGCCGAAGCCGGAATCGCCATGAAATTCGTCCGCAGCTATCATTTGCATCCGAAGCTGATTGAATCGCTGGCCGCAAGAGTATCGAGCAAATTGGATTTGTTCGTAGAAGCCGGAGCGGAGCGGGAGAAAGTGAGAGTCTTGTTCAGTGCGCACAGCTTGCCTGCAAAGATCCTCGAAATGGGCGATCCTTATCAGGACCAGCTGCTGGAAACTTCAAAAGCGGTAGCCGAACGGGCCGGAGTGACCTCCTGGCAATTTACGTGGCAGAGCGCGGGACGTACGGCAGAGCCTTGGCTTGGGCCGGATATTCTGGACACGCTCCGCTCTTTGAGCCTGGAGCAAGTCGAGGACGTTCTGGTAGCTCCGGTCGGATTCGTATCGGATCACTTGGAGGTTCTATACGATCTTGACATCGAAGCCAAAGCGATCGCCAAAGAGCTCGACATGCGGCTTGAGCGGATCGATTCGCTGAACACCGATCCATTGTATATGGAAACGCTCAGCGATGTGATTTTTCAATTGCGTAAAGAGTAGAAATTAAATATCGGCTTATCAGGCCGAAGTCGTCCTAACCGACTAGGCCCCAAGATACCCTTCGCTTAAAATAGGCGAGGGGTTCTATTTATTTCAGGTTACCTGATATAATAAAATCAATCATGTTCAAGAATCAAGGCGAGTATGAGGGAAAAAGGAGTTTACCATGTATCCACCACGTTCGGAGAAATACAGTAAGAAGAAACAGGATAAGCAGCGGGGCCAAAACCGTTTTTGGCTTGGGTTGAACGTATCGCTTATTCTGATCATCGTTGTTTTGGGAACTTATTTTTATTTATCGGATCTTACGACACAAAGCAGTCCTAAGTCAGGAGATGCGGACTATTCGTCCGATGTAAATGGTGACAATGGCAAAGGCGGAGAGGTCGGCAGCCAAATTCCGGACCAGGAAAATCAATCGCCGGACGTAAATAACGCCGTACAGGAACCTGACGGTTCAGACTCAGCGGCGGAGCCTGACGAAGCAGGGAATCGAACCGGTAATAGCGGACAGAAAGAAATAGAGCCGGATGAGACTCAGGATCCGGATCCGGTGCAAAATACCGATCCCGATGAACGGCTTCTCATTCATTTTGCGGGGGATACGATCTTTTCCAGCAAAGTGGCGGAGAAACTGCAAAAGGAAGGGTATGATTACCCTTATCGTTATGTGAAAGATCTGTTTCTGAACGATGATCTCAGCGTCGTGAACCTGGAAACGCCGGTGACGGAACGAGGTACGGCGGCCGAGAACAAACAGTTCGTGTTCAAATCGTCGCCCCAGGCGCTGCCGGAGCTGGCCAAAGCGGGAGTGGAGGCTGTAAACCTGGCCAACAACCACATTCTTGATCAGGGTGTGGAAGGTCTGCTGGATACGATAGATCATTTGAAGGAGAGCAAGCTGCATTACGTCGGAGCGGGGAAGAATAGCACGGATGCATATGCCCCGGTCTATATTGAGCGAAAAGGGATTAAAATTGCGCTTTGCGGCTACACAAGAGTGATTCCCGAGTCGCATTGGGTAGCGGGAAAGAACCCTGGCGTAGCGGCCGTGTACGATTCCAAACAGGCTCTGAAGGCCATTCAGACGGCACGTCAAAATGCCGACCTTGTGTTTGTCGTTGTTCATTGGGGTAAGGAACGTACAACGAAGCTGGAGGAGCATCAAACGACGCTGGCCCGGGAATTTATCGATGCCGGCGCTGATCTGGTTGTTGGCGGCCATCCGCATGTGCTTCAGGGACTTGAGAAATATAAAGGAAAATGGATCGCTTACAGCACGGGTAACTTTATTTTTACGAAATCGAAGGATCCGAAAACTTGGGAAACCGCCGTTTTTGCTGCGGAATGCACGCGTGGGGGCGATTGTGACCTGAAGCTGATTCCTTACAAAACGGAGCTTGGGCAACCGATTCCGATGAGTGATGAGGAAGGTAGTAAATTGTTTAAAGAGGTAGAGAGCTTCTCACCCGGAATTTCGATCGGAGCATCGGGCGAAGCGAAGGCAGACAATACCTGAACCATAGAATACAGCAGGGAGGGAGCGTGGTTGTGTGTCCAACCTTTGCGTTGCGCACCGTGGATTTTCGGGAATTGCGCCGGAGAATACAATGGCTGCCGTCTCTCTTGCGATGGAGCAGCCTTATGTTGGGTGGATTGAAATTGATGTCCAGCTGTCTAAGGACGGCGTGCCCCTGCTGATTCATGATTTCACGTTAAACCGTACTACCAACGGGCGGGGGCCGGTCAAGGACAAAACATGGGAAGAGCTGCAAAGACTGGACGCCGGCCGATGGAAGTCCAAGGCATATACCGGGGAGAAACTGATCAGTCTGGATGAATTTCTGGATAAAATCAAAGGCCGGTTGCAAGCGAATATCGAAGTGAAAACCCAGGGCAACCTGTATCCCGGCATTGAAGAGAAGATTATTTCAGCCGTTCGGAAACGGCGCATGGAGCAGGATGTCGTTCTAACCTCTTTCGAGCCGCGAATATTGGCCAAGATCAAAGAGATCGGCCGGGGAATCCGTACAGGCCTGATTGTCAACGGCAAGGCGAGGGATGTGCTGCTAAGGCTGCAGATGCTTCAATGTTCATTCTTGTCCATGAATCATCGATATTTAACGGCCGAGATCGCCGGCAAGGCCGCCAGACGCGGTATTGAGGTCATGGCCTGGACGATGGATGATGTCCGTAGAATGCGGCGGGTGGCCGCCATGCACGGCGATATACTTCTCTGCACGAACCGGCCCGATGTATGGCGCAAGGCAATAATAGAAAACTGAACTATTGACCAGGAATCCAGGAGGCTTAATGAATGAATAAAATGATTTCGAACGTCTATTGTGTTGGACGCAATTACCGGCTGCACGCCGAGGAGCTCGGCAATGAAGTGCCGTCCGAGCCGATGATTTTTCTAAAGCCTTCCCATGCGGTAGTTTCGATGGAGGGTGCCGGGCTGGCGCTCCCCGAGAACTGCGGAGAAGTTCATTATGAAACCGAGCTGGTCCTGCGGATCGGCAGACGGTATGAATCCGGCATGACGGTGGACGAGCTGGTGGATGTAGTGGCGTTCGGCATCGATTTCACGCTGCGCGATGTACAGAGCGAATTGAAGAAAAAGGGGCAGCCTTGGACGGCGGCCAAAGGATTTAGAAATTCCGCTCCGATTACGCCTTACATCGCTTTTCCCGGAGCCGAAGGAACAGCCGGAGAAGATTTCACGTTGCGGAAAAACGGGGAGCTGGTACAGCGCGGAAATATTAAGAATATGATTTTTTCGCTGCAGCAAATCGTGGATTATATAGCCGACAGATATGGATTGGATGAAGGGGATCTCATCTTCACGGGAACTCCGGAAGGGGTGGGGCCTGTGTACCAAGGAGACCGTTTGGAAATTGCTTACGGAACCAAGGTGCTGGGCAGCTTTGAAGTTTCGGCGGGTCCCCGGGCAAAACAATGATGATTGACTGGATCATAGGGGCGCTAGGCGCCCTTTTGGTCTCTACGGCCGCTTACCGTAAATCGTCCCTTTCCTTATCGGGCATGATCGCCGCCACTATAATGGGGATGGTATATTACGGGGCGGGCGATTTGTTCTGGTTCGGTATTTTGCTGCTGTTCTTCATTACGTCTTCGATATTCTCCAAATTCCGCGGGGAGCGGAAGCGGGAACTGGAGAAATCCTATGCCAAAAGCGGCAGGCGGGATGCTGGACAAGTGTTTGCCAACGGCGGGTTGGGGATGCTTGCCTGCATCGGCTATGCGATTTGGCCCGATCCTGTTTGGGCCTATCTATTCGTAGGCACCATGGCAGCGGTCACCGCGGATACGTGGGCGACCGAATGGGGCGGGCTTAGCCGCAAGCTCCCGCGGTCGGTGCTGACCTGGAGGCAGTTGCCCGCCGGAACTTCCGGAGGGGTATCGCTGCTTGGCAGCACCGCCTCACTGGCCGGCGCGATGCTGATCGGCGGGGCGGCCTGGCTGCTGCTGCGTTGGACCGACGGGACAAGCACCGGAACGTCCGTGCTTCCCGCCCTATCCTTGTGGCAGTGGCTTATCGTTGGCGGCATCTCAGGCTTTGCCGGCGCGTTTGCCGACTCCCTGCTAGGCGCAACCATCCAGCGGATGAACCGCTGTCCGGAATGCGGAAAGAGCGTGGAGGTGGACAAGCATTGCGGGGTCGATACCGTACCACTGCGGGGACTGCGCTGGATGAGCAATGATGCGGTAAATATGCTCAGCTCCCTTGCCGCAGGCCTGATTGCTTGGGGACTTGCCTCCGCGCTTTTGATATAATTAGCCGTAGACTGTCCTAGAACCCGAAGTATTTCGGACCAAAAGAATATTTTTTTGGACAACCTCTTAAATGGCTTAGAGAGTAGGTAAAACTTAATGAATATATTGACTGTGGAACATCTAACGAAAAGCTATGGCGAAAAGGTTCTGTTTCAGGATGCCTCGTTCGGCATGGATGAGCATGACAAAATCGGCGTGATCGGGGTCAACGGTACGGGGAAATCCACTTTTCTCCGCGTGATTGCCGGGTTGGAACCTGCCGATGAAGGCAGGGTTTCGGTAAACCGGGACACTCGGATTACTTTTTTATCCCAGAACCCCGAATTTGATCCGGGTATCACCGTATTACGCGGGGTGTTCCAAAACGGCGGTCCCGAGCTGGAGGTCGTCTCCGCTTACATGGAGGCTATGGAGGAGCTGGATTTGCTGCCGACGGATGAGGGTCTTCAGGCCAAAGTGACGAAGCTGAGTCAGGAAATGGACCGGCTACAGGCCTGGAGCCTGGAGAGCGACGCCAAAAGCGTGTTGTCCAGACTCGGAATTACCGACTTCGGCCGAAAAATGGGCGAATTGTCCGGAGGACAGCGCAAGCGGGTCGCTCTGGCGTCCGCGCTCATCATTCCTTCGGAGCTGCTGATTATGGACGAGCCAACCAACCATATCGACAACGATTCGGTCGCCTGGCTGGAATCGTTCCTTCAGAAACGGCGCGGCGCGCTGCTGCTGATCACGCATGACCGGTATTTCCTGGACCGGGTTTGCAATGTCATGTTAGAGCTGGATCATGGCCGTTTGTTCCGCTACGAAGCGAATTACAGCCGCTTTCTGGAGCTGAAGAGCGAACGCGAGGAGCGCGAAGCGGCCTCGGAGCAGAAGCGCCAGAATTTGCTGCGGAACGAGCTGGCCTGGATCCGGCGCGGCGCTCAGGCTCGTTCGACGAAGCAAAAGGCCCGGATCGAACGCTTTGAGAAGCTGCAAAATATGAAAACGGAATTCAAGAGCAATTCGCTTGATATTTCCGTGGCTTCGACCCGGCTGGGACGAAAAATATTGGAGATTTCCGGGCTGCGCAAATCCGCCGGGGAACGGCTTTTGATCGGTGGGTTGACCTATACGGCGGTCCCTGGTGACCGTGTCGGCATCGTCGGTCCGAACGGCAGCGGGAAATCCACGCTGCTCAACATGATCGCCGGTCGGATTCAGCCGGATGCGGGGGAAATCGAGCTCGGCCAGACGGTAAAGCTCGGTTATTTCACCCAGGAGCATCAGGAGATGGACGGCAAGCAGCGGGTGATTGAATATATCAAGGAGGAAGCCGAGGTTGTGGAAACCGCAGACGGCTCGCGGATTACTGCGGCTCAGATGCTGGAGCGGTTCTTGTTTCCGCCGGCCATGCAGTGGACTCCGATTGCAAAGCTGTCCGGGGGAGAGAAGCGGCGTCTGTATTTGCTCCGCGTCCTGATGGGCGCCCCTAACGTGCTGTTGCTGGACGAACCGACTAACGATCTGGACATTCAAACTCTGACCGTCCTAGAAGCTTACTTGGACGAATTTCCGGGCGCCGTATTCGTGGTATCCCATGACCGGTATTTCCTTGACCGTACGGTCGATAAGATTATGGCGTTCGAGGGCGGCGGCGTAGTAGCCGTGCATGTCGGGGATTATAGCGACTATGAGGAGCGATTGCAGGCGGCTGGCAAAGACGTGGTGAATCCCGGCTTATCGTCCGGTGCTGCTGGCGGCAAGAGTCTGGCGGGCAAGGCGGCGGATAGCAAGAACGCAGGAGGTGCGGACAGTTCTTCCGGCGCTGTATCCGCTTCAACCGCTGGAAGCAGTAAAGATCCGGCCCGCGGCGAGAAGCTTAAGTTCAGTTATAATGAGCAGCGGGAATATGAGACGATCGACGAGAAGGTGGAAGCCGCAGAACAGCGGCTGACCGCAATTACGGAAGGGATGGCAGCCGCAGTGAGCGACGCGGTTAAGCTGCAGGAACTGATGCAGGAGCAGCAGGAAGCCGAAGCGGAGCTGGAGCGGCTGATGGACCGCTGGGCCTATTTGAACGAGCTGGCCGAGAAAATAGACAGTCAGCGGAACGGGTAGGCGTTTCATTGTAATCCCGATGACCTGTGGATAAGGGACTTTTAGGGCGTTATTCTCATTATATTGAGCTTTCAGAGAGAAATAAGGGCTTTTTAGGTTCTTATTAATAGGGAAATCGCGAAAACAGGCTGTTTTTATATAAACCTAGGAAATAGGGCCCCTCATGTCCCTTATTTTAGGCGTAATGCGGCATTCAAGGCCCAATAAGACCCGTTTTGTCCCTTAATCATGACCCTAGATTAAAACCGCCCCCGGATCCAATATGGATTTTGGGGGCGGTTTTGCTGTCTCAGCACAACACGCCGTTCGCAATCGACATCATCAGCTTGATCCGGTTGATCTGGTTGACCTCGCTGGCGCCGGCATCGTAATCGATTGCGGCAATGTTCGCATCCGGATACATTTCCTTCAGGCCCTTGACCATGCCGCGGCCGGTAATATGATTCGGCAGGCAGGCGAACGGTTGAATGCAGACGATATTGTTGACGCCGTGATCCAGCAGTTCCATCATTTCGGCGGTCAGAAACCAGCCTTCTCCCATCTGGTTCCCGACGGATAAGAGCCGGCTGGCTTTATCCGCCAGATCATAGATACTCTCAGGAGGCGTGAGGAAGCGGCTATGTTCAAGCGCTTTTTTTACGGGCTTACGGTACATTTCCAGATAGCCGATCACCATCGGATTGACCAGTCCCAGCATTTTGCTCTTGCCGAGCTGATCGGCTTTGTAAATCGGGTTATACAGGCAGTAGAACATAAAATCCAGAAAATCCGGCACGACCGCTTCGCCGCACTCGGCCTCGATTACCTCCACGAGCCGGTTGTTGGCATCGGGATGGAACTTGATGAGGATTTCGCCGACGATGCCGACTCGGGGTTTAGTCTTCCCGGTTAGGGGCAATGCCTCGAATTCCTCAACCATCGTGGCAATATACTCCTTATATTGTGCAAAGGAAAACCGCCGCAGCGAGTGACGGCATAAATTCATCCATTTGCGAAACAGCAGTTCCGTATCCCCGGCATTGAGCTCATATGGACGGAAGCGGTAAAGCAGCCGCATCAGCAAATCGCCATAACAGCAAGCGGCGATCAGCCGGTTGATGATTTTTAGATTCAGCTTGAAGCCGGGCTGGTTCTCCAGTCCCGAAACATTGAGCGAGATGACCGGGATTTGCTCCATCTTCGCTTCCTTCAGAGCTTTGCGGAGGAGGCCGATATAATTGGTGGCCCGGCATCCGCCTCCGGTCTGCGTCAAAATGACCGCAGTCCGGTCCGGATCATAATCCCCGCTTTTTAACGCGGCCACGATTTGTCCGATGGTCACGATGGCGGGATAGCAGGCGTCATTATTGACGAATTTGAGCCCTTCTTCCGTCGTTTCTTTACTTGCCGTCTTCAACACCTTAAGCCGGTATCCGGCTTCCCGGAACACCGTTTCGAACAGCTCGAAATGAATCGGGGAAACTTGCGGCGCCAGGATCGTATAGCTATCTTTCATTTTCTTCGTAAAAGAGGCCGGGTGAACCGGGGCAGGCATACCGTCCAGTGGCGATTTAGCCGTTTCCCGTTCCTTCATGGCGGCAAGTAAGGAGCGCAGCCGAATCCGCGCGGCTCCCAGGTTGCTGATCTCATCCACTTTGATAAGGGTAAACGTTTTGCCTTCCCGTTCCAGAATTTCCTGGACCGCGTCGGCGGTGATCGCATCGATGCCGCAGCCGAAGGAAGTAAGCTGTACCAACTCCAGATCGTTCCGCTCTGTAACGACATAGGCGGCCCGGTACATTCTTCCGTGATAGGTCCATTGATTAACGACCGGCAGCGGATGCTTCACTTCGCCGAGATGGGAAATCGAATCCTCGGTCAGCACGGCGAGACCCATTCCCGTAATCAATTCGGCGATTCCATGATTGATTTCCGGGTCCGTATGATACGGATGACCGCATAGAACGATCCCTTTTGTCCCTGTGCTTTGCAAATAATCGAGTGTTTCCTCGCCTTTGGCCCGGATTTCGTCCTTGGCCCGTTCCGCTTCCTCCCAAGCGTCTGCAAACGCGGATGCCAGCTCTTCTTTTGGAATGAACGGAAACGTCTCCTGCAGGCGTTTGCGCAACACCGGTTCCGAATCGAAATTGAGGAAGGGGCTAACCAGCGGAGTTCCGCCTTCTTTTAACGCGTCGACATTCGTACGGATGACCTCCGGGTAACTGGCCACCACCGGACAGTTAAAATGATTGTCCGCGGATTCATCTTCCTTTTTCTCATATACGACGGCAGGATAGAAAATAAAGTCCACCCGGCTCCGGATCAAGCTTTGGATATGGCCGTGCGCCAGCTTGGCAGGATAACAGACGGATTCGGAGGGGATCGTCTCCATTCCGCTTTCATACAGCTTTTTCGTCGATTTCGGCGACAATACTACCCGGTACCCGAGCTTCGTAAAGAAGGTGTGCCAAAAAGGATAGTTCTCGAACAGATTCAGTACCCGCGGGATGCCGACAGTACCTCGGACGGCCTGCTCGGGCTCAAGGGAAGCATATCTGAACATCCGGTCATATTTGTAGGCCGTCAGATTCGGCAGCCCGTTCTTCTCCATCTTCTGGGTTGCCCCGCGTTCGCAGCGGTTCCCTGTCACATGGAAGCTTTTGTCGGGAAACCGGCTTACGGTCATGGCGCAATTATTGCAGCACAGATAGCATCTGGCATGAGAGACCTCGCAAGCAAAAGTATCCAGCGCTTCCCGCGACAAAATTGTGCTAGATCCGGTCCCGGCGTAGCCGGTCCGTGCGATCAAAGCACAGCCGTAAGCGCCCATCATGCCGGCGATATCGGGCCGAATCACTTCCCGGCCGGTAAGCTGTTCAAACGCACGCAATACCGCGTCATTCAGGAAGGTACCGCCCTGTACGATAATCCGTTCTCCCATGTCTTCGGGATTGCGGATTTTAATGACTTTTTGCAGCGCATTCTTGATTACGGAATAGGCGAGGCCGGCGGAAAGATCGGGGAGGGTCGCACCTTCCTTTTGTACCTGCTTGACCTTGGAATTCATGAATACCGTGCAGCGGGAACCGAGATCGACGGGCGCTTTAGCCTGCAGCGCTTGGTCGGCGAATTCGGTGATGTTCAGACCGAGCGTGCCGGCGAAGCTCTCCAGGAACGAGCCGCAGCCGGCCGAGCAGGCTTCATTCAGCATCAGGGTATCGATGGCGCCGCCGCGGATTTTGATGCATTTCATGTCCTGGCCACCGATATCCAGAATGAAGTCGACTCCCGGCAGAAAGGAAGAGGCCGCTTTATAGTGAGCAACGGTTTCAACTTCGCCGCCGTCAATCCGGAACGCGGCTTTAACCAATCCTTCCCCATAGCCGGTAACGTACGCGTGAGCTATGAAGCAATCGGCAGGAAGGATGTCGTAGATTTCTTTAAGAGCCTCCCGGACGGTAGCCAGGGGATTGCCTTTATTACCTGCATAGAACGTATGCAGGATTTGATCCTCGCTGCCGGTCAGGACGAGCTTCGTCGTCGTGGATCCGGCGTCGATACCGAGGAAGCAGGGGCCTTCGTAGTTTGCCAGTTCAGCGCGTACGGCAGATGCGGCGCCATGGCGCAGCCGGAACGCATCCAGCTCCGCTTGGTTTGCGAACAGGGGCGGGAGCAGCGGGTCTTTGCCGCCGCCATACGAGCCTGAGGCAGCAAAGTTGACGGCCTGCAGCCGCTCCAACCAGGCAGACAGCGGAAGCTGCTCGCCACTCGCGCTGTGCAGACAGGCGCCTAACGCCACGAAGTATTGACTGCGCTCGGGGAAGAGGACCTCGTCTTCTGCGAGGCCCAGTGTCAAGGCAAACCGCTCCCGGAGCATAGGCAGGAACGTCAGGGGGCCGCCAAGTAAAGCCACTTTGCCGCGAATCGGGCGGCCGCAGGCCAGCCCGCTGATCGTCTGGTTGACGATGGCCTGGAAGATCGAGGCGGCGATATCTTCCCGCCGTGCGCCTTCGTTTAACAGTGGCTGAATGTCCGTCTTGGCGAATACCCCACATCGGGAAGCGATGGGGTAGATCGTCTCATAACGGCTTGCCAGTTCATTAAGCCCGGCCGGGTCGGTCTCCAGCAAGGCCGCCATCTGGTCGATAAACGCACCCGTGCCCCCGGCACAGGCGTTGTTCATTCTTTGCTCGATGCCCCCGCGGAAATAAATAATCTTGGCGTCTTCGCCGCCCAATTCGATGGCGGTATCGGTCTCAGGCGCCAGAAGCTTGACGGCCTTCGTGCAGGCGACTACCTCTTGCAGAAATGGAATCCCGGCAAGCTCCGAAAAGGAAAGGCCGGACGAACCGCTCATGCAGACAGTCGCTTCCGCATCGGGATGTAAACGCATCAATTGTTCCCAAAGAGATAGAACCGCGTTCTGAATGTCCGAATAATGGCGGATGTAATGCTCATGTACAATTTCCGACCGTTGCATTGCGATTATTTTGGCCGTTGTCGATCCGATGTCCAGTCCGATTTGCAGCAGCATCTATTCACCTAATCTCATAAAGATTGACTTTGCATTTGCAGCGGGTGCTGCGTGTAACCCGTAGTAAACTTCTCCTGAATCACCCTCAGCGACCTCAAAAATATAGTCAGGTGCTCATCCGAAAAATCATCTAGAATATTTTGAAATACAAGGTTGCGTTTTGCGATCATTTCAGCCAGGGCCGATTGGCCGGCCAGGGTGATTTCAATCCAGCAAATTCGTTTGTCCTGTTTGTCTTTGACCCGCTTCAATAGACCTTCCTTGACCAGTTTATTCACCGCGATCGTGTTGGCACTGGAAGAGAGGCCTACCCGGTCGGCGATTTGAGTGACCATGCAGGGTCCGCCCCGGGAAACCGTCAGAAGTATGAAGAACTTGCTGGGCAAGACTGAATCGCCTTCATTAAAAAATAATCGGCCCATATGATGGGCTATGGCCAAGGTAGACTCGCAAATTTCATTTACGGCGTCCTGGCCTGGAGGGTCACTGTTATTCATGTGAAAAACACGACCTTTCTCGGGTTCGAAGAAAGTTTTATGATAAAGCTTTATATACAAACTTTAACAAATTAGGTATTCAAGAAGCTGTGTTATATATAACAACTGGATATATTTTGATGGGAACGAATCGTTAATTCTTTTCCGCCCGTTCATGCAGTGAAGATGCATGGAGTGATTGTCTGTTTTAGCAGAACAGCGAACCTGGAAGAATGGCCTAGGTAGGACAATTAAGAATACAAAAAAACCGCCCGATTTAACGAGCGGTTTAAGCAAGCAATTAGCCGAGAGCCAGCTACAGAGTTATAGCTATCAATGGATCACGATAATCTGCTGCAGATCTCGTGAATCGCCGTACAGCGATACTTCGGCGGATTTCAATTGAGCGGAGCCGTCGCCGTCCAGAAAAATACCTTCTTTGGCGGAGCCGGGCGCAATCACTTCAAGAATCGCCGAGCGAAACTCGGCAGCGGTACACCGGTCCGGCGTTACGATCAGCCACAGAAGCCCAGCGTCGTCGTATACGAGGCCGGAGCGGAGGCGCCGTTCGTCAGGGTTAGGCAGATGCTCGCGGAGCATAGCTTCCTCCCAGGCGTTCTCATCGCCCAGATTCATGCTGACACCGCCTTGGGCAAAATACCGGCTGCGGTCCTGCACCTGCAGCTCGTCGGCGGACGAGGCGACTTGGACCGAGAATCTGTCAGCTGCTTCGTCCCAAACCAACGTACCGCGGGCGTATTTGGCGTTGAACCAGCCGGAGCCGTATTCGCCCGCCTGTCCTTTCACCGGCTCATCTCCGTTCACTGCGATAGACAAAACGGTGTCCTGGTAGAAGAAGCCGCCGTTGATACCGTACACACGGTAATCGCGCAGCGGCCGATCCGCGGCTCGAAGCTCGATCCGCTCAGGCTTTACGGCCATTGCGTGGATCTCGAGACCGCTGCTAGCGATAGCCTTATGATAGGTGTAAGGGTGGGGCAGCAAATAGCTCCGTCCCCAGGCCAGCATCCCGATCACACATAACGCGAGCAGTGCCGCGGCCGAAGCTGCCAAGGGCCAGCGGCTTCTTACCGTCGTAGCATTAGCCGGCAACATAAGCGGCCAGCAGTCTGGTCGTATTGAGAATCGCCTGCTTGTGCGTTCTTTCCATCGCGTGCGAGGCATGCACGCCCGGACCAATCAGAGCGGCCCGGATGTTATGGCCGCCGTGGAGCGCGGCAGAAGCGTCCGAGCCGTAATGCGGATAAATATCCACCGCAAAGGCGATGTCCAGCCCTTTTGCCAGCTCGATCAACCGGCCGGTCATATCATAGTCATAAGGACCGGTGGAGTCTTTCGCGCAGATGGAGACATCGGTCTCCTTACAGCTCAAGTTATCGCCCATCGCGCCCATATCGACGGCGATCATTTCATGGACGCCGTCCGGGATCCAGGACGCCCCATGACCGACTTCCTCATAGTTGGAGATGAGGAATACAAGATCGTGCTTCGGCGTCCAGCCTTCGCGCTTGCTGGATTCCAGCAAGCCGAACAGCGCGGCGACGCTGGCCTTGTCATCCAGGTGGCGGGACTTCACATAGCCGCTAGGCGTGATTACCGCCCGGGCGTCGAAGGAAATGAAGTCCCCGACCGAGATGCCCAGCTTCAGCACATCGTCCTTGCTCTCCACGAGCTCGTCGATACGCACCTCCATGTTCCGTTCCTCTCGCTTGAAGTCCCGCGCGTCGCTGTATACATGGACGGAGGGATGGGACGACAGAATCGTCCCGGTGTAGACCTTGCCGCCGCGGGTGTGAATTTGGCAGTACTCGTTCTCGATACTGTTCATCATAAAGCCGCCGACGGAAGTGATCGCAAGCGTCCCGTTCGAATTGACGGCGCGGACCATGGCTCCGAGCGTATCGACATGGGCGCTGATCGCGATCTTGCGTGAAGAGTCGCTGCCTTTCAAGGTCAGTAATGCTCCGCCTTTTTCATTTTGCGAGAACGGTACGCCCAATGCTTCCGCTTCTTCGCGAACCAGGTTCATGACTTCCCGGGTAAATCCGCTTGGGCTGGGGGTATCGAGCAATTTTTTCAGTAATTCCAAAATATAAGTCTCATTGGGTTGAATGTTCATGGATAAGCCTCCTATGAATTCGTGTAGGTAAGTTAGTCTTGGAGTGGAGTCGTATCTTCAGCCGGTACGGCCGCGGTTGCGGGTTCCGGAAAAACATACCCCGTAGCCTCCTGGATATGTACAAGCTTTGCATTCAGTGTCTTTATTTCTCTTTGCAGTCGGTAGCCGCGATAAATGCCGAAGGCTCCGACAATAATGCCGCCGAGCAGCGTGGAGCCCAGGATCAACAGGATCAAGGGAAGGCTGATCGAGCCGAAGAGCAGATTCACGGGCACGGGATCGACATTGATGACGGCGAAAACTGCGGTAATTAGCGCAAAAACCATGGCTAAAATTAAGGACCATTGAATTTTCATGACGAGGAACACCTCCTTCTTATGACAGTATAAAATCCCTTGCCCGCAAGGAGCAAGGGATTCTCTGTTAAAGCCAACTTTATTTCGTCAAGTTCTCCATTTGTTCAATGATGTCTTCGAACACGCTCATCGCTTCGCGGACCGGTTGCGGGGTGGACATATCCACGCCGGCCTTGCTCAGGATATTGATCGAATAGTCGCTTCCGCCGCTCTTCAGGAAACCGAGATAACGGTCGATCGCCGGCTGGCCTTCTTCCAGAATCTGTTTCGAGAAGCTGGTGGCCGCGGAGAAACCGGTGGCGTATTTGTACACATAGAAGCTCGTATAGAAGTGGGGAATCCGCGCCCATTCCATTTCGATATCCTGATCTACGGTCATCTCTTTACCGTGGTATTTCAAGTTGAGATCGTAGTAGATGGAAGACAGTTCCTGCGGCGTGAGCGATTCGCCCGCTTCAGCCCGTTCATGGATAAGCTTTTCGAATTCCGCGAACATCGTCTGCCGGAACAGGGTGGTCCGGAATTGATCGGCGTAATAGGTGAGCAGGTACATTTTTTGCTTCGGATCGGTCGAATGCTTAAGCAGGTAATCCATCAGCAGCGCTTCATTCGTCGTCGAGGCTACTTCCGCCAGGAAGATAGTGTACTGCGCGTCCCGGTACTTCAAGGCTTCGTCGGAAAAATACGAATGCAGTGCATGACCCATCTCATGGGCCAGCGTGAACATGCTGTTCAAGTTGTCCTTATGGTTCAAAAGCACGTATGGATGCGTTCCGTAAGCGCCCCAGCTGTAAGCGCCGGTCCGTTTGCCTTCGTTCTCGTAAACGTCGATCCAGCGGTTGTCGAAGCCGTCCTTCAGCACGCTGAGATAGTTATCCCCAAGCGGCTTCAAGCCCTCTTCCACCATTTTTTTGGCATCCTCATAAGTGATGTCCCATTTATACTCTTCCACGAGAGGGGCAAAAAGGTCATACATATGAAGCTCGTCGACGCCGAGCAGTTTTTTGCGCAGTTTCATATAGCGGTGGAGCAGCGGAAGGCTCTCGTGCACCGTGTCAATGAGGTTGGTGTAAACTTCCTTCGGAATGTTGTCGCCATACAGGGACATTTCGAGAACCGAAGGATATTTGCGTACTTTGGAGTAGAACATGTTTTTGTTGACGTTGGCGCTCAAAGTAGCCGCAATCGTATTTTTTTGCTTGCCGTAAGTTTCGTAGACCGCTTTGAAGGCGCGGCGGCGTACATCGCGGTTCGGATTTTCCAGGAATTGAATGTAGCTGCCGTGCGTAAGCTCCACTTCTTTTCCGTTCTCGTCCTCGATCTTCGGGAACTTGATATCCGCATTGTTGATCATGCCGAAAATATGCTGAGGCGCTTGCGATAAGTTACCGACCTGGGCCAGCAACGCCTCTTCGGTTTTGCTCAGGACATGCGCTTTTTCCCGCTTGATTTCCTGCAGCGTAAATTTGTAATCCGCCAGCTCGGGATTGTCGATCAGGGCATCCAGCTCGCTCTCAGGCAGGGAAAGAATTTCAGGCGTGATGAAGGACAGCGCTTCGCCGATTTCCACGTTCAGTTTCTTGGCCTTTTGCGTCAGCGCCTGGTATGTAGGGTTTGTCGTATCCTGGTCATGGTTCAAATGGGCATACACATACAGCCGCTCCAGGTTTTGCGAGATTTCATCCTCCAGGGCAAAAATAGCTTTGACGCTCTGCGGATTATCCAGCTTGCCTTCGTAATCGGCTACTTTATTTTTCTGCTGTTTCAGTCCTTCAAGGGCCGTGTCCCAGGCTTTCTGATCAGGGAACATGTCTTCCAGCTTCCATGTATTCTCGGTTTGGACTTCGGAACGTTTCGGTAATGTGCTCATCGGAATCCTCCTTTGGTTTGGGTAAACTGAACCGGCAGCTGCCGGATGACCGGCTGCGGCCGCACTCGGCAAGGCGGTAGCCATGACGCAAACGGTCAACAGCAAATGGAGCAGACGGGGTCTTTGCATATTTAAATAGGAAACCTCCCTTGAAAAATAGAGACATTGTCCTATCATACCCTTTGTCGTCCGCTGTTATTTACCATTTCACCGGCCCATATTATAAAAACTGTAAACCAATAAAAAGAACGCAATTACGACCATCACGAGGGCAGCAATGGCATAGCCGCGCCGCAGCTTGGGAGGGATACTGTTCTTGGTCAATATAAGTACGACTCCCAATGCAAACGCGCAAATAATGAAAATTAGCAGGTTAGAACTGTCCATGACTTGGCTCCATCTCTCTTGTGTTTTTGGCGCGGTGCAGGGCTTAGACCTGCTTGAAGGCGTTCATGATGTCATGCCATTCTTCTTCCTTGCCGGCGAATTCCTCCTTGGGAAAACGGTTCTGCGCCCATTGCATCAATGCCGGACGGCTGAGAAAAGTATGGGATTCTTCGCCCCACTGGTCGGAAATTTCGCGTAAAATGATGTATTTTCCCTGTACTTCCACAGTCATCATATTCCACTTGTCTCTTTTGTATATTTCGTGTTTTTTGATCATGGCAATGGCTCCGATCTTTGGCGTCTTAATCTGCAAAATCGAGATGTCAGATTGTTCTGCTTAAATGAAATATTTTTATGTAAAATGATAACTCACCCCCTTAAGGAAAGCAAATGATTATAGGCACTCCATGAAAGAAATGGCGGGGAAAGTTTGGGGAAAATGACACGTTGCATTGTCATGGGTCATAGAGTATAATATGGGTATTCGTCAATGATGACGATTATTTTTAGGAGGTTGTTCATTTGAAAGGTACAGTTAAATGGTTTAACGCAGAAAAAGGCTATGGCTTCATCCAAGTTGAAGGCGGCGAAGACGTATTCGTTCATTTCTCCGCGATTCAAGGCGACGGTTTCAAAACTCTAGAAGAAGGCCAAGCTGTTGAGTTCGAAATCACTGACGGCAACCGTGGTCCTCAAGCTGCTAACGTAATCAAATTATAAGACCTCTTCCGGGTTACCGGATCACTTATAAAGTTTGGTTCCAAGCACGATAATGAAGAACACAGCTCTTTTGGGCTGTGTTTTTTTTGCATCTACCGGAAGCGTTGGAATGGCGGGTGAAAAGGTGTTTGAGATGGGTGCAGATTGTTGTGGATGATTGGAAATGGCGCGGTGCCGGGGAACAATTGGAGTGATTTGGGTGATATGAGTGATTTGTGTGATGTGATTGATTAGGGTGATTGGAGAATTTCCAATGAGAATGCTCTTAAGTCAGGTCTCTGTTGGGATCATTGGATAAATTCCAATGAAAAGGCGTTATTTTCGGCAGAGAAAGGCATTTGCGGGATTTTTATTGGAAATTATCCAACCAGAGCGCGGAGTTCGGCTAAATTAAACTTTTTTATTGGAAAAAATCCAAACCGTACATAAAAATTGACTCCGAGCTGCTGCCCGGCGCGCTGGCGGACAAGCTGGAGGTATCCAAACGGACGGTGTTGCGCGATATGCAGGCCCTATCTGAAATGGGGGTACCGCTGTATGCCGTATCCGGACCGGGAGGGGGCTATCGCCTTATGGACGGCTACCGGCTTGCGCCCCTACAGCTTACCGCCGACGAGGCGCTGACCCTGCTGCTTGCCTTGGACGGGATGACCAAATACAGCGACGGGCCGTTTCAGCAGGCAAGATGGACGGTGACGGACAAAATCCGGTCCGCTCTGCCGGAGCAAACTTTAGGTGAAATCGCGCCTTGGCTTGCGCATATCGGTCTGGAAGTGCCGAATCGCCCCACAAGGACTCCGCATTTAAATGCGCTGATGAAATATGCGGCAGAAGGTGCCTGGTTGCATGTGCTGTACCGTTCGCAAAACTACCGGCGCTATCTTGATTTACGTCCCGCCCGGATCTATGCGGCGCACGGCTTTTGGTATTGCGAGGCTTATTCTCACCAGCACGAAGAAACGCGGACCTTCCGGGTAGACCGGATCGAGGAGTTGGCTGCGTTGACCCCTGAGGAAGCCGCGGGTTTGGAAGGTACGGCGGCACGGCAGGAATCCGTTGGCAACGGTAACGCATCCTCTGGACAGGCGGTTCGAATACTCGCCAAGCTTACTTATCGGGGAGCGCTTCAGGCGGAGCAGGATCACGACATCGGGCATTTTGTCAGACAGACGAGTGACGAAGAATGGGAGGTTGGCTTTGATTGCCCGCCTTCGGAATGGAATTGGGCGATTTCTTTTTTCTTTCGTCTCGGTTTGGATGCGGAGGTGCTTGAACCTCGCTTGCTGCGGGACCTATTAAGGCAACAGGCAACGGACCTGATGGAAAGATACGAAGCTTAAGGAGGAAGCAGGTTGGAGAATTGGAAGCAAGGCATTATTTTGGCTGAACGGCTAAAAAGACAGGGGCTTGCGCACCCGCTCGTCAGTCCGGGGGATGAGGATGCCTACAAGACATTGTTCCGTAGGCTGCAGCCGGTCGCTCCGGTTCATTTTACCCGTCCGGGAGACCCTCCTCGGCTCGTTCATCGTACGGTCTATCCTGATTTTGGGGTATCGTCGGCCATCCGGGAACGGGGGGAACTGGTAAAGGCACGTTTTCAGGGCGGACGTATCGCTTACGTGTTGGAGGAGGATTTGAAGCTGTATGCGACGGCGTTCAAGAAAGAAATGACCCGGTCGGGGAATATCCACCAAGAGATTTTGGCGCTGATTCAAGAATCGGGAGGATTGTCCAAAGACCAGTTAAAAGAGGAGCTTCCTTACCGGGCGGGAGATATCGGCAAAGCGCTGGAGGAACTCCAAAAGGCGTTTATCCTTTACGAACAGCAAACCGATACTGATTGGGATACGGGTTGGCTGGATTTTGCCGGGGAATGGTTTGAAATTCCGGGAGATCCGGAGAGCCGCCTTCAAGCGATGGAAGAAGTCGTGCTGCGTTTTACGGAAGCTATGGTGTTTGCAACGGAAGCCCAGATGAAAAGCTGGAGCGGCTGGACGGGGAAGCAGATCCGTGCTCTTGTTGAAGGACTTGTGGAGCAGGGACGATTGATTAGAACCGAAGTGGAAGGCTGGGGCACAGGCGTGATCTGTGAGGGAGATCCTATTTTGACTGACCGGCTTGCCGCAGGTAGTGATCCTTCGTCTGTTCCGAAAAGAATATGGATGCTGGACAAGTCGGATTTTCTCGTTCGTACCGAATTAGATGAGCTTAAGAAGCGATACGAGGGCCGCGAAGTACTGCAGTACTTGTTGGTTGACGGAGTGTTTCAGGGTGCGGTAACCGGTCATTGGGGATTCAAAGACTACGATATCGAAGACATCATTCTGGATTTGCCGGAAGAAGAGGTCGCGGCGCGTCGTGATGAAGCCATTTCGGCAGTAAGGGAAGTTTATGATTCGAAGCATCATGCGATACTGAGATACAATGGGATACCACTTTAATAGTGAAAGAGGGGTTGAAATGGCGGATCACAAACCAACGGAAGTACTTGAACAAGCCCGCAAATTTATATATAGCAGTGCTAGGCTGCTGGATCGGATGCGCTTTGCCTATCATTTCGGGAATGGAAGCAAAGAACAGGTGTTGAATGCGCTGCGTCCTTATCAGAATGCGGATGGCGGCTTCGGGAATGCGCTTGAGCCGGATATGCGCTGTCCCCAAAGCCAACCGGTCACGACAGAGATGGCTTTAATGGTCATCAAGGAAGTCGAAGGCTGGGAAAGTGACATCATGGATGGAGTGCTTTCCTATCTGAAAGGAATTACGCTGGACAATGGAGGATTTCCCAGAGCCACGACAAAGGTCAACGATTATCCCCATGCCCCGTGGTGGACTACGGAGCAAGATGGAATTCCTTCGCTCAACCCTACGGGCAGCATCATCGGAATGCTATTGGGACAGCGAGTACGGACCGATTTTTTGAACGAAGACTGGTTCGCAAAAAACATCTCCTTCCTGTGGAATTGTCTCGAGGATTCTGTCCCCGGCGATTTTCATGATGCGGCTCAGTGGATGTCCTTCTTGGGGAATGTGGAGGGGCTAGAAGCAGATGATCGGGGTTGGAAGAATCGGAGGGTGCTTGATGAATGGCTGGCCGGTCCGAACGGGATTGAGAAGAACCCCCACGCCGAAGGCTATGTGCACAAGGTGCTGGATTATGCACCGTCTCCCGACTCCTATGCTTCCAAGTTGATTCAGTCAGAGGAACTTAACCTGCATCTCGACTGGATGATCGGCAATCAGCTGGAGGACGGCGGATGGGACATCTCGTTTCCGGCCGTCAGTACCGCCGGGCACCAGGAATGGCGGGGCTGGCTGACTGTGGAAAATTTGAAGACGCTGAAGGCATATGGGAGAATTTAAAAATTATAAGAAGAATCTCTTAAGGCTGTGGCTCAAGGGGTTCTTCTTTTGAACAGAGAATGCGGTTAAGGCTGTTGTTCAAATAGGCATTGGAAGTCATGAATCTAATGGCGAAGGAACGTATTATGCGGACGATTTATTTTTTGGTGTATGACTAGGGCTAGCTTTATACTCTAGAAGTTTATAAGAGTCGAATACTGGAGTATATGGGCATGGAGCTAGCCTTCACGCTCTAAATTGTTTTAATAAACAGGAGTGGGGAAATGTATTATTTAAAAAGATTTCTTGCTTTTCAAATTGATGTTATTTTATCGGGATTTCTTTTTGCTCCCTTATTAGTATTACTTACGTTTACAAATCCTGAGTTTTTCTTTATTATGAAAAGTCAAATCTTTATTACCCTTACATATGCAATTATTATTATTTCATATTTTATTATTATGGATCTGATCGCCGGTAGATCGATCGGTAAAATTCTGTTTAAGTTAAAAATAGTTAGTATAAATAAAGAAAAATTACCTAAATATCGAATTCTCTTAAGGGATCTCACTCGTATAGTCGATTTGTTATTTCTTGTACCTAAGTTTTTAATGCTTTTTAATAAAAATAAACAAAGCCTACCGGATAAGATAATGAAGACAATGGTGATAGGTGATTTGGAAGTGAGTAGTAGTAAGTAATGGAAGGGACGTATGAGGACAAAGCGCTTAATAAAGATGAATTTCATCTCTAATAGATAAAATTGAGAAACCTTGATTTGCCTAGTGCAATTCAAGGTTTTTTCTTGGTAATAGTGTATTTTAATTGCCTTTCGCGGTACTTCAGGCTATACATCCCATCTAACGGACATAGGAGCCGTTACTGCCTGCTTTTTTGAGTATTTTGAAATCTAACGGACACCAGAGACCTTAAATGGTGGATATGAGCTAACTTCACCTACAATTCAGATGGTTAGAGGCCGCTATGTCCGTTAAAATCGAAAAACTGCAAAATACGGGGGATTAAGGGCCGTGGTGTCCGTTAGAGACAGGCGAACTAGCGAACAGCGAATTAGCGAACTTGCGGAACTAACTCAATCAGCAGCAACTTACTTCCCCACACTCTCTTCCTCAGCCGAAGCGGCGGTAGCCGCTTGTGCCGCAGATAGCTGGGCCCCTGCCCCAGCAACTGTCTTCACCCGCGGGCCCCGATAGAAATACCGGCTCGCAAAACCGAGGGAGGCAAACAGCGCGAAGGACATGGCGACGATGTAGAAGTTGTGACGTCCGAACTCTTCGAAGATGACGCCGCCGAAGGTGCCGCTCAGCAGGCCGGAGGCGCTCGACCAGACGATGGTGTAAAGGGCCATCCCCGTTGCCCGGTAATGGTCCGGAATCAACCGGGTCAACATCCGGATGGATGTGACATAGAATACGCCGAACGACACGCTGTGCAGCAGCTGAATCGCAACGATCATGCCTGCCGAATCCGCAATGCCGACCAGCAGGAACCGTGTAGCGAACATCAGACTGGCAAAGACGAGCAGCGGAAGCTCCTTGATTTTTTCCCCATAAAGGCTCAATAACAGGAAGATCGGAATTTCCGACATCGAGGAGGCGAGCTGTGACCAGCCGATGATGTTCTCGCTGGCTCCCAGATTATTTAACGTGACCGTCAGAAAAGCATCGTTCATCCGCACGGCGATGGCCAGGGAGAAGACGCACCCGAAAAACCAGAGCAGCTCTTTTTGCTTCAGGATGCCCCAGATCCCCGACATGTCCATTTTGGCGACCGGGCTGTCCTGGTCTTTGATGAATAAGGTGATCGCCAGCGCGATGGCCGCGATCCCGATCGCTACCCACATCGTTTGAGAGGAGCCGATCACGGAGAGGACATAGCCGATGAACAGGGCGAAAAACGCGTAGCCGATAGACCCGAAAATCCGAACGGTAATAAAGTTCTTGTTATGCCGTTTGGCGGCGTTGATGGCGATGGTGTCGGACAACGGAAATACCGGGTAAAAGAAGAAATAAAATATCGTAATGACGAGCACGATGACGGAAAACTTGGTGGATACCGATAACACGGCGCTCATGATGATTTGTCCGATCAGCAAAATGAGCATGATTTTTTTAATCGTCCTGTATTTGTCGCTTGCGACGCTCCACAGCAAGTTCGCCACAAGGGATATCATGGGACCAAGTGCGTACAAAAGCCCGATTTGGCTGCTGGAGAAGCCCAGCTGGGAATAAAAAAGCGGGAAGTACGATGAAACAAGGACACTCGTACCGAATATGGTAAAAGTAAAGGCCCGCAGCCATGGAAGCTCAGGCCGGGCCGATGTAGAAGATCTCATAAATTTCGCAGACTCCGTTCCGATAATTTTGCAATAATCTCTGACATATGCAAAAGATAGTGATAAGTATAGCATAGTCTATTGAAAAAGGGTTTAGATTCTGCGCCGCTTCTGTGTATAATGTGAGGCATAGGCAGTTTAATCGTATTCTAATAAGTTGGAGGCATTGTTCATGAGTCATTCCTGCTTTGTATATGATGAAAGGCTGGATATTCACGTCCCCTCGCTGGATCGTCCTTTTGAAGACTATCAGCTTAGCGAGCGTCTGGCGATGATAGAAAAATGGGAGGATACCCGCGGCCGGATTCCCACTAAAGTGAAAAAGCTGGAACGTGAAATTGAAGGCAAGCTGGCGAATTTGAACGAAGAAGAAGATTTTGACCTGAGCTGCGAACTGAACGGAGAAATCGCGGAACTTGCCAGCCGGATTAATGATTTGCATATTTGGTACCGTACGAGCCAAGACGAACATTCGATTTCCGTCAAACGGCACTTGTGATTTTGTTTATTTGTACAAAAAGTTGGATCATATTATAATATAGAATGATTTTTTAATAATGCGATTTTTAACAACGTAGCGGAGGCAGGCCATTGATTGAACTAGAGCAAAGCCGAAACCAGTTTCCGAAAGAGCCGATCCGGTTGATGAGCCGCGTCTATAAGTTCATTTTGCCGGATGTCCGGAGGGAACTGGACGGTTGGAGACAGGAAGCGGCTTCGATTCCCGATCCCGAGCTTAGAAAACAGGCGCTTGCCAGCATAAAGGCAAAAGAGTTTCATTGCCAGGGCGGTTCGGTATACGCCGCTGCTAATTTGGCCAAGCGTGAGATATTGATCCCTCTTATCGTAGCTTTTCAAACGATCAGCGACTATTTAGACAATTTGTGTGACCGAAGTACTTCCATGGATGCGGATGATTTTCGCCTTCTGCATCAGAGTATGCTGGACGCGGTTAATCCCAGCAGCGAGTTGCAGGATTATTATGCGCTTCGTGAAGAAAGTGATGATGGCGGGTATCTCCATCACCTGGTGCAGACTTGCCGCGATAACATTGAGCAGCTTCCCGGTTACCGCGCGGCCAAGCCGCATATTCTGGATTTGGTCGGGCTGTATACCGACTTGCAGGTGTACAAGCATATAGACCCGAGCCTGCGTGAAGCGGCGCTGCTTCGCTGGTGGGAACAGCATAGTAATCGTACCCCTCAGTTGCGGTGGAATGAATTTGCCGCGGCTACCGGCTCTACGCTGGGTGTGTTCATGTTGTTTCTGGCGGCCAGCAATCCCGAATTGGACGACAGCAGCGCTGAAATTATTCATGACGCCTATTTCCCCCATGTTTGCGGACTACATATCATGCTCGATTATTTAATCGATCAGGAGGAAGATGAAGTAGGCGGAGATTTGAATTTTTGCAGTTACTATGAGAATAAGGAAACGATGCTTAACCGGATTGCCTTCATCGTGGAAGGAGCGCGCCGGGATATCAAGCGGCTTCCCGCTTCATCGTTCCATCGTATGATCATCGAAGGGTTACTGGCGCTGTACTTATCCGATCCAAAGGTAAGCGAGCAGCAGGAGATTCGTGAAGTATCGAGGCGTCTAATGAAAAGAAGCCCGCTCATGAGGTTGTTCTTCTTCGTGAATAGCCGTTGGATCCGCAAACATCTTTAATAACATTTAGGAGGAATCATCATGTCAGCAGTTAAAAAAATCGCAGTTCTTACCAGTGGGGGAGATTCTCAAGGCATGAACGCGGCGGTACGTGCCGTCGTGCGCAGCGGATTGTACTACGGACTGGAAGTATTCGGGATTCAGCGCGGATATCAAGGATTGCTTAATAACGATATTTTCTCTATGGATATTCGAAGCGTAGGCGATATTATCCAACGCGGAGGCACGATCCTTCAATCGGCTCGCTGCCTGGAATTCAAAACGCCGGAAGGCCAGCAAAAAGGCGCGCAAATTTTGCGTGACCGCGGTATCGACGGATTGGTAGTTATGGGCGGCGACGGTTCTTACCAGGGCGCAGAGAAGCTGAGCAAACTCGGAATCAAAACGATGGGACTGCCGGGTACGATCGATAATGATATTTCGTTCACGGACTATACTATTGGATTCGATACGGCTGTAGGCATCGTAGTGGATGCAGTCAATAAATTGCGCGATACGATGTCATCCCATGAACGCGCGTCCGTTGTTGAAGTTATGGGTCGTCATTCGGGGGATATCGCTCTCCATGCGGGCCTTGCTGCCGGAGCGGAAACGATTCTGGTACCGGAAGTGCCGTTCGATTTGAACGAGGTAGCGGATCGGATGAGACAAAACTTCGATAACGGCAAAAGACACAGTATCGTTATCGTAGCCGAAGGTGTAGGCAAGGGCGAAGAAGTCGTACAAGCCATCAAGGAGCGCCAACCTTCCCTGGAGCCGCGCGCAACCGTGCTTGGACATATTCAACGCGGAGGATCGCCGACGCCGTTTGACCGTAACTTGGCGAGCCGCTTGGGAGACTTTGCCGTACGGAGTCTGATCGCGGGCGAATCGAACAAAGCCTGCGGCATGATCGGCGGAGAAATGATTCTGACCGATATCGAGAAGGTCGTAGCCACCAAGAAAGAGTTCGATATGGACTTGTATGAGCTGGCATCGCGTTTGTCCCAATAAGAAAGTACGCGAAGAACTTGAATTAATTTAACTGGATTTACTACAGTTAAATTACTCATGTTTCGAAATCTTGGACCAATTAGATGTAAATACTACAGTTATTTCAACTGAATTGGTCCCTTTAGCCGTAAAAACGTGGAAATAGCTGTAGGTTATACAGTTAATTGCACGCCAAGGCTCACAAACGCTGAATTACATGTAGGTTTTACAGCTTATTCTTTAGATGTACAAGTAAAAGGGCTGTTCCCGTCGTCATAATTAAGATGACGCGGGAACAGCCCTTTTTTATGATGGTTCATGAGATCGGGAGAACTTCTTCTGTATCACGAACAACCGCCGCAGAAGCAGGATAGCGGCCACGCCAAGTCCGGTAATTAGTCCTATCCAGTATCCGTACGGTCCCTGGTTCGTGAAATTCGCAAGGACGTAACCGAGAGGCAGCCCGATGATCCAATAAGCCAGCAACGAGATCCAGAAGCCGGGATTGACGTCTTTGTAACCCCGGAGCACGCCCTGGATCGGGGTGGCGATCGCATCGGAAATTTGAAAAAAGATGGCATAGACAAGGAAATGCGTAATCAGCACAATGACCTCTTCTTCGTTGGAATACAGGCCGGCCACCCCTCTGCGGAACAGCATGAGTATAACGGCGGTAAACAAGGAGAGGGCCACGGCGGTGCTGATGCCCAGAATACCGTACTGTCTGGCATCCTTTTGTCGTCCCGCGCCGACTTCATACCCGACGAGAATCGTTAGAGCCAGGCAGATACTTAACGGAATCATGTACAGTGTGGAAGCAAAATTGTTTGCGGCCTGATGCGCAGCGATTGTCAGTGTGTCGAACCGGCTCATCAGCAAAGTTACGGCAGCGAACACCGCGGTCTCAAAAAAGATGGCGAACCCGATCGGAACGCCGATCTTCATCAATTCCTTCCACTTCGCAAACGAAACCCGGTGGAATTTACGGAAAATGCCGTAGCCGGCAAACGGTTCCGATTTATGTGCGATCCATAACGCTATCAGGAAGATACACCAATAGGTGAAAGCTGTAGCGATGCCCGATCCGATACCACCCAGCCGGGGAAATCCGAGCCGTCCAAAGATCAGGATATACCCGGCGCCTACGTTCAGTGGAAGGGAGGCGAGCGTAATGAGCATGGAAACTCGGGTCTGGCCGAGCGAATCGATAAAGGAGCGGATTACGATATACCCGAATAGAGGGAGGACGCCCGTAGATATCGATACGAGAAAATAAAAAGCGATATGATGGACTTTCGGTTCTAGCTGCATACTTCCCAGCAGCGGAGAGATGGCAAGTCCGCCGATGAGAAGGACTGCGGCACTGACGGCGATTGCCAGCCAAAGCGCTTGCATCACATGATATCCGACTTTGTTCTGTTGTCCGCCGCCGACAAGCTGGGAGACAATGGGCGTAATCCCCATTAAAATTCCGCTAAGCCCGGTTTGCACCGGAATCCAGATGCTGGACCCGATCGCAGCCCCGGCAAGATCGGCGGGACTGGCATGGCCGGACATCATCGTATCAAAAAAGGTCATCAATGACATAGTAACTTGTGTAACCAGGATAGGAATCAGGATTTTGAGAAATTGAATGTACTTTTGCTTCAAATTGTGTGTTTCTTTCATGTCGAGAACTCCATTTCATCGTCTAAGACCCGGGCGGATTGCCCGGGTCTTCTAGAACATTCATCAATTATAGGGTTGAGGAATAATGCCGGATATGTCTTAGATAATCGTTTATGATAGCTTAATAATCTACGCCTTCCGTATAGCGGTTGGACGCATTCCACAGCAGATATTCATCGATCTTCATTTCGCTAAGGGCCCGAATTTGTTCTTCGACCTCATGCTTGCCATATTTCGTATAATGGCCTTTTCCGAGCCAGCTCGCCGTAAAATCCTGAATCCAAGGCCGGATAATGGGCTTCTCTTCTCCCAGCGGGTCGAGTTTCTTCTGCGTATCGATAATAGCTCCCTTGATCGTCTGGTAAGGAGCTTTGTCAGGATCTTTGGCATTGAACCATCCGGTTGTATAGTGGCTCGGATAAATCATTGGACAGATGATATCGACCTGGTTAGAAATCTTCACAAAATCCTGACCGATGCCTTCCGCCGCCGGAACCGAAGCTGCATACCCGAAAATATCGACCGATACCTTGATACCCAGCGGCTTAAGCTGTTCGCGGGCGTATTCTACGAAAGCGGCGACGGCGTCAATCCGGCTGAGCTCGTTCTTTGTATACTTCAGTGAATCGGCTCGTTTCTCGAAGCCTTCCGGAAAACGGACATAGTCGAATTGAATTTCTTTAAAGCCATGCTTGGCTGCTTCTTTGGCGACCTCTATATTATAGTCCCAAACTTCTTTGCTATACGGATTGACGAAACTGTCGCCTTTTCCGTTGCTCCATACGGTACCATCACTGTTTCTGAACGAGAGTTCCGGGTTCTTCTTGGCGAGAATCGTATCTTTAAATACAACTATGCGCGCGATTGGATAAATTTCATGCTTTTCCAGACGAGCCATCAATCCGTCGAGGTCCCGAATGAAAGGCTGCGGCTTGCCTAACTTTTGCAGCTCAGGGTTATCCGTTTTGTAAGTGATATAGCCTGCGTCATCCTTAATGTCGATGACCATGGAATTTAATTCGGTGTTGTCGACGAGGTCAATCAGGGTGTTAAGCCGTGATCCGCCGGCGCTGTAGGCCGTGACGTATATTCCTTTGACTTTTGGAGCTTCGGCCTGCTGAACAGGGATCACCATTTCGGATGGAGATAGAGGATCGTCTCTTCTTCCCTCTGCGAGATTTGTTTTAAAAGTTTGATAGGTTGATTGCATAATGGTGGGCATTTTGCCGGTGTCAGCCTGGTCAACCGGCGTTCCTCCGGAGCCCGTACCCAAGGCCAGAAGTAAAAGTGTCCATAGGATGTTCATAAAAATTCCTCTCCCTTGATTGCATTTCGATTTGATTATATCCGATGGTCCGTTTGCAGAAAGAACATCATTGTTACCATTAAATCGTTCGCGATACTTTTGTTTCTTTAAACCTAATGACCTTATCTTAAACTATTAATTTTGAGAGGAAAGGTGCAATACTCATAGTTTATGTATGAGAACAAGAAGGCCGCTTCTTCCGCTTATGCAGAAGAAACGGCCTTGGTGGTAAAGTGCTTATTTAATGAAGGAAACCCGTGCTTTGATGCTCGCAGATGCTGAACTGGATAATTTCCATCGCATCTTCCGGTTCCAGGATGGTCAGACCATCACGAAGGACAATCATGGAGTTCAGTTCCCTTTGATTGAAAAAAGGCAACATATCCGGAAACCACTTCATGACGATTTGCTCCAGTTTTACCGTTTCCATTTCCACATCCATCACCCTTTCCTACAAGAATCATTCGTTCCGGAATCATTCCTACTTCGGAAAAGCAGTACAGCCTGTGAAATAAAGGTAAAGCTGATGACTATATTCAGTTGTTGAAGGAACCGCTTGATATGATTATACCACAATCCGATGCAAATGGAACGCCGAACGCGTGCCCACAGGCTTATCTTCTCCGGAAAGAGCCCATAACGCCGACCGTTTCGACGATATTTACGAATGCCGCCGGATCGGTCGATTTAATGATTTCTTTGAGCTCGGTGAGCTCATAGCGGGTGGTGACGGTCATAAGCATGTCCTTCTCCTTATGGGAGAAAGCCCCTTGTGTCTTTATCAAGGTTACCCCGCGGGGACGGCAGAGGAGCCGCTCGAGCAACTCGTCCGTTCGGTCGGTAATAATGAACAGGGTCACTTTGAGATGGTTGATGTGGATGAAATCAAGTATTTTACCGGCCAGATAGATGGACACCATCGATGCAAGGGCCAGATTCCAGTTTCCTTCCAAGTATCCCATAGCCAAAATAACGAGTCCGTTCATCCCGACGAGAATATTGCCGATCGGAAAGTCGCGGTAGCGGGTCACAATCGATCCGATGATATCAAAGCCGCCGGAAGAACCGCCTACGCGAAACGAAAATCCGCTGCCCATGCCAACGAGCACTCCGCCGAATACGGCGGATAACAACGTATCCGAAGCGAGCGGCTTCTCCGGAATGAGGGCCATGAAACACGTTACGCCGATTACGGAAAGGATACTGAGTCCGACAAACCGCTTACCGAGCAAAAACCAGCCGGCAATCAGAATCGGGGCATTATAAACCAAGTACATCGTTTTGATGCTGAGCGGAGAGAAGTAGCCGGTGAGCATGGCCAGCCCCGATACACCGCCGCTGAGCAGATGATGCGGAACGAGGAACAAGTTGAATCCGGAAGCGATCAACGCGGCTCCGATCAAGATGGCGATGCAGTTCCTTATTTCCTTAAACACAAAATTTCACCTCGCGTTGAATATGGAAGTATCCCAACCTGCTTGCTGGTATTCTCAAACTGTTTTGTGCTATAATGTTTGAGATATTCTTGAGTAGGGATCCATTTCCAATTTTAAACGGTCGTTTAACCGTCAAGAAGTTTTCTCGCGTTCCAATCCCTTATGTAACTTTTATGGGGAGATTGGATAGTCTATAAACGTTTGAATGCTACTTAAGAATACAGTCAAGCTTGTGGAATGTCCACTATATAGAAGGAGTATGAACAATTTGAACACATTTGCAGATTTCGGCTTAGAGCCTAAAGTGTTACAAGCAATTACGGAGCTCGGTTTCGAAGAAGCGACACCGATCCAATCCAAATCCATTCCGATTGCCCTCACCGGGCGCGACCTGATCGGACAAGCACAAACCGGTACAGGTAAAACGGCGGCATTCGGTCTTCCGCTGATCAACAGAATTCCTAAAGAAGAAGAGCGTATCGTGGCGCTGATTATGACGCCGACACGCGAGCTGGCCATTCAGGTGGCTGAAGAAATCGGTAAACTGGCCCGTTTTAAAGGCACGCGTTCCCTTCCTATTTATGGCGGTCAAGATATCGTCCGTCAGATTCGCGCTTTGAAGAAGAAGCCCCAAATTATTATCGGTACTCCGGGCCGTCTGCTTGACCACATCAACCGGAAAACGATTAAACTCGACGATGTCCAGACCGTAGTGCTTGATGAAGCCGATGAAATGCTGGATATGGGCTTCATGGACGATATTCAGTCCATTTTGAAGCTGGTTCCGGAAGAGCGCCAGACAATGCTATTCTCCGCTACCATGCCTGCAAATATCCAAAAGCTGGCCCAACAGTTCTTGAAAAACCCTGAGCATGTCTCCGTTATTCCTAAACAAGTCAGCGCTCCGCTGATTGATCAAGCTTATATTGAAGTGCATGAACGTCAAAAATTCGACGCTCTGACCCGTTTGCTGGATATGGAATCCCCTGAACTGGCTATCGTTTTCGGACGTACGAAGCGCCGGGTAGACGAATTGTCGGAAGCCCTGCAAAAACGCGGATATTCCGCCGACGGGCTGCATGGTGATTTGTCGCAGAACCAGCGCGACAACGTAATGCGGAAATTCCGCGACGGCAGCATCGATGTGCTCGTGGCAACGGATGTAGCCGCACGCGGTCTCGACGTATCCGGCGTTTCTCATGTCGTCAATTTCGACCTGCCGCAGGATCCTGAGAGCTATGTTCACCGGATAGGCAGAACCGGACGCGCAGGTAAAGAAGGCGCAGCATGGTCTTTCGTAACGCCGCGTGAAATTGACCACCTGCACTTTATCGAGCGAATCACCCGTCATAAAATTGCCCGCAAACCGTTGCCGAGCATCGCGGAAGCGATTGAAGGCAAGCAACGGATTACCGCGGAACGTATTCTTGAGCTGGTAGAAGCCGGCGAATTGAACGAATACAAAGGTATCGCCATTCAGCTCCTTGAGCAATATGATTCGGTGAACCTGCTGTCTGCAGCCTTCAAGCTGATTACCGGCGAGAAGAACGACAAGGCGAACATTGAGCTTACTCCAGAAGAACCGATTCGCGTAAAACGCCGGAATCCGGATATCCGCTCCAGCGGACGGAAACCGTCTGGCTACGGCAATCGCAGCGGCGGCAGCGGTTATCGCGGTAATAACCGCGATGGCGGAAGTCGCGGCGGATACGGCAGCGGCAAAGGCGGTTACAGCAAGGACGGAGGACGCGATTCTTACCGTTCTTCCGATCGCAAGCCTCGCCCTTCGAACCAAAGCGGAGACCGCAGACCGGTTAAACGCGACGACAGCTCGTTCGACAAATAAGACCGGGTTTATGAAATAAATCATTGGCAAAGAAGACGAAGCGGGGCTTCGTCTTCTTTGCTTTTTATTTTCAATTAATACAGAATCGTCCGGCTGACGATGACAAGCAGAATAAACAAGACCAAAATCGTACCCGTGGATGTCCACAAACCTCCATATCCTCCACCAACTTGGGACATGAGATTACCTCCTTTGAAATTGTGGATGATTGAATTTACTTAATATAGTATGGCGAAGAGGGCGGACCAGACTAGACGCTGACCTATATCAGACAAAATAGGCGCTGGATAGTGATGAAGCAATCGTGCTATAGTAATACTTATAGACAAACTTATCATTTGCGGAGGGAGATCTTTACTTGGAATCTAAAGGTTTAATGGGCGGATTTTATAAAATTACGGAATGGATTATGAGAATATCGGGAAGTAACCTGCTGTGGTTGGTATGTTCCCTGCCTTTCTTGTTTTTCACGTTTGTGGCGTTCTTTACGCCAGGTGCGGATGCCGATTTTACACGACTTAATTTGTGGATTATGGCGATTTTGGCACCGTTTACATTTTTTCCTGCCACGTCGGCTCTGTTTTCGGTAGTACGGAAATGGGTGATGGGGGAAGCGGATGTAAGTATCATCAAGACGTATTTCAAAGGATACAAAGAGAATTATAAGCAAAGCATGCTAGGCGGTATTTTCTATACTTTGCTCACCGTTATTATGGTTGTCGATTATGAAATGTACATGAAACAGTTTAACAACCTGCAATTTATCGGGATTGTTATCCTGGTTTTCCTGGTACTGCTGCTTGTTTCTTTGTTCCACTTTTTCTCTATGGTGGCTCACTATTATTTAAAGGTGACCCAACTGATCAAAAACGCGATTTTATTGACGATCCTCAAACCGTTCAGAATGTTGTCGACGGTGATTTGTACGGGGGTTTTGGTCTTTCTGACCATAAGATTCCCATGGCTGATCTTTTTCGGATTAGCGAGTCTTACCGCGCTTGTCGCTTTCTTTAACTTCTATGCTGCATATAATAAGGTTCAGGAGAAAGTGGAGAAAATGCGTGCAGCCGAAGATTCGGGCAATGAAGGCAGCACCGATGCGGATGACGACGAATCGCCGCTTGAACTTCCTTCCGGCGGAGAAAAGGAAAAAGATTAAGTGTAACCGGATTGAAAATTGGATGGAATTTCCTTGCTCGTCAAGTTTACATTCAGCTTACAAAGTTCTATAATAGGTTTACGTCCTGCGATGTACGTTTCGGTTCTATGTTGTTTTGAACCAATGACAAAGTCTCGGGAGACTTACATTGCGTCATAGCTGAAAGGCCCTATCCATGTTGATGAGGGGACTTCTAATATGTCGCTGCGGTCACCCACCTGCTAATGCAGGTTCGAGACAATGTAACCGGACGGCATAGGCGGGTCTCTTTTATTAAAAATGCGGCACTTTGAAGACTTTGGGATTATCCGGTCTTTGAAGTGCTTTTTTGTGCATAAGTGAGTGATCTCTTCCCTTTTGTTTGTTACTGAACAATGATAAACTATAGTTATATAGGTTGTTCAAAAAATCATCTTTCCAAGACGAAGCAGATCATGATGAGGATTCGACGTCGAATCTTGAATTCAGCCGGGCCTTCCGTTGCTCACGTACCTCATGTACGCTCCGCTACTCAGTCCCTATCTTCATCCAACCTTCTTGGTCCTGAAAACCTGACTTTTTGAACACGAATTTATAGAGAAAGTTTATAAAAACCATTATGAAATCGCATTCTTGGTTGTGTCAGTAGGATAAAGGAGGAAGAACAGGTTGTCATTAAAAAGAACATTAACCGGCATATTCCGCAGTCAGGAAGGAACGAGCGACCGCGCCAAAGTGCCCGAATTGAAAACAAGATATTACCAATTATCGAAAGATAAGATTTGGGAGGAAGTATCCTCGACTTTAAAGAAAGTTCCCGGTTATAAAGTGTTGCACGAAGTCCCGTCCGTTGGAGAGATTACGTTGGAAAAACGCAGCGGCTTCGGGCGGACGATGGATATCACGGTTTCGATCGTTTCCACCGGACCAATGCGCAGTGCGGTCGATATTTATTCGGCTACGCGCGGAAGTTTCGGCGACTTGGGGGCCAACTACCGCAACATTATCCACTTGTTCACCATGCTCGATAAGAAGCTGTCATCGTACAAGGTTAAGTCTTAGGAACGGTTGTATGAGAAAAGCGAGCAGGGAGGGGTTCCCTCCTTACTCGCTTTTCGTTTATCGCAATTATTTATATTACTTGTTCGAGGTGATTAAGACAGCAATTCTTTTACGACGGCTACCGGCTTTTCGTAATCCGGATGCTCGGACATTTCCTTCAGCACTTCGACATAACGGATTTTGTTGTCTTGATCGACAACGAAAACAGCACGTTGGTCAAGCGCGAATTCTTTGATGAGCACGCCGTAAGACTTCCCGAAGGAATTGTCTTTATAATCGGACAAAGTGACAACACGGTCTACGCCTGCAGCACCGCACCAACGGGCTTGTGCGAAAGGAAGATCGGCGCTGACGGTCAAGATCACTACGTTATCGCCTAGGTCTGCGGCTTCTTGGTTGAAGCGGCGAGTTTGCGCGTCGCATACGCCTGTATCCAGGGAGGGCACGACACTGATCAGCTTGATTTTGCCCGCGAAATCCTGCAGGGTAACTTCTTCGAGCAGGTTCTTATTCAACCGGAAATCCGGCGCGGTGTCGCCTACTTTGAGTTCCGGACCCACCAAGGTAATGGGGTTGCCTTTGAATGTTGCCACGCTTGCGCGTTCTTGTGTCATTTGATTCTCCTCCTAAACATGAGATAATGGGATATTCAGTCTTCATTATAGACGTTTTAAAAAGTGATTGTCCAACTTTAGGAAATCCTGCACGAAAAGGAATGGTACGATGATATTTATCCGCTATGAAAATTGGAAAAGTTATCTCCGTTATTACCCGGTGACCGTACTGATTTTGGTCGCCAACCTGGTTATGTTCTTGCTCGTTATGTTTAACGGAGGTTCGGATAATCCCTATACCCAGCTAAAATACGGGGCGCTCACCAATGTCGAGCCCTATGCAAGCGAATATTGGAGACTTCTGGGATCGATGTTTTTGCATCATGACTTTGGCCACCTGTTCTCCAACAGCTTCGCCATACTTGTATTCGCTCCGCCTCTGGAGCGGTTGCTAGGCCATTGGCGTTATGCGCTCCTATACATCGGCAGCGGCCTTGTCGGTAATCTCATCAGTCTTGAGGTTTATCAGCGCTCAATGGACATCCACCTCTCCGTAGGGGCTTCAGGAGCCGTGTATGGGGTGTACGGCGCATTTTTGTACATCGCACTGCTTCAGCGTCAGCTTATGGACGAAAGCTCGCGAAAAACGTTGTACAGCTTGCTGATCATCGGTGTCGTTTTCTCCGTTATTGTGCCGCAGGTGAACTGGATGGCTCATTTTGGAGGTCTGATCGGAGGCTTCTTCCTGTACGGAATCATCATTAGAGTATTAAAACGGCGTTGAACCCGGAAGGGGTCCATGGTACATTAGAAATGGAAATGGAATGTAAGCCCTTTTATAAATCTCAGCCCTAGTTCGGATTTTATCAGCAGATGCGAAATGGAGCGATCAGATTCGTGGAATTAAGACAATTGCAATATTTTTTGAAAGTGGCAAGGAAAGAGCACGTCACTCAAGCGGCTGAAGAGCTGCATGTGGCCCAATCGGCGGTAAGCCGGCAAATTCACCAACTAGAGCAAGAGCTTGGTGTCAATCTGTTTATGCAAAAAGGAAGAAACCTGCAGCTGACTGCCGTCGGACAGCTGTTCTGCAGCCGGGTCGAGACCATCCTTAAGGATCTGGACCGTGCCGTAAATGAAGTCCATGAATTTCTGGATCCGGAACAGGGAGAGATCCGGCTCGGATTCCCCAACAGTCTTGGGATTCATATCATTCCAAGCGTGGTAGCGGAATTCCGGAAGCTGTATCCTAATGTCAAATTCCGCTTCAGACAAGGGACCTACCCGACATTGATTCGTGACGTCGTGTCTGGCGAGGTGGACTTGGCGTTCATCTCGCCATTTCCGGAGAATCATGATCAAGTAGTAGGAAACGTGGTGCTGACGGAGGATTTGGTCGCGATTATGCCGCCAAGCCACCCGCTGGCCGGAGAGCAAAGCATCAAATTGAATCAATTGAAGGACGATAAGTTTATTTTATTCAGCAAAGGTTATTCGCTTCGACCTATCGTATGGCAGGCTTGCTTGGAGGCCGGATTTACGCCTAAGATAGCTTTTGAGGGCGAAGAAACAGACACCATCCGGGGCTTGGTTGCCGCCGGGATGGGGGTAAGCCTGCTGCCGGAGATGGCCTTGTTCCAGAGCTTTTCCCTCCAGCCTAGCAGGGTCCGCATCTCGGATCCGAAGGTAACCCGAACGGTCGGACTGATTCACCGGGCGGATGAGAAGCTGCCGCTGGTCGCCCAGTCGTTTAGAGTGTTTCTTCTTGAATATTTTGGACTTCAAATCGATACTCCGCCGAGTCAATGAGACCGGCGGTTTTTTTTCGCGAAGATAGTAAACCGGGCTCAACGCCAAAAAAAAAGCTCCTCCCAGTTTAGCTGGGAGGAGCTTTTTGCACTTTAATCGCGGTTACCGACAAAAATGAGAACGTAACGGAGCAGTTCCAGCAAGGAAATCAGAGCAGCCGCTACGTAAGTCAGAGCCGCGGAATTAAGCACTTTGGCTACGCCGCGCTCTTCTTCGTGAGTGACAAAGCCTTGCTGAAGCATGATCTTGCGTGCACGGTTGCTGGCATTGAATTCGACAGGCAGCGTAACCAGTTGAAACAGGACGGCTGCCGAGAAGAAGATGATGCCCAGACCGACTAAATTGAAAAATCCGAACAAGAAACCGGCCAAGATCAGAAAAGGAGCTACCCCGGACGCAAAATTCACGAAGGGGAACATTCTGTGGCGCAGGACCAGCATCGGATACGCTTCTTTGTGCTGGATGGCGTGCCCGACTTCATGGCAGGCTACTGCAACGGCTGAGATCGAGTTTTCGTAATAAACCGGCTCCGATAAACGGACGACCCGTTTGATCGGATCGTAGTGGTCGGCTAGCGTGCCGCGTACGGGTTCGATCGGAACATCCCATAGACCGTGGGAATCGAGCATGCGTCTTGCTGCATCGTGGCCGGTCAATCCATACATATTCGGTACTTTCGCCCACTTCTTAAAGGTTCCGGAGACCCGGAATTGAGCCCATAACGACAATCCGAAAGCCAACAATATGGGGATGAGCATTAAGTTAGAGTACATGATGAATTCCTCCATAGTCAGATAAGTAAGTCAGGAAAATCGGTTTAACTGAATGGTACGTGATTCAATATAATCCGAAGCGCCTCGATACAGGCGAGGCTTTGCGGCATCAGGTTTGAAAATGCCCGGCGTGCCTGCCCCGGCTTCAGACTGGAAATCAGCGGCTCAAGTTCCTTAACTTCGCGTTCAAGCTGCTGCATATGGATTTCGAGTGAATTTAACTTCTCGGTCACATGCTCCTCGGGTGTGACTTTGTTCCATTGCTCCAGCTTTTCGCGAATTTCCTCGAGTGAGTATTTTTCCTGCTTCATCTGATTAATACGGTCCAAACGCAACAAGGTTTCAGAACTGTATAAACGGTAGTTTTTTTGTGTCCGTTTCTCAGCTGAGATCAGCCCAAGCTTGGTGTAGTAGTCGATGGTACGTTCGCTGACATCTGCGGCTTTCGCCAGTTCCCCAATCCGGTAAAGTTTCATTAACTCCAATAGGATCACCTCTCTCCAACGTTTTATCCTTTTTAGGAGCGATAAAGCATTCCGTCAAAATGCAATATCTTTGTATAAAATATGATAACTGAACAGCAACTATACAGTCAAACGTCACGCTTTATATTTATTAGTAACTTAAATAAATGCTTATAAATACATAACATATCATGTTAGTTTATTTACACTTTGTGTAAGGTAATTTGCACTTTATGGTATTTTACGAAAAAATGCATTGTAATTTCTGATTAATCGGTCTTATAATCACCTTAACATTTTATTTTGTGTTAGAAAATATGACATTAGGGAGTGGGTTTCATGAAAAAGAAATGGTTGTTCGGATTGTTTAGTGCTATCGCAGCGTTTGCATTTCCTGTATCTGCTTTTGCGGCTGAAGGAGAAATAACCGCGCCCGTGCTCGAAATCGGATTGAATTCCTTGTTTGTATTCGTAGCGGCTATGCTGGTGTTTTTTATGCAAGCTGGCTTTGCACTTTTGGAGGCGGGAACCGTTCGGATGAAAAATGCCGGGCATGTTGCCGGCAAGACGGTACTAACGCTGGGCATTTCCGTCATTGTCTGGTGGGCTGTCGGCTTCGGCTTTGCTTTCGGGGACGGAAACAGTTTCCTGGGAACCACGGGATTTTTGTTCGGCGGGGATCAAGCTATCGGGTCGTTTGGCGTATTCTCTGAAATTGGCGTTCCCTTAAATCTGATGTTTCTTTTCCAAATGGCCTTTGCGGCCGTATCCCTAGCGATTGCTTGCGGCGGTATGGCTGAACGTGCGAAGCTCAGTGTCTACATTATTTTCGGCGCACTGTTCCTTACGATTATTTATCCAATTGTTGCTCACTGGGTATGGGGCGGAGGTTGGCTTGGTTCGCTGGGCATGCAGGACTATGCCGGATCGACGGTTGTCCATCTTACCGGTGCTACGGCAGCGCTCGCAGCTACGATTCTGTTGAAACCCCGGCTTGGAAAATACAATAAGGACGGAAAACCGAACAGTATTCCGGGTCATAATCAAGTGCTGACGGTACTTGGGGTAATTATTCTTTGGATTGGGTGGTTTGGCTTTAACCCGGGTAGTGCTCTGACACCGCTTGGCGACGGATTCTTCGGTTACGTCCTGATGACAACAAACCTCGCGGCAGCAGCGGGGGCGGTAGCAGCTCTTCTTATTTCTTGGGCAGTCATGGGAAAATCCGATATTCCGAGTATGCTTAACGGCGTCCTGGCCGCACTTGTTGCGATTACCGGTTCTTGCGCTTTTGTTGAAGCCTGGGCCTCTATCGTGATCGGTGCGGTAGCCGGGGTACTGACCTTCTTTACGGCAAGATGGTTTGAACGCGCAGGGCTGGACGATCCGATCTATGCCTTCTCCGTACACGGCATTGCCGGGGTATGGGGAGCGATTTCCACTGGTTTGTTCGCTACTCCCGAGCTGGCCGACAAAACCGGAGTAGGTACGGCAGGATTGTTTTATGGCGGCGGCTTAGGACAATTGGGAGTACAGCTCCTGGGGGTTATCGGTACATTCGCATTTGTCCTCGCTATTTCGTTCCTTCTGCTTGGCGGCATGAAGTGGCTGATGGGTCTGCGAGTTACTGAGGAAGAAGAAATGATGGGTCTGGATATCAGTGAGCATGGAACTTATGGATATCCGGAGCAAATGAACATTCTAAATCAACCTGTGTCCGCAGTGCCTGGGACGGGTACGAAAACCGTAACCGACGGGCCGAGAATCGTGAAAAGCGATACGGCTTTGTAATGGGGATTCCCCTTTTGTTAAATAAGTGAAGAAAGGGAGTCGGCCCATGAGTTACGAAACGGCGGCAGATCATGTCAGCTTTCAAACGATCCGGTCGGCTTCCACTCCGGAATTGCTCCGGTCGGCGCGCTTGGAGGAGCAGTTAAGTCTTTTTGGCAGATTTTCATCTACTAAGATCGAAGAGTGGAACCGGAATGCGGGAGAACTTCAAGATGCCGTAATGTCACAGGCCGCAATTTTATGTCAGCGGCAGCTCATTGAGGAGGGCTTCGGCTCTCCTCCCGCCGCTTATGCGTTTGTTGCCTACGGCAGTGCAGGCAGAAATGAACAAACATTGTGGAGCGACCAGGACAATGGCTTGATTATTGGAAAAGGAGATGGACCGGAGGTAAAAGCCTATTTTGACCGCTTCGGAGTGCGGTTATCACAGTTGCTCGAACAAGCCGGATACCCGCCTTGCCCGGGCAATGTAATGACATCAAATCCTTTATGGAGAAAATCAACTGAGGATTGGATCAGGCAGCTTGAAAGCTGGAGAGAGCAGCTGGGCTGGGAGCAGGTCCGTTACCTGATGATCGCGGCCGATATGCGCCATATTTCCGGCGACTCGAAGCTCACGGGGGAATTGAGGCGGACGACGCATGAGATTTTCGAACAGGATTCCGGTCCTGAAGGGAATTTGGCGGCAGCCGTGCTGCGCAATACCATTCGCCACAAAGCCGCTCTCAATGTGCTGGGCCAGGTGATTACGGAGCAAACCGGCGATCACGCCGGGGATTTCGATGTAAAATACGGGCTCTACCTGCCGCTGGTGAATGCGGTTCGGTACTTGGCCGTAGAATACGGGATCAGCGCATCATCGACGCAGGAGCGGTTGGCCAGGCTGATTAAGCTGGAGGTTGCGCCTTACCGGTGGCTGGAGTCTTGTCAGAACGCATTTTATACCGCACTCAGGTTCAGATCGATGACTTCTTATCTGGAAGAAGACGGTACGCTCTCGGGAACCGGATATTTGCCCCAGTCGATGCTCAAGCAAAAAGAGATCCGACGCGAACTGCGTGAAGCGCTCGGTACGGTAAAGTTGATGTACCGAACCTTACAACGGCAGCAACGATACGCGGAAAGGAAATGGCTATGAAGGAACCGATGAAGGGGAATGGCGGGTTTTGGGATGTCTTGAAAGGCGGGGGATTGTCCCCGCGGATCGCGTCCATGCTCGGAGCGCCCAGTGCCCAACAGATTGCGTTTGTACGCTCGCTGACCAAGGGGCAGCGCCGTCCGGAGACGCTTCACGTTCCGTTAAGCCAGTTGAGGACAGCGGTATTTGATCTGGAGACGACCGGATTTCATTATCATTATGGGGACGAAATTTTGTCATTCGGAGCCGTTAAGGTCGATGGGGAGCAAAGCACGGGAGAATATTATTATTCGCTGTGCAAGCCGGCTTGTAATGTTCCGCAGCGCATTGTTGAACTGACGGGGATTACGCCCGAGATGGTCCAGGACGCGCCGCCCTTGCTTCAGGCTTTGCGGGAATTCATGGCGTTTGTCGATGATCGGGTGCTGATCGCCCATGGGAGCGCTCATGACAAAGCCTTCTTGGATGTGGCGCTCTGGAAAACTACGAAGGCGCATCTTGGCCACAGGGTATTGGACACGATGATGATCGCGCAAAAGCTGGAACCGGGGCGAAAGGTTTCTTCGCTAGATGAGTGGCTCCAAGCGTATGACATTCCGGTCACGCAGCGCCACCATGCGCTGGAGGATGCCAAAATGACCGCCGGATTGTGGAAGGCCATGATCGGGCGTCTGAAGGATCGAAACGTCATCACCTTGGGCGATCTTTACGGATTTCTCAGTAAGACATAATCAGATTCTCCAGAAAGTACGATCCGTTACTCCTTCTGGCAATCGAATAGGCGTTAAGGAGGAAGCCGTCCGGGATACCGGGCGGCATTTCGTCTTGAATCGCTCCGCCGTTCGCCGGGAATTTGCTTCCGATGAGATACAGCGAGAGCAGACCGCCAAAATGCTGAAGTCCTTCCATATCTGAAATGGAAGGGAGCGGAGGCGATGTCGGATGACTATGAAAAATTCCGATCAAACCGGAAGTGTAGCAGCAGCGAACCCATTCGGCCGGGTCAAATGTGAAAGTGTGTCGTGGATTCTCCGCCATATTCGTAAGAGGCATATAACTGTCGACCGTAATCACTTCCGGGGAGAGACGGCCAAATAACGCTCCGCAGGCCTCGTCGGGATCGCGGTCAAGACCGTCCTTTGCCAGAAGAACCCGGATTGATTCAGGAAGTTCCAATATGCGATTACGGGGCTCAACATCTTTGAAATCATGCATCGGACAATCTCCTTTATTCAATCAATTGTAACTATTCGCGAAATCGGGGTACAATAGTTAGGTAACTGCAAATGACAGCAGTATATATACCACGATAACATAAAGGAAGTTGTAAAATGAACCGGAATAGATGGATTTTGGCCGCACTGCTCGTATTGCTGATTGCGGCAGTATACGATAATTACGGCAATGAACTAAAGACGCTGTTGGGATTTGAGAACAAATCGGCCCCCACTGCCGGGGAAGAGCAATCCGTCAGTGCGCTGGTCGCTAAAAATGCTCCGAAGCCGGGAACGAAGGCCCCGAAGTTTTCGCTGGTCGGGCTGGACGGACAAACCTATGAGGTGGGAGGGAAGCGGGACAAACCGCTCCTGGTCAATTTTTGGGCTTCCTGGTGCGACCCCTGCAAGGAAGAAGCTCCGGACTTGGTTAAGATGGCCGATAAATACAGGGATCAGCTTGATGTGTATGCGGTCAATGTCACGTTCTATGACAAGCTGGAGGATGCCAAGGGGTTTGTTGAAAATTACGGGTACAAGTTCCCGGTCCTGCTGGATGAGAAGGAAGAACTGTACCGGAAATATAACGGCATCGCTTTTCCAACCAATGTGTTGATCGACGCGGACGGAACCATCCGGGATGTCATCGTCGGCACGCTTTCTCCGGAGGAGCTGGAAGCAAAAATAAAAAAGCTGCTGAATGTTTAGCGGAGTAGACGCGGATAAAAAAAACGTCAGGGATAAAGGCGAGGGCCTTCCCTGACGTTTTTGTTATTAATGATTTACTAAACCCCGCGTTGACGATTGGATTTCTGTATAATCCTCGCGCTTCGTCTGTCCGATCAGGGCATAACGAAGGCTGTCGACGAGCGCTTCCCAGCTGGCTTCAATCACATTGCCTGAGACGCCCACCGTGCTCCACGAGTTTTCGAAATTTCTGGATTCAATAAGTACGCGGACCTTGGAAGCCGTAGCATCCTTGTCATCCAGTACGCGAACTTTATAATCCGACAAATGTATTTCCTGCAAGCCGGGGTAATAAGTAATAAGCGCTTTGCGAAGCGCATTATCAAGCGCGTTGACCGGGCCGTTTCCTTCGGCGGCCGTATAGATGCTTGCCCCGTCGATTTTCAGCTTGACGAAGGCTTCGGAAATAACCGGTCTTCCCGCAGACTTCTCCACCAGCATTTTAAAAGATTCAAAGACAAACAATTCCTTGAGGTCGCCGTTCGCTTCCCGGAGCAGAAGTTCCAGCGAAGCGTCCGCACCTTCGAATTGGTATCCCTGATGCTCGAGGTCTTTGATTTTTGAAATGACGGCACGGGTACTCTCGTTCTCTGGATCGAACGGAATGCCCATTTCCTGAGCTTTGGACAAAATATTGCTCTGTCCGGCGAGCTCCGAGACAAGAACCCGCTGGCGGTTTCCGACGATTTCGGGAACGATATGCTCGTACGTACGGGAGTCGCGCAGGATCGCGGATACATGGATGCCGCCTTTGTGAGCAAATGCAGCGGTCCCGACATACGGTTGATTAATCGGCATGTACACATTGGCAATCTCGCTGACATAGCGGGCCGTGTTGGTCAACTGCTTAAGCTGTTCGGGTTCAAGCACTTCATAACCCATTTTAAGCTGGAGATTGGGGATAATAGAGCATAGGTTGGCGTTCCCGCAGCGTTCGCCGTAGCCGTTCATTGTCCCCTGAATTTGCTCCGCACCCGCACGCACGGCGCTAATGGCGTTGGCCACCGCGAGCTCGCAGTCGTTGTGGGTGTGGATGCCAAGACGGGAAGTGGTAACCTGGCCGGCAAGGACGCTGACGATATCATGGACTTCATGCGGCATAGTCCCGCCATTGGTATCGCACATCGTCAGCCAATCGGCCCCGGCCTCTTCCGCTTTGCGCATCACCGCAAGCGCATACTCGGGATTGTTCTTGTAGCCGTCGAAAAAGTGCTCGGCATCAAAGATGACTTCCATGCCCTGACGTTTCAAATACGCAATGGAATCGTAAATCATCGCCAGGTTCTCTTCCAGTGTTGTCTGGAGAGCCGTGTAGACGTGGAAGTCCCAGGATTTGCCGACCAGTGTCGTCGCTTGGACGCCGGCTTCGAGCATACGCTTCAAATTGGCGTCATGTTCAGCCACGCTGTCCTTTCGGCGGGTGCTTCCGAAGGCCGTAATCTTGGCGGACAGGTTAAGTTCCTGAACGCGCTTGAAAAATTCGATATCTTTGCTGTTGCTTCCCGGGATGCCGCCTTCGATATAATGGACACCCAGCTGATCCAGCTTCTTGGCTATCTTCAACTTATCGTCGGCAGACAGGCTGATGCCTTCGCCTTGGGTACCGTCACGCAATGTTGTGTCGAAGATGGATAAAGCCTTTGACATGTTGGATGTCTCCCCCTTTTGGATGTCCTCAAATAGAAGCTCCGATTTGGTATAATTTCTTATTATAACATCTGTCTATAAAATGTAACACGGTTTTTAGTGGATGTTCAATAATCGGAGCGGTGGTATGATGGACGGGTTAAATCGAGCGGGTTATGCGGGATATTGTCCAGGCCTTGTTGACCGGCATTTGGAATAAAGAGTATGCTGGAAGAACAATGTTAAAAGAGGGGACGGTCTTGAAAGTGCCTGGCAATATCGATGAATACTATCCCGCCCGCGGCCGGGTTGTGCTGCATGTCGATATGAACGCATTTTACTGCTCCGTACATGAAGCTGAGGAGCCCGAGAAATACCGGAATCGGCCGACAGCGGTAGCGGGCAGCGTGGAGCTGCGCAAGGGCGTAATCGTAACATGCTCGTATACAGCCCGTAAACGTGGCATATCCACGGGCATGACGGTAAGCCAAGGGTTGAAGAAATGTCCCGACCTGATAGTGATCCAGCCGAATTTCCATTTGTACCGGAGATACTCCAGAGCGTTCATGGATATTGCTTACGGGTATACACCCTTGCTGCAAGCCGTTTCGATCGATGAATGCTATTTGGATATTACCGGGTCTAAGCAGTTCGGTACTCCGTTGGATATCGCGCAAGAAATTCAATCCAGAATTGCCCATGAGCTTGGGCTTCCCTGCTCCATCGGGATCGCTCCCAATAAGCTCCTTGCCAAAATGGCCTCCGATATGAAGAAGCCGAACGGGATTACGGTTTTACGAATCCGAGACGTCCCCGCCCTATTATGGGATAAACCCTGCAATGAGCTGTTCGGTATCGGGAGCAAAACGGCGGAGAAGCTCAAACGGATGAGGATCTTTACGATCGGCCAGCTTGCGGCAGCCGACGAACGTCAGCTTGTCGAGAGATTTGGCGTAACCGGCCACTGGATGAAGCAGGCGGCCCATGGACTCGATGATTCCCCTGTGATGGAAGACCGCGAGAAGAACAAATCGATCGGCCATACGACGACCCTGCCGCAGGATATCCGAAATTTGGACGAGATCCAGCGGGTATTTCTCAATTTGGCGGATCAGGTAACCCGCCGGCTGCGGCGGCAGAAGATGATGGCGCAAACGGTTCAAATTACGATCCGTACGCCGGATATGAAGACGATCACGCGCTCGCAAACTCTGGAAACGGTCATTGACCGGGCAGAGGAGGTATACCGTGAAGCCTGCAAGCTGTACCAGCGGCATTGGAACGGGGAGAAGCCGGTTCGCTTGCTTGGAATTACGCTGCAAAACCTGGTGATGAAAGAGGAATCCGCTCTGCAGCTTGATCTGTTTGATTATGAGGAGCAGCCCCGAAAAGAATCGTTGACGAAAACCATGGATTTGTTGCGGGATAAATTTGGCGAGAATGCGGTTTTGACCGCGGGAATGCTGACGAACGATCCTTCCGCGCTAATCCGGAACCATAAAATTCGCGGGACGTCGCTCCAGACTGACTTCTTGCGGAAGCCGCAGGACGAATCCTGATTTTCGATTGGTATAATACGGAATTTGAATTGAAATTGCTTTCACTTTATATTATATTGAACTTGGTGACAAACTAAGAACCGGACTTGTACCGTTTATTCAGGAGGCAGAAGAGATGGCTAAATATACTTGGGTTGAAAAAGATACTTGCATCGCTTGCGGCGCATGCGGCGCTACGGCACCCGACATCTACGATTACGACGATGAGGGTCTGGCCGAAGTCATTTACAACAGTGACGCTAACCGAGGCGTAACCGAAATTCCAGACGATTTGTTTGATGATCTGCAGGATGCTTGCGATGGATGCCCGACCGACTCCATCAAGATTGCGGACACTCCTTTCAATAAAGAAGGCTAATTCTCGTCGGCAAATCAAGTTTCCCAAGAAGGCCCCCGCGTTTAAAGCGGGGGCCTTCTTTTTATGATGCTGGCTTTTTAGGTCCTAAGTCGTGATTTTCACTCCGCTGGCTTCATAACTTTGCAACGGCCATTTCTTTGCCGATATAGTTAATAGTGATATTAGGAGATTATAATTTTGTCCATGTGGAGGATGACGATGAGCCATTCGGGTTATCTCAAGAAATACGTGGAGAATCACCCTAAGAATAAAATGGCCTGGTATCTGCTGGGAAAGGAATACGAAGCGACCGGCCAAGAAGGCAAAGCGCATTATTGTTACATACAGGCGGGAAGTGTTTACGAGGCCTTTGAATCCAGCAAGCTACCGGCCGACCTTTGGAAGGAATACCAGGAGAACCTGCTGCGAGAATCCAGACGTAAGGAAAAACATATTCAGTTGCTGAGAAAAACCGGGCTGGCCTTCGTGCTGCTCTTATTAATCTGGTTGCCGTCCGCGTATGCTCCGGGACATATCATGTCAGCGGGAGGTGCCGGAGATAAACAAGAGGAAGAAGCCGAACCTTTGAGCCAGGATTCCGTCACGCCTTCGAGTAGTAAACCGGCCGGGCAATCACAATTGGACAAGCCTCCGGCGAAGCTCGCTTATACGGCGGAAACTTATTTCGGCGAAGCCGGGGATAAGCACAAGGCATTGGGAAATGTATTTGAGGACGGGAAGGCTGAGGAGGCCCTTGAGACCGCGGTGCTTGGAATGAAACGGTCCGGAAAGTGGGCGGTATGGTCCGAAGACATGCCTGTCGTTTACGGGTTGACCCAAAGCCCGGCAAGCGGCATGTTGGAAGTTCAATCCTACGACGCTAAAACCTGCGATTGCGAGCCGCCGGATGTATCCAGGCTCCAGAAGGACGCCGCGGCATGGATCACCCGCCAGGAGTCATTGGCGGTTCTTGCTTCGGCCATACAGCAGTTCAAGCAATCGGAAGGCAAATGGCCTGAAAACCTGAAGGGGTTGACGGGAACTTTTCCGAATAACTGGATTGCAGGCAGCGACCCAATCATGCAGGAAGCGTTCGAGCCGATGCTGGGAATGCTTAAGAAGCAGAGTGTGAACGGGGATAAGGATGTAAGTACTGCCGGCGGTGGTCAAGAGGGAGAAGCTGCGGGAAAACCGCTGAACGGGTATTGGAGTTCGGGGGAAGAACCTTTCTTCACGAAACCGCTGGAGGCAATTGTGGACTCGAAGACCCACACTTTGGCGGTTGTAAGCGGAAATATTATCATTAGAAGTTATAAGGTTGGTCTCGGGGGAGACAAGACGCCGCAAGGAAGTTTCCGAATTTCGGATAAAGTCGTGAATCCGAACGGCCGGGATGACGGCGAATTCGGGAGTCGCGGCATGCAGCTTTCGGACACGAATTATGCGATTCATGGGACGAATGAGCCGGATAGCATTGGCAAGGATCAGTCCCTGGGCTGTGTCCGGATGTCGAAGAAGGATGTGGAGGAACTGTTTGATCTGCTTCCAAGGGGTTCGAAAGTAACGATTGGAAAGGGGATTCTTCCGAAGCTGGAATTGGTTCCCGAGGAGCGTTTTGCCCTTAGTGACCGCCAGGATCAGACCAATCCCCATCGTACATACCACTGGCTGGATTAAAGCTGCGCGATCACGATGACGGCGGCAACTACGATAATCAGAGCGGCGATGACCGAGCTTGTCCAGATGAGCGCCTTTTTGTTGACTTCATCCTTCTTCTGTTGCAGTGTTGGAGGTTTGCGTTTCGTTGACATCGGTTAATCCCCTTCCTTAAATTACAGAAGTATATTCTTCATTGTAATGGCTTTCATAACAAATTTCCATATTCATGTTTCCGCATTTTCGGCAGAGATAAACTTTTCTTTTGCGCCGGAAACCGCTAAACTGGATATGGAGTTTTTTTGTGAGGACAGAAATGATCGGAGTGAAATGAAACAGTGTTGTATCGCCATTTGGGTAAACCTATATTTTTTAAATTGGATCCGGAAAAAGCCCATCATCTTGTGATCGGCGGTCTACATACAGCGGCTAAAGTCCCGGGCATGGTTCCGCTGATGCGCGGCATGTACGGAACCTCAAAGGCGCCGGAATTGTCAACGGAATTGTTCGGCGTTCCTTTTCCTTCACCTGTAGGACTTGCGGCAGGGCTTGATAAAAATGCCGATGCGGTGGAAGGCTTCTCCGCAATCGGATTCGGTTTTATGGAAGTGGGGACGGTTACGCCCAAAGCCCAGCCGGGCAACGAGCAGCCACGGTTGTTCCGGCTTCCTCCGGAAGAGGCTTTAATCAACCGCATGGGCTTCAACAACCGCGGGGCGGAAGGGATGGCGGAGCGGCTGGCAGCACTAAAATCCAGACCGATTCCGGTTGCGGTCAATATTGGGAAGAATAAGATCACCCCGAATGAAGACGCGCATCTGGACTATAAGCATTGTATCTCCGTGTTATATCCTTACGCCGACTTTTTTGTAGTGAACATCAGTTCACCGAATACCCCGGACTTGCGTAATCTGCAGCATGGGAACGAGTTGTCGGTTCTTCTGGAAGCGGTAAAGGAAGAAATGGCGGTCCAGGCCAAGCGTCATGGAAAGAGTAAGGCCGTGCTCGTAAAAATCGCTCCCGATGTAAGCGATGACGAGTTGGAATTTATGGTCGCTACGATCCAAAATAGCGGGGTATCCGGCTTGATCGCGACGAACACGACGGTTTCCCGGGAGGGCTTGACCCACGCGAACGCAAAGGAAACCGGAGGCCTCAGCGGGAAGCCGCTGCGCGATAGATCGACCGACATCATTTCACGGGTTTACCGCCAGACCGGGGGCAAGCTGCCGATTATTGGATCGGGCGGCATATTTACCGCGGCCGACGCGTACGAGAAGATTCGTGCCGGCGCCAGTCTGGTGGAAATATATACAGCTTTGATTTATGAAGGACCTGAAATTAACCGCAAACTGCATCGCGGGCTGCGGGAACTGCTGAGACGGGACGGCTTCGCCCATATATCCGAAGCGGTCGGGGCCGACCATCGCTAACAGCAGAGAAGACAGGAGGCACACGCAATGGACAATAGAGATTGGGGAACTTTTTTGCTTCCTTACGAGCAAACGGTTGAGGAACTGAAGGTTAAATTCAAAACGATGCGGTCCGAGTTGAAGAAGCGTGAGGAATACGCTCCGATTGAATTTGTGACCGGCAGGGTCAAGAAGATTTCAAGCATTCTCGATAAGGCTAAAAGATTGGACGTCTCGATGGACGATCTGGAGACGGGGATCGAGGATATCGCGGGTATTCGGATCATGTGCCAGTTCGTGGAGGACATCCGCCGCGTAGCGCAATATATCCGACTGCGCAAGGATCTGACCGTACTGTATGAGAAAGATTACATTACGAACTACAAGGAAAGCGGATATCGCAGCTTCCATATGATCGTGGAATACCCGGTACAGACGGCGCTCGGCCAAAAAAACGTGCTCGCCGAAATCCAAATCCGGACACTGGCGATGAATTTCTGGGCGACGATTGAACATTCCCTGAACTATAAATTTAAAGAGAGTCTTCCTGATGAGATGAGGAAGCGTCTGAAGAAGGCTGCTGAGGCGGCGAATGTACTGGATAATGAAATGTCCAGCATCCGTCAGGAGATTCTGATCGCGCAGAAGAGCTTCGAGGACAATTCGAATATCGTCTCCCAGTTGCTTGCAGCGATCCATCAGTTGTATTTTTACCATCTCGTTTCCGAAGCGATCGATGCGCAGGAGCGGTTTGACCGCTTGTGGCAAAACCATGATATGGAAGGGATGAAGGATCTGCTCGCCGGGGTCAAAGGCTTGATCAAGGCTTCCAAAAAAGTGGAGGAGCCCGGAGATGAGCTATGAGCCGCTGTACGTGGCTTACCTGATCTATTTTAATCGGGACCGGGATTATTTCGAGTGCCATGAGGTGCTGGAAGAACTCTGGCTTAAGCTGGACAGGGAGCCGCTGTATAAAGGGCTGCTTCAGGTAGCGGTCGGTTTGTATCATTTCCGGAACGGTAACGTCACGGGCGGGAGAAAGATGCTGCGCTCCGCAACGGAACGGCTTGCGCCGTATCCCGCAGACGCGCTTGGGATCGATCTTGGCCGCTTAAGAAGCGAGGCGGAGGTCTATGCGGGCAGGCTGGAGAATTATGACCGGGAGCCGTTTGATTATTATGACCTGAGCATCGAGTTGCGGGACCCCATTCTGATCCAGGCGGTAGAGCAAGCGTCTCCGCATATCGCGCCGAATATTCCGCAGCAGCGCGGCCCCCGCCGGGGAGCCAAGCATGAAGCGCGTGAAGCCAATAAACAACGAAATTGATTCATGCGGAATCGGAAAGATGCAGCTACTCCCCAGGAGCGGCTGCATTTTGCATGTTTATGTTACAATACATCTGTTGGCTGGAGGTGGAACTAAGTCTATGAGTGAAGGAAAAAAGACGCAACGCATCGATAAGATCCTCGGTAATTTGGGATACGGTTCCCGCTCCGACATTAAGAAAATGGTGAAGCAGGGAAGAATTTCGCTCAATGGTACCGTGGTCAAGGACAGCGGAATTCAGAGCAACCCGAACACGGATGTGATCGAGGTTGACGGAGAGAAGATTTTTTACCGGGAATTTGTTTATATTATGCTGCACAAACCGCCGGGTGTAATCTCGGCGACCGAGGACTTGCGCGAGAGAACGGTGTTGGACTTGCTGCCCGTGGATTTTCGGGTGTTTTCGCCCTTCCCGGTCGGACGGTTAGATAAGGATACCGAAGGATTGCTGCTTTTGACGAATGACGGGCAGCTCGCACATGATCTGCTCTCTCCGAGAAAGCATGTACCCAAAACGTATTTAGCCGACTGTGTAGGCCGGATCGGGGATCGTGAAGCCGAATTGTTCGCCGCAGGCGTTGAACTGGACGACGGATATGTAACGTTGCCGGCCCGGATGGAAGTGGCGGAGCATGGCACCTATGAGGATGGTCAGGCAAGAACGCGAATCTTCCTCACGATCTCGGAGGGGAAATTCCATCAGGTCAAACGGATGCTTGAGGCTGTTGGCTCGAAGGTGACCTATCTGAAGCGGATATCGATGGGCCCGCTCTTGCTGGATGAAGAGCTGCCGATCGGTGAATTCCGCGAGTTGACCGGGCAGGAATTGGAGTCGCTGCGTTCCTATAAAAATAAACAGAACATGATTTGAGCGGCGTGACAGGGGGTACCCTGCGCTGGGATCATGCACGAAGGAGTTTAGAGATGAAATACAAACTGATTGCTCTGGATGTCGACGGTACTCTTTTGAATGATGACCATGAACTGTCGCCGGGAACGGCGGAAACGATCAAGCGGATTGCGGAGCAGGGGACGGAATTTGTCCTTTGTACCGGGCGCGCTCCGGTCAACTCGATTCCTTTTATGCGGGAAATGGGCTTAAAAGGGTATGTAATAACCCATAACGGAGCTGCAACCGTTGATGTGCAAACCGAGGAGATCGTGCATGAATTCGCCTTGGACCCTAAAGGGCTGGACCGGTATATTGATTATTGCCGCGAGAAAGGCGTGCATTATGACGTCAACACCACATTTTCTTTGTATGTACAGGGGGCGTCGGGTCTCAGCAAGGAAGCGCTCGATATGTACCATCTCTATATGATGGAACCGAAGGATCTTCCGGAATGGGCCGATTTCAAGGAACCGATCGTGAAAATGACGATTACGGCGGAAATGCAGCAACTGGATGCGATACATGCGGACTGGAATCTTTGGCCTCAGGAGTTTAACGTTTTGCGGAGCGGCGACTTTTTTATCGATATCATGCATAAAGAAGCGTCAAAGGGCGCAGCTCTGAAAAAACTGGCCGAAAAGCGCGGCATCCCGGCGGAAGAAGTGATGGCGATCGGCAATTATTACAACGATTTAACGATGTTGACCTTTGCCGGACTCGGCGTGGCTATGGATAATTCCCCGCTCGAGGTTAAAGCGGCGGCAAATGCAGTGACGGCATCCAACAATGAAGAAGGGGTCAAGCTGGCCTTGGAAAAATATTGCCTTGAGGAGTCCGTTAAATAATCAGCGATAGCAGGTAACTAAAAAAAAAAGACCGCCGAGCCATAAGCTCCGGCGGTTTTTCAATCTCAGGTGGTCTGTGCGTTACAGGACCCAGGCACGGGAAACGATAACCAGCAAGATGAAAAGTACCAAAATAGCTCCTGTCGAAGTGAAGCCGCCGCCATAAATTTCACCCATTGTTATTCCTCCCTTGTTTTATGAATGTTGATCCCGTCGTAATGCGGGATATCGTATAGTATGCAAAGCGTGGTAGACGGTATGGACAGAAGTCCTCTTTGTTACGGAATTAGGATATGGCCTTGCCTCCTGTCCCTCTAATTGCCTAATTGGCTCACTGCCATTCAAGAAAATTGGAGGTCTCCGGAACTTCTTGCGAGGTTGAAACGTCATATTAATGTGTGTATGGGTTGGGTTTCCTAATTTTCATAATGGAGGTATTGCTCGATGGTATTCAAATCAAAAATTCACGCCATGGTGTCCATTGCCGCCCTGGCCGTCACGATCGCCGGTTCGCTTCCGTTCTCATCTCCGGCGTCGGCAAAAAGCGGTTCTCTTGCTCAAGTCTCAAGCGGGATAAAGGTCACTATGAACGGCGATGAATTTCAGCCGAATTCTGCTCCCTACATCAAAAAAGGCACGGTTTATTTGCCATTGCGGGATATTGGAGAGCTGCTCGGGAGCGTTGTATTCTGGAACTCCTCTTCCAAAACAGTGACGATGACTTATCCGGAGTTGACGGTTAAACTGAATTACGGCTCAGAGAAAGCGACTGTGAACGGCAAAGCGAAAACCTTGACGGCGCCGCTCGGTTTGGTCAATGGAAGGATTTATGTTCCGCTGCGCTTTTTGTCCGAAGCGACCGGAGCTGATGTTAAATGGAATGCCAAGACACAAACGGTAAGCATTTCCCAATCGAATGAAATCGTGAAGGGGATTGGGGTCAACAGCAACATTTGGTTGAAGCGGGGAACCGGAGAACTTTATATTGCCCACCCATATGAACAAGCCCCGGTTAAGGTCGGAAAAGTGGATGCGGATTTCAAGGAATTGATATCGCTGAATATGTTTATGACAAGCAATGGAAATATGCTGTTGACGATTATGGATAATCACGGAGAGCCTCATATCAATTACGACGTATATGGAGTTCTCGTGCGTAACAACGCCATCGTGAGCCAAAAGAAAGCAAGCTATTTCCAGCGTTATGAAGAAAATGAGATTTACTATCAATATTTGGACGAGGCAAAGAATGAGTATGTTGAGCGTACTTTGCTGACGGACGGCAGGACGCTGAGCGTGTTCGATTCCGAAGGCAAAGAGGTTGAGAAATATGATCTGCCTACCTTGGCCGGCAAAGATGAGAACTATGCGGTTCTGGGAGCGGGCAAGGATTATCTGGTCGTCAGGCCGAACCGAAGTGGATTTGTTACGGTTATTGACCTGAAAAACAACACGAAGGTGGAAATGTACGATAAGGTGTTGACAGGCGATGATCTGGACTACGCCCGGAACAATGATGTCCCTTACCATGGAGATATCCTGGGGTATCTGGGCGAAGATACTTCGACCGGAAACCTTCTGTTCAGTTACGACAGTCCGTTCGACAATAAGCCGATTAAAGTGTTTACTTATAACCTGAAAACCGGGAAAACGGGTACCCATTCCGAATGACATATGTATAGCGGTATTAAATTCAAATAAAAATGACGGTGCAGAGATGATAAATCTTCGCGCCGTCATTTTTTTGTTGAGAATGCGATTCAAAGCCGGTTATCCGGGCCACCGCAGGCCTTTGGGCAGGTGATTTTTGAGCTGGCCACCGCTCGCCTTGCCCCAGCCGAGCGGGAAGCTCTCCCCGCCGCAGGCGATGGCGACCAGGCACCAGCCGCGCAAATCTTCAGGTACGGGGAGCGTCTCCCCGTGGAGATAGGCGGTGACGGAAGGTGAGTCCGCCGCGAGTGTCCAGACGCGGACGGCATCGTCACCGGCAGCGCTTGACGCCATGGCCAGTGCGTGTGCGGGCATAAACCGGCCCTTGTGATACTCGCCGAGCTGGAGACCGGCACGCGGAATCTTCAGGCCGGTGAGACGCTCCGCATTCAAGGCGAGCCCCTCGCTGCGGGGCAGCAGGTACAGCGCTTCGCCGAACAGGATCGGCTCGCCGTCCGCGGCGAAGCCGGGAAGCTCGTCCGCGGCAAAGGCGCGGAACGCGTCCAAGGCAGCAGCGGTATCGCGGCCGCCGGCGGACTTGCCGCCTTGTCCGGCGCGATGGCGGCTGCCTGCACGCTCGGAACGCTTCTTGCTGTCCTTGTCTCGCCCAGGCTCCGCCTGCAGCGAGTTCTCGGCCACCGCCCCGTCGGCGGCTCGTTCCAGCAAGGCAACATAATGGCCTTCGCCTTCCTGGAGATGCGGCCAAATTCGTTTCTCGGCGCTCAGCTTGAGGAAGGGATACTCCGTCAGTAAACGGGAGATCGTGTCTTCATTTTCGCGCCGGTTGAAGGTGCAGGTGGAATAAGCCAGCTTGCCACCCGGCTTCAGCATGGCGACCGCGTCACGCAGGATATCCCATTGACGCGCGGCGCATAGCTCCACTGCGTCCGGAGACCATTCTTCTACGGCATCAGGGTCTTTGCGGAACATACCCTCTCCGGAGCATGGGGCATCCAGCATAATGCGGTCAAACGTGAGCGGAAAGCGGGAGGAAAGCTCTGCCGGGGTTGCGTTGGTAACCACGGTTCCTCGGATCCCCATGCGTTCCACATTCTCGGCGAGAATCCGTGCGCGCTGCGGATGGATTTCATTGCTGATCAGCAGCCCTTCGCCCTTCATTTTAGCGGCGATTTGCGTTGTTTTACCGCCGGGGGCGGCCGCCAGGTCCAATATGGTTTCACCGGGCTGAGGATTTAACAGTTCAACGGCCGACATGGCCGAGGGCTCCTGAATATAATAAAGTCCGGCCGCATGATACGGATGCTTGCCTGGGCGGTTGTTGCCCTCATAAAAGTAGCCCGAATCGCACCACGGCACAGGACGAAGCCCGAACAGCCCCGATATTTCTCCAGCTGCGGCCGAATCGGGGCTCAGTTTCAAGGTGTTGAAGCGTAGCCCGTAGGTCCGCTGAGCTTCGTAACTGCGGAAAAACGACTTACTATCGGCTTCCCCCAGCATAGCTGAGACCTGGGCGCGAAATGCGTCAGGCAGGGTTGGCTTGGTCATCGGCGATATGCTCCTTTTTAAAGGTTGTTCAAAAAGTCATCTTTCCAGGACGAAGCAGATCATGAAGCGGATTCGACGTCGAATCTTGAATTCAGCCGGGCCTTCCGTTGCTCACGTACCTAATGTACGCTCCGCTACTCAGTCCCTATCTTCTTCCAACCTTCTCGGTCCTGGAAACCTGACTTTTTGAATCTTGATCTTTTACAAGAAATGTTACTTTCGCAGTTTAACATAACCTTTTTTATTCTCAAAAGGGGAATGGATGTTCCGTCCTGCCTATGGCATAATGGAGAAGCAAGCGGTTCATCCGCAAACTAGAAAGAGAAGCAAAGGAGAACCCTTATGAAATTGCTGCAAGCTTTGTTTTTTCCTCCGGAACAGCCGGGGGGCGTATCGTCGATGATTCCTTATCTGCAAGAGCGGTTCAAGGCTCCCCATTGGGAGATGGAGCTGTTCTCGCTGCCCAAGCGGATTCGCTCCAAGGGCAGCGGCCCCGTGGAATTTCAAACGTTCGATTGGCATGAATTTGAAGAAAGTCCGATCGTGCAAAAATATGTTCAAACGTACCGTGATTATCTCTGGTGGACGAGGCTGCGGCTTCAACGCTCCTATGATCTGATCCATGCCCATCACCCGATCGCGGGTTTGGCGATGAAAGAGGTTTTTCCGGAAACGCCGGTGATTCAGAGCATCCATTCCAGCTATGAGCGGGAATTGATTCTGAACGGACGGATAGAGGAGAACGGCCTCGAACACCGGTTTCTTACTTCCCTATATAAAGAGATGGAGCACAAAACTGACAGAATGTATACGGTCTCCCGCTCTTTTCGCGATTATTTAAGTCCCTATGTGACTCAGCCTGAAAATATTGGCATCATCCCGAACGGTTTCGATGAGAAACGGTTCAAACCGGTGCCGCATGAGAATGAAGTCGCACAATTGGTTACTGTGTGCCGTCTCGTCCCTGCGAAAGGGCTCGATATCCTGCTACAGGCTTGTTCCGAGCTCAAGTCGAGAGGGCTGAATTATGTCCTGCATATTATCGGCGACGGTCCGATTCGCAAGGAGCTGGAAGAATTGGCCCAACGGCTCGGCATTTATGATGAGACGATTTTTTATGGATATACGCTGCATCCCGAAGAATTTATGCCCTTTTTCGATATATTTGTGCTTCCTTCCCGTGCGGAGGCGTTCGGGTCGGTATTTGCGGAGGCTGCGCTTTGCTCGCTGGCCCTCGTAGGCTCTGAGGTCGGCGGGATTGCGGAGCAAATCGTAGACGGCTCGAACGGGCTGCTGGTACCGCCTGAGGATCCCGTCCGTTTGGCAGACGCACTGGAGAAGGTCATCGTCGATCCCGCCTATCGCTATGAGTTGGCCCGGTCGGGATCGGATTATGCGAAAAACCATTATTCCCTGAATCGGGTAGTTCACGAGCTGAAAAAACTGTATTTGCAATTTGACCGATGAAAGAGTGAATTATATGCCAGCATTTCGATTTATTCATGCGGCCGATCTGCATCTGGACACCCCGTTCTCGGGAATGACCGGGTTGCCGGACCGGCTGCGCAGCCATATTCGGGAGTCCACCTTCGCCGCGCTCGGCGATTTGGTGGACCTTGCCGTGTCCGAAGCGGCGGATTTCCTGGTGGTCAGCGGCGATATATATGATGCGTCGGATTCCTCGCTCCGGGCCCAACTGCGGCTTAAGGAAGCATGGGATAAGTTAGAGCGGCACGGAATTCCGGTGTACATCATCCATGGGAACCACGATCCGCTAAGCAGCAGCCGGATGCGCCTCTCCAGCCCGTCTAATGTGACGGTCTTCGGAGGCAGCCGGCCTGAAAGCGTTACGGCACGACGGCGCAGCGACGGACAACCTGTCGCGGTGGTCAGCGGGATATCCTATCCGACGGCATCGGTAACGGAGAATACATCGCTTCTTTTTCGGCGGGATCCCGATTCCGCTCTCTTTCATATTGCGCTTCTGCATGCCAACGTGGACCGACAGGAAGGCCACGATGCCTATTCCCCTTGCTCGCTGAAGGATTTGCGGGACTCTGGCTATGATTACTGGGCGCTTGGGCATATTCACAAGCGTCAGGTACTTAGTATGTCCCCATGGGTGGTATACCCAGGCAATCTGCAGGGCCGAAGTTTAAAAGAAACCGGGCCGAAGGGCTGTTATATCGTGGATGTCCCGGAGGACGGAGAAGCCGTTCTCCATTTCCGCGAGCTGGACCATGTCCGGTGGACCGAACTGGAAGTGCCGATCGGAGATCTGCCAACGGAAGAGGCCTGGAAGGAGCGGGTGGAAGAACTGCTGGAGGAATCGAGGGATCCGGCGGGCGGCAAAACCGGTATTATCCGGTTTACGTTTACCGGACGAGGACCGCTGCATCATATGCTCCAGTCAGGCCGGGAATGCGCTGATTTGCTGCTGGAGCTGCAGCGCCGGGAGAGCATGCGGATGGAGGACGATCCGTCGCCGGCTCTTCATGGTGTGGTGTGGCCCGTCGGTTTTAAGGTAAAGACGGGCGTGGATTTTGACAGGAGCCAATTGGTCCAGGAGGACAGCTTCCTCGGCGAACTGCTGAGGCTGGCGGACGAGGCCGAGATGAGGCCGGAACTGAGGGATTCACTGGTGGATTCCGCGCTTGCGCCTCTCCAGGAGCACCGTTATTTGCGCGGACTGATGAAATCGCTGGGTTCCGATGAGCGGCTGGATTTGTTACAGCGGGCTCAGGAGCTGGCCTCCTCCCTGCTGACCGAAGAGGGACCTAAGGGAGGGAACGCCTGATGCGATTGGAGAAGCTGCAAGTTAGCGGGTTTGGCCATTTGCATGGCCTTCAAGTGGAGCTCGGTGGACCGGTAACCGTTCTATACGGCCCGAACGAAGCCGGAAAAAGCACGCTGCTAGGCTTTGTCCGGGCCATGCTGTTCGGCATTCCCTCGCGGACATACGGTACGCAGCGTTATGAACCGGTCGGCGGTGGAACGCACGGCGGAATGCTTGCCGTTTCCGGCGACGACGGAACGCGCTGGCTGATCGAGCGCTACGCCCAGCCACCGGAAGGAGCCGGCCTATCGGGCGCACGGGGGGACCGGCTGCGGATTACCCGCACCGGCGCGGACGGGCAGCTCCTTGAGCTGTCTCAGGAGGAGATGCAGCGCGAGCTGCTTGGCGGCATGTCCAAGGAAATGTTCCGCCAGCTGTTCGCGGTCTCCCTTACGGAGCTGCAAGAGGTGTCGGCGCTTCAATCGGAGGAGATGAGCCGCTTCCTGTTCCACGCGGGGATCGGCGGAGGCGCCGCCGTCCTGCGCGGCGAGAAGAAGCTTGTCCAGGAAATGGACAAGCTGTACCGGCCGCGGGGACGGAACCAGGAGATAGCGCAGATCCTGCAAGCCGTGGAACGGCTCGAGCGCCAGGCCGGTGCGGCCAAATCGCTGCTTCCGCGCTATCAGGAGGTGCTCCGGGAGCTTAAGGAGGTCGACGCCGGTTTGGCAACGGTCGAAGCGGCACTGTCCGAACGAGGACGGACGGCCTCTCTCCTGAAGAAGGCGGCCTCCAGCCGGCCGGATTGGATCAGGCTGGAGGCGCTGCGGGGCGAGCTGGACGGGCTGCCGGAGCGCAGTCCTTTTCCGGAGCAGGGGCTGTCCCGCTGGCAGAGTCTGCAGGAGGAGGGAGAACGCCTGCGGCTCGAGTCAGGCGAGTTGAGAAGGAGAATCGCCGCGCTGCAAGGCGAGGAGAATGCTCTCGCTTTGCAGCCGGATGTGCTTGAACGGGAGGCCGGGCTTCGCGCTTTGGCCGGTCGGCTGCCCTCGTATGAGAGCGGGCTGAAGGACCTCGCCGGGCTCCGGGCGGAAGCGGAGCAGATGCAGGGCAAGCTGGATCAGGTTTTGCGGAGCATTCATGCCGACTGGACCGCGGAGCGGCTGCGGGCTTTTGCGGGAACAGTTGGTGAGCGGGAGACGGTGCGGCAGTATATGAGCCGTTTTCATGCTTATGACAAGGAAATGGACATGCTTCACAATGAGCGTTACAAGCTCGAACGCGAAGCGGCTGGTCTGAAGTCCGCGTATATTCAGGCTGCGCAGCGGCTTGAGGAGAGCAGGGAGGCCGGACGCCGTCAGTTTGCGGACCTAGTCCCGGCGGAGCGATTGCAGATCCGTGAGTTGTGGAACGAGATCAGCGTGCTGCTTGACCGGTGGCGGGCAGCAGCGGCTTCCCGGCAGGAGGACCGGCGAGCGGCGGAAGCGGAGGCGGCTGCGCAAGCGCGAGTTCATTCCCTGTACGGCCGGCTACTGGCCGGGACGGCTGTCCTGACGATATTGCTGCCCGCTGCGCTGTGGTTCACGACGAAATCCGGCTGGAGCGCTTTGCTCGGCGGAATTGTCCTCTTGGGCTTTGATGTATATCTGGCATCCGGTTTATTGTCGGGAAGCCGGAATCAAGCGGATGGCAGGAGAATGCGTCGCCGCAGCATTCACGGCGAGGCGCCCCTATCGTCCTCACCGGATGAGCGGAGACTGCGGGAGCTGTTGCCCCGGCTTATCACGCACCCTCTGTCGGCTGCGGGGCGTGTAGATGCCGGCTGGGTCGACGCCGAGCCTCAGGCATTGGAAGAGGAGGAACGCGGGCTCCGCAAGCTGATGGAGAATTGGCAGCTGTGGGATCAGCGGCATGAAGCTTTGGAAACGGCAGCCGAGGATTGCCGGTTTAAGGCGGAAGGAAAAGCGCGGGAACTGGAAGGATTGGAGCGAGAAATGTCTCGAAGGGAATCCCATCTTGCCGGGCTCTCGCAGGAATGGGAAGAATGGCTGCAGGAGCGGCATTTACACGGCGAGCTGTCCCCGGAGGCGGCGCTGGATGTGTTCCGGCTCGCCGAGCAAGGCCGGGATTGGCTCGGACGGCTGGATGCTCTGTCCCTCAAGATGACCGCTTTGCAGGAAGCGGCCGATGCATTCGAAAGGGATTGCCGGGAATGGACCGGAGATCGGAATGGATCCCCTGTCTGGAACGCTTCCTCCGAGCTGCGCAGAGCTCTGGCCGAGCTGGAAATTCAGCTTGACTTGAAGGCAAGGCGCGAGCGGCTTGCAGACAAGCGAATCCCTTTGGAAGAGGAGCTTGGACGAAACATGGATCGGCAGGAAGCGGTTCAGGCCACCGAGCGCCACCTGCTCGAGGAAAGTGGAGCGGCAGATGGAGAAGCATATTTGCGCTACGGGGCCGAAGCGGAGCGAAAGCAGCAGCTTCAGTCCGAGCTGCGACAAGCGGAGCTTGTGCTGTTCAGTTCGATGAGTGAGCCTCAGCGGGTTGAATTGGAGGAGTTGCTGCGCGGTCAGGAGGAAATACTGACACGGTCCGCGGAAGCGGCTAGGATGAAGCTCGAGGAAGCAGAAGCCGAGCGCAGGCAGCTGCAAGAACGGCGAGGCCGGCTGCTGCAAGAGCAAGAGAGCCTGGAGGCAAGGGGCCTTCAGGAGGATCTGCAGCAGCAGCTAGCGGAACAGCAGGCCGCGCTGGACGGGGCGGTTGACCGCTATGCGGTCATGGCGGTATGCAACGAGTTGATTACGCGGGTCCGCAAAATTTACGAGGAAGAGCGCCAGCCTCAGGTTCTTCAGGCCGCGTCAGCCTATTTGGCGGAAATGACCGGCGGGACCTACCGGCGCATCCTTATGAAGATGGGAAGCCAGGAATTGATGGCGGAACACCGGGATCATGGCCCGATCAGCAGCTCGTACTTAAGCCGCGGCACGGCCGAACAATTGTATCTGGCCATGAGGCTGGCTCTCTCTGGAGCTGTGTCCGGCCAAGCCGCGATGCCCGTCCTGCTTGACGATTTGTTCGTGAATTTCGATGCGGCACGCATGGAAGGCACCTTGTCGGTACTGAAGCGAATTTCGGAGCGGCACCAAGTGATCATGATGACATGCCATGCTCATGTGGTTGAAAGCGTTAAAGCCCAGTTTCCGGGAGCGCAGATCATTGAGATGCCTTAATCCGCGTAAAGAGCGCATTGTGCGGCCGGATGCTACGATCTATCGTTTGACCGATACAATCCTAACATGACCGCCCAGAGCAGGCTGAACAAACCAAACGCGGGATAGAGGATAGACAAGAGCGCGCTGAATCCGAACTGGCTTGTCAGATAGCAGATGATCAGAATACTGATGGAGATCAGTTTCGGAGAGATTTTCAGGCGTTGCTTCAATTGGAGGGTTACCCCGTATACATCGGCGACGAACGTACTGAAGATCTCCATAAAAATGAGAACGATATAAATGAGCTGAATGACGGTGCCTAGCTGTTGGGCGATGCTGCCCATCGGAATTTCGAACTGGACGATGCCGGGCATGTAGGCCGAGAGGGCGAAATGTCCCGCCATCAGCATAAACCCGACGCCCGCACCGCCGAGAATGCCGCCCCAAACGATGGTTCTGCGGCTCTCCGTATGGCTGCCGATCGGGACCAGCACGGCTTGGGCCATCGACAAATTAAAGGCGGTATACATCAGCGGTGAGGCCCAGGCGGCGAGCAAAGGAGCATCTGTGGTAATGGTGAAGAACCGCGACGCCCCCGGGGAGCCCGCGGTATTGAAAATGATGGCCAGCGATAAGGTCAGCATCATGGGAACGACAATGGAATTCAGCTTCATAACGCCCCCGATGCCTCGTCCAAGCAACAGATAGGTACAAATGAGTGTAATCCACAAGCCGATCTGATAATGCATTCCGAAATGCTCCATAAATACCGATCCGGCTCCAGCCAGCATCACGCTGTTGACGCCGATCAGAACAACCATGGTAAACAGGCTTAGACTTTGGCCGATCCGGTCGCCGAATAGCTTGCGGTTGAGATCCTCATACGATTCCGCTTTGATTTGTCTCGCCAGCAGCATCATTTTGGTGCCCAGCCAAATGAACAGAACCGTTGACAGGAGGATGGTCAAGGCCGCCCATTTGCCGTATCGGGTAAAAAACTGGAGTATTTCCTGGCCTGTAGCAAAGCCGGCGCCGACGACGGTGCCGATATAAGTGAAAGCGATTTGCATAACTTTTACGGCATTTTTCATGGTTTTCCCCCCGGCCGATGTGCTATATATAGTACAAGGTATGTTGTCCGGGAACGGGACATGACTCAAACTCTAAATGAGATCTAGTTCGGGAGGAAATGGAATGGAGAAATTGAAACAAGCAATCGTGGAGCAGGGCGTGGTCGTATCGGATCAGGTATTGAAGCTGGATGCACTGCTGAATCACCAGGTCGATCCGGCGCTGACGATGGAAATGGGCAAACAATTTGCGGAACGGTTCCGGGATGACGGCGTAACCCGGGTAGTTACGGTAGAATCCTCAGGAATTGCCGTCGCTTTTGCTACGGCCTATGAGCTTGGGGTACCGCTGGTATTTGCCCGCCGCAAAAAAACGCTGCTCGCTGAACCGGACATGCTATGCGAACGGGTTCCTTCGTTTACGAAGGGCATCGTGACGGATATATTGATTTCCCGGGAATTTATTTCGCCGGATGACCGGATTCTGTTCATCGACGACATTATCGCTAATGGAGATGCAGCCAGAGGTCTCGTGAAAATCATTGAACGTTCCGGAGCAACGTTGGTCGGCGCAGGTATCGTGGTCGAAAAATGCTTCCAGCTCGGTGCGAATGCGTTGCGCGAGCAGGGAGTGCGTTTGGAGTCGCTCGCTAAAATCGCTTCGCTGGAGGGCGGAGACATCATTTTCGCGGACTAGAACGAAAACATGAAAATTAATTGGTTCCAATTTTGCAACAGTTCTTTGCAGGCCTCTTTTTTTTCGTTATAATGAGGATTACTAGGGAGAGGAGGCTTACAAAATGGGGAATGAATCTGTAGTGAACGCGGAATTTTTTATTTCAAAATTGTCCGAAGCCAAGGTGACTTTCGAGCGTGCCCTGGATTGCAAACATACGGAATTTGATGACCTTTATCCCTATATGCTTGAGCATCCCCAGTTCTTCTGGTATAAGCGCTACGTGGCCTGGTCACAACTGCTGACGATCGCGGGGCTGTGCGAGGAACTCGGTGTTGCCTGGAAAGAGGAGTTCAGTCCGCAGCAGGTTGTTTACTTGCAGCAACGGGTCATGTCCGCGAAAGTGCTTGATTTCTGGTTTGAGAAGAACGACAGCAAGGAGCATGCTCAGCGTTAAGGGTGTATCACAATTAGCCGCAGGCTGGTCGGTCGGTTCTTGATGAGACTAAGTGATGCCGGATAGAAAGTATGGAATATTCAAGGACTCCGTCAGTTTGCTGCGGAGTCTTTTTTTGTTAAGATAATGAATGTAAGTTTCTTATAAGGCGGTGATTTCAATGATTTCCGATGAAGAGTTGAATGAATATAGACTGTCCGGGGAAAAGGTGCGCGTTGTGAGGGACGCGATCCCCGAGAACGATATCCGGGGCATTGTCGTCGCGTGGGATGAAACTCATGTATTGATTCGAAGACCGAACCGGAATGTAGTCAAGCTGGACCGGAGCTATAGCTACCGTCCTTCCCGGGAACCGAGGGTTTTGCCGGAGGAATAGCATATTTTTGGCATGGCGGGACAACGTAAGGTAGGAAGTTAATCTCCTGCAGAAAGGAAGCTAATACCTTATGTCACTCGTCAACGACAAAATCAAGGCTTATAAAGATCAGATCAGTCATTACGGAGAAGCGGTTCCCGGTGCGACGGAGGCTTACCATGCCTTTACCGGAGAAAGCTTTGGCGACGGAGTGCTGGATGCAAAGACGAAGCAACTCATTGCCCTAGGCATTGCGTTGTCCACCAACAATGAAGTGTGCACGTATTATCACGCCTCTGAAGCCAAATCCAAAGGAGCGTCCGAAGCGGAGCTTCTGGAGACGGTAGCCGTCGCCTCGGCGGCACTGGCCGGAAATGCTTTGTCTCAGGGCGTGATCCGGGTTCAGGAAGCCTTGGGGGAAACTCCGATTAACTAGCGCCGTGGCAAGATACTAATGTGTTTACCCAAGGAAACCGTAATGAAAATATAAAAATTACCCGTTCAAGGTGCCCCTGCAGATGAAAATATTGGTCTGTAGGGGTGTTTTTTTTACGATCAGAACGACGACTTGTTGATCACATTGGAAGAGGAACCCCAGCGCTTCCTAAATAGGCTCGGATCCGGAAAGAAGTTTCCCTCTGGAGAGCCTGCCACGATATTTTCATGTGACCACGATATTCTCTGCAGAGATATTCGGCTTCAACCCCTTGATCGTCCTGGTGTAGTCCGATTAATGTGATTCCGAGTTGTTGGAGCTCCGCCCCAATCTCTTCCTGAATCAAACATGCGCGTTGTTCTGCGATATGGATCATATCTGTATAAAGTTCTGGATTCCTCAAAGTGCTGCATTCTTTTAAAACACGGGCATCACGCTGCAAAATACGTCGGGTGATTAGGAGTAGAATTACGCTTCGAATTAGCACCAATTCTTCTTCCGTCATGCCGGGAACCTTCATTTGAACACCACCTTTGTATACATATTAAATCTCTAAAGGGAACTTGTGTTCCTATTTTAACCCGATTCCCATGAGATTAAAAGTGCTTGAACTAAATTTCTGTTGACTCGAAATAACCGGCGTGGTATATTATATCTTGTCGCTGCGGAAAACACTTTCCTGCAAGTCAGACAACATGCGGTCGTGGCGGAATTGGCAGACGCGCACGGTTCAGGTCCGTGTGGGCTAACCCCCGTGGAGGTTCGAATCCTCTCGACCGCACCATACATAACATGCTAAACTCCAGAGAAATCTGGAGTTTTTTTGTTTTTCTTCCGCAAGAACGGGCAGGTGAGTTGCCTCTTTTTTTGAAGGAAATGTCTCGACGGATCAAGATATTTATGACATTTACGGAGCGCTGGACGACAAGATCAGAGGAGAAGTTTGGAAAAAGCTTTTAATAATCCATATATTGACAACAACGCAAAATCATGATATTTTCTTGTTGGAAAACCGGTTTCCCTTTGTGGTGAAATTATATGAACCTGGAAGGAGCTGAGCGGAAGCGAAAGGTTCGCGAAAGGAATAAAATCGGCAAGCCGGAGTTCGCAGCCGGACAAACAGTAGCATACAACAGTGGCAGGTTGGCAGATGAGAGTAACGGGAAGAGAGACGAACTACCTTTTGTAAGCGCTTTATAAATCAAAGGAGGGATTAAATTGATGATTAATAAGCGTCGCTTAACTCAAATCTTTATGGTCGCCATCATGTTCCTGTCGATTACCGTGAATGCGTTCATTGTTGCACCGAAACAAGCGCACGCCGCAAGTATTGGCACCGTGGATGAGAACGACACCATCTATCAAATCATGGTGGACAGGTTCCACGACGGTGATAAGTCGAACAATGCCACGGGAGCTGCCATCCGGTATGCCGAGAACGGCGAGGAAGATTTCCGCTACATGAAGGGCGGGGATTGGCAGGGAGTTATTGATAAGCTTCCGTATATTCACAACATGGGCTATACGGCAATCTGGATTTCTCCTGTCGCCGAGCCGCAGATGACGAACCGGGACAATAACGGAACCGGCCGCAACACGGCTTATCACGGTTACAACGTGAAGGATCCCAACGCCGCGAATCCATACTTCGGTACGAAGGAAAAGCTGAAGGAACTCGTGGACAGCGCGCACGCGCTCGGGATCAAGGTCATCATCGACGTCGTGCCGAACCATGTCGGTGACTACATGCTCGGGACACAAGCTTACTATGACATTCCGAGCCTGCAGCCGGCGGCTCCATTCAATAATCCTTCCTGGTATCACCACAACGGGGATATCAACTGGTCGCTCGTTGACGGCAACTACACGCAATGGGCCCAGGACTACATCGAGAATCACGACTTGGCCGGACTCGACGATATTGACTTCGACGTGCCTGCGGCCAAATCCGCCATCTTTAGTTCGATTAAAGGCTGGTTCGATTATACGGGAGCCGACGGAGCACGCGTGGATGCGGCGAAGCTGATCAAGCCGACGGACATCGGCGAACTGCAGAACTTGCTCGGCGTGAATACGTTCGGGGAAAATTTCGACGGCAACGCGGAATTCGTCTCGCGCTGGGTAGGCCAGAACAAAGAATGGGGAATGCTTGACTTCCCGCTGTTCTTCTCGGTTCTAAACAGCTTCGCTTACGGTCAGTCTTTCGAATCCAACATCAAGAGCACATTGGCTCAGGACTCATACTATAACGGCAACGCCAATCATATGGTAACGTTTATCGACAACCACGACCGTAACCGGTTCTTGACCGAAGCGGGAGGAAGCGTCGAAAAATTGCAAAACGCGCTGACCTTTATCTTCACGGTGCGCGGCGTACCTGTCGTCTTCCAAGGCACCGAGCAGAACAAGGGTAACGGCAACGGCTCCATTATTACCGGAGGCATCGCCGATACGTGGAACCGTTGGTCGATGGTGAAGCGCGACGCCAACGGCAATGTCATTCAAGACTATTTCAACGAAAATACGAGCACCTATAAATATGTGGCGAAGCTAAATCAGATTCGCAAAAATCACGAGGCTCTGCGCAAAGGCACCCAGCGTGAAATGTGGTCGGCTCAGAATCTGTACGCCTTCTCCCGCCGCATGGATAGTGGTGCCAACACGGGTCAAGAGGTCATTTCCGTCTTCAGTAACGCTTCCAGCGGTACACAGACGGTGACGATCCCGCTTCGCGTCGAAAGCACGCTTGCGGTCGGTACTGTGCTGGTGAATCAGCTCAATACTTCCGACACGGTAACCGTGGCCTCCGGAGGTGTGACGGGCAAGCAGATTACGGTAAGCATCGGGGCCAACTCCTCCAAAATATACGCGAAGGCGCAATCGGACACGACAGCTCCGACAGTTCCGGGTAATGTCACGGCAACCGTTCAGAGCTCCACTAGCGTGAAGCTGACCTGGACGGCATCGAGCGACAATGTCGGGGTTACCGGCTATGAAGTGTACCGGGACGGCGTCAAGGTCGGAACGGCGAACGGCACTTCTTATATCGATAGCGGCCTGTCGGTAAATACGACATACTCCTATACGGTAAAGGCTTATGATGCGGCGGGTAACAAGTCCGCAGCCAGCTCGCCACCGGCAACGGTTAAGACGGGAGCACCGGACACGGAGGCGCCGAGCGTGCCGCAGAACGTGAGCGCTACTGCATCTTCGTCTTCTTCAGCAACAATTACATGGAGCGCGTCGAGTGACAATGTCGCCGTCACAGGCTATGAAGTTTACAGAAATGGGGTCAAGGTTGGAACTACGGCTACAACTTCTTATACGGATACGGGGCTAGCGGCAAGTACGTCTTACTCCTATACGGTGAAGGCTTACGATGCGGCGGGCAACTTGTCGGCGTTCAGTGCAGCAGCGCTTGTTACGACGGCAGCAGGCAATAATGTGACGATCTATTATAAACAAGGCTTTACGACACCGTATATTCATTATCGTCCGGCAGGAGGAACATGGACGACGGCTCCGGGCGTACCGATTCCAGCCTCAGAATATGCGGGATATAACAAAATCACGATCAACATCGGTACGGCTACCCAGTTGGAAGCCTGCTTCAATAATGGCGCCGGAACGTGGGACAGCAACAATTCGCAAAACTATCTTTTCGGCGTTGGCACATGGACATACACCCCGACCGGCCATATCACGGCGGGAGGGCCAATCGTTGATGGGAACGCCCCGAGCGTGCCGCAAAACGTGAGCGCGACGGCATCCGGTACTTCAGCAACCGTAACGTGGACGGCGTCAACGGACGACGTGGCGGTGACCGGATACGAAGTGTACCGCAACGGCACGAAGGTCGGAACTACGGCTACAACAAGCTATAGTGATACTGGCTTGGCTGGAAACACAACTTACAATTACACGGTGAAGGCCTACGATGCGGCGGGTAATGTATCTGCTGAGAGCGCGGCCGCTACCGTCACGACTCAAGCGGGGAATACGGCAACGATCTACTACAAGAACGATTCGTTCTCGTCCAAATACATTCATTACAAACTGGACGGATCTACGACCTGGACGACGGCACCGGGCGTGCAAATGAGTTCTTCACCGTTCGCCGGCTACAGCGTCGCCACGATTGATCTTGGCTCAGCTACGGGATTGACGGCAGCGTTCAATAACGGAGCGGGCTCGTGGGACAATAATGGAGGAAATAATTATCACTTTGGAAGCGGACCGTCGAGCCTGGTGAACGGGAATTTGAGCCCGGGCGAACCGCAAGCGGACAGTGTGACGTTCCGGGTATCAGTGCCGACGAACACACCGGTTGACAGTCCGGTGTATATCTCCGGCAGCTTTAACAGCTGGAATGCGGCCGATTCTGCATATCAGTTGACGAAGGAGAGCGACGGAACTTATAGCATTACATTGAACTGGCCGACGGGGACGGCGGTTCAATACAAATTTACAAGGGGCTCATGGACAAGCGTAGAAGTTGGAGCCAATGGGGCTGACGTCAATAATCGGACGCTGAGCCCGTCCGGAGGCGCGCAGACCATCCCGGTTACCGTCGCTCGTTGGAAGGATTTATAGTAATAAAGGAAAGAAAGAGCCGGACAGGAGTCTCACTCCAGTCCGGCTTTTCTTTTGAGGGTTGATTCCCGTATATTAAGTTTTGGTTGAAGAAGTAAGGAAGGATAAGGAAGGTCAGGTTGGTTCATTACTTCGATCAGCATTCTGCCCGCCGTAGCGCCCAACTGGAATGTATCGATGAAAAGGCTTGTAAGCGGCGGATTTGTATGCGGCGAGAACGGATAATCGTCAAACGTCGCAATACCAATTTCACGGGGGATGGCTATACCCGCTTGTTGAATTGCCTTTAGTGCCCCAAAGGCGGAGTAATTGTTCATGCACACGAGCGAGTCCGGCGGATGATCGTTTCTTAGCAATTCCAGCACGGCTTGATAGCCGTGATTCTCATCGGCTACACCGTGAATGGTGCGGTCTTCCCGATACGGTATTCCGGCTTCCAGCAGGGCTTGCCTGTATCCTTGGTGGCGTTTGGTGAAGATTCTCTCTAACGGTTCCCCTCCGATAAAAGCGATGTCGCGATAGCCTTCATCAAGTAAATGACCGGTAAGCATCCGGCCCCCTTCGGCATTATCATAGTCCGCCCATGGTACAGGCAAGGAATGAAATTCACCGATCGTCACGAAAGGGAAGTCGAGGCTGTTCAATGTCTTGACCATATCTTCGCTCATAATAGCATTGTTAGCAATCAATCCGTCGATGCGGCCGCTACGGACAAGCCGGTTTATTACGTTACGTTCCGGGTCGTCCTGCTGCATATTGGCAATCGTCAATTCGTACTTCATCGGGCCGATGACGCTCTCGATACCGGATATGATATTAAGGAAGAACGGGTTCATATACTCGCTTTCCCGGGCCATATCAATGAGCATCCCTATATTATGACTACTCCGCTTAGCCAAGCGCGTTGCGATGCTGCTGGGTGTGTAGTTCATTTGCTCCATGATCTCCCGTACTCTGGTTTTGGTCTCCTTAGAGATCTTCGGAGAATCGTTAAGTACTTTCGATACGGTGGATTTCGCTACGTTGGCTGCCTTTGCAATATCTTGAATCGTAACTTTCATGAGCATTCCTCCCGGCATTAGGTTAGGGAAACCGGTTTCACAACAAAACATAAAAAATTGAACCCGTTTAACCACAATATACCATATCCTGCATGGAACGACCATGAAGTTTCTCATGAAAGGCATTTCCGTCCATGCTCAAGCACTAACCTGGCAGGGCAAGCAGCCGGGTGTATGCACTGCTCGGCTTACCAGTACAAGTAAATGCTTGATGACCTTAGTTTCCTTCCCATGACTGAAGAATCATAATGGCCGCTCCGGTGGCTACTGCCTCATCGGTAAGCACGCCCTGAGTAAAGACCGGGCTGTATTCCGGAAAGTGGTAAATGTTCTTCTTGGCGACCTCCAGCGAGACATCCAAGACCAGTTGATGCGCGCTGACGAGAGGCCCTCCTAAAATCACGTACTCCGGATGCAGGGCATTAATCAGGTTAGCCAGTCCAATCCCCAAGTAAGCTGCCGTTTCTTTAAATTGTTCCGTGACCAGAAGATCGCCTTGCGAAAGGGCGTCGACCAAGGTGGCAAAGTTGACCTGTTCCGGAGAAAGGCCGGACAGCAGGCTGCTGCGTCCTATTTTTAACTGCGTGCGGACACGCTCCTCAAGGGACGGTACCGACACGAATGCTTCCAATGCCCCGTAGTTGCCTTTGCCGCTAAGTCTTGGCCCGTTAGCCTGAATGATCATTTGGCCGACCGCCCCTTCGGTATCGACAGCACCCCGAAGAATTTGCCCGCCTGACATCATGGCCGAACGAATGGTAACCCCTGCGTGGACGTAGAGGGCGTGCTGGATGTTTTCGGTCCGGAGCGCCCAATGTTCACCGATTAGGGCCGTGTTTGCACCATTGTCGAGTTTGGCCGGAATCCCCAGCGACTCCCCCAGCATTTCGCAAATCGGGACGTTTGTCCAAGATGGAGCCGGGAACAATTCCGGTTCAAGAATGATTCCTTTCTTTTGATCCAGCGGGCCAACCGCGCCGATTCCTATGCCTAGAACGTCGCTAGTCGAAATTCCGTGCTCGGAGAGAAATCCCCGGGCTCCATTCGTGACATGTGAAACTAGCCGCTCGGGCGTCATAGTGCCGTCCATTTTCCAGCGGGTCACGGATATGGTATTGAGGTGCATGTCATATAAGCCGAGCGTGGAGTAAATGCGGGATATTTCCAAACCGAATATATAACGGTATTTCGGATTGGTCTGGAAAAGAATCGGCTTTCTCCCGCCGGTGGAACTGCCCAGTCCGGAGACAACGATCAAACCTTGTGAGGACATTTCATCCAGCAGGCGGGTCATGCTGCTGCTGGTCAAAGAAAAATGAGTCAACAAATCGGCCTTGGAGACGGTCCCGAGATAGGAAATCCGATCGTAAACCTGTTTTTTTATCGAAGAATTGGAATGAGGCATCATATGTATTTTCTCCATTTCCAAGTTAATTAGTCGGGATATCACAAGTATAACGGCATCAATAAGTTATTTCCAGCTAATATCATCAGAATAGTCGACATAATATCAAAATGGAATTTTCTCGGGCTAAAATCTATATTATATAGACCTATTATGAGGTTTTATCGGATTATTTACAATTGTAGGCTAAAACTTTAATCCAAAATGAAATTAATGTGCTATAATGCTAATAGCTTCTTATAGATGAGCATAACGAGACAATAGAGGGTGAAATGGGATGAACCATACGGTTACCCGGCAAATGAAACTAATCTTTAATATTTTTGGTGTCTTTCTGAAAATCGGTCCTTCCACTTTTGGGGGAGGATATGCGATGATCGCCACGATCGAACAGGAGATCGTTTGTAAGAGGCGATGGATGGATGAAAAGGAAATGGGAGACATGGTGTCCGTCTCGGGCTCAGCTCCCGGGGGAGTTGCGGTGAACTGCGCCGCATTTATCGGCTATCGTCTCGGAGGTGTACTGGGGGCGGTGGCTGCTGTAACGGCGATAACGCTGCCTACTTTTTTCATTGTTTTTCTGCTAAGTTTTCTTAGTGTCATTTTTAAAGATAACGCAAAGGTGGAAGCCGCGCTGAAAGGCATTCATGCCGCGGTCATTTCTTTAATTATTTTAGCAGCCTTCAAGATGTGGAAATCATCCGTTCTGGATACCGCCACGCTGATCATTGCGGCCTCTGCGGTAATTCTTCTGTTATTTACGGGAATTCATTCTTTCTATCTAATCCTTGGCGGTCCGATTGCCGGGATAGCTATCGTCTTGTTCAAGCGAAGTAAAGGGATGTTCGTAAAAACGGAAAAGGAGCAGACCGAAGAGAAACGGGAGTTGCATTTCCCGGAATACTACATCTGAAGGGTGATCATCGCATGTTGTGGCAGTTGTTTTTGGTTTTTATCAAGGTTGGGCTCATTTCGTTCGGAGGCGGCTATGCGGTAATGACGCTAATTCAGCGGGAGGTGGCAGGCAAAGGTTGGGTGGAGGCCGGAGAGTTTCAGGAGATCGTATCTTTGGCGGGAATGGCACCCGGCTCCATTGCGACGAATACAGCCACATTGATCGGATACTCGCAAAGCGGTTTTTTGGGGGCCGTGGCGGCCACGGTCGGCATCATTTTGCCATCTTTAATTATCGTAATTATTTTAACGGCTTCCTTCATAAGATTGCAGAACAATGATTTGGTCAAATCGTCGTTTTACGGATTGCGTCCGGTTGTGACGGGGTTAATTATTTACGCCGCGATCCACTTCGGTCTTAGCGGGCGGAGCGAATCTCTGTTGAGCTGGTCTATGGCCGGGACGCTGCTGATCTGTGCCGGGTGCCTCACCTTAGTGACCAAATACAAGGTCCATCCCTTTGGTGTGATTTTGCTGGCCGCTGTGGCAGGTATCGTTATTTTTTAAAAAAAGCGTGAGCGAAGGGGCAATGCCCTTACGCTCACGCTTTTTGCATTCAAATAGGTTTCCCGGCTTCCACTCGACTTCCACTCAGACGAAACAACCGGTGACATCACGCATGATGAATTCTCGGCATAGGCAACGGTTCTTTGCCGAGTTCGGCCCAAATGTATTTAAGCAGCAGCTCGCTTTTCAAGGATTCACATCCCGGTTCGCTCCATAAGTTATGAAGCTCTGCCGGGTCTTCCTGAAGATCGAAAATTTCCCCATAAGTCTGATTGTAGTAAACCGTAATTTTATAACGATCATCGACGTACGTCTTTTGATGAATTGTCGACGGCTCATGCCTGAATTCGCAAATTGCGTGGTCTCTCGCCAGTTTCTTGCTGCCAAGCCATACGTCTTTTTGGTCGACGCCGGTCATGGACGATGGAATCGGCAGATTGCAAAACGATAAGAAGGTCGGCGCCAAATCCACCAAGGACTGGATTGCGTTTGAGACTTTGCCGGCGGGTACCTGGTCAGGATAGCGGACGATGAACGGCAGCTTGATCAAGTCCTCATAATGGAATCCGCCCTTGGCCTGGAGACCGTGCTGACCGAAGAAGTGGCCATGATCGGTCGTGAAGACGACGAGCGTATTGTCGGACAGCCCCAGTTCATCCAGCTTATCGAGGACTTTGCCGATATATTTGTCCATCATGCTGATCATTCCGTAATAAACGGCGACCAGCTTCTTCTTGTCATATTCGGTTAATCTCGCTTTTTCTCCGTATTCGTAATAATGATGGGAACGGTAGCCGTGAATACCGAACCCAGTCTCCATCAGATGGGTGAAATCAGGATTCTCTTCCTGTGTTAAGCCAAAATGCGGAGGATTTTTGTCGTGCTCTCCAGGCACCAGGGCAGGAATGGTCAGGTTATCCGGATCGTACATCGTATCCCAAGGCTCCGGCACCAAATATTCGGGATGAGGATCGAAGAAGCTGGCCCATAAGAAGAAGGGCTCTCCGGATTTCTTATGCTCCTCAAGACGTGCATTGCTCCGCTCGGCGATCCAGGTGTTGTAGTGGTATTTCTCGGGGATCGGCCATTTGTACGTTTGCGCCGGGTCCATCGTTCCGGTTGGCGGAAGGAAATAATCCCTCCAATTGGTGCAGCCCTGTTCCTCCATCCAAAGCGCGTAATGTTGGCCGATATGGGCTTCATTCGTATGGTTGCGGGCAAGCTCCACATGGTCGAAGCCATAGAAAGGCTCATTGAATCCCTTCCAATAATCCAAATCCTGCAAAATCGGATAAGCTTCCTTCGAAGGATATTCCGGCGTGGATTTCAATGGCTGGAAATGAGCTTTGCCGATCAGAGAGGTCTTGTACCCCGCTTCGCTGAAATCCTCTCCGACGGTATGACGGTCCTCCAGAAGTTTCGTCCCCAGCGTCCATGCTCCGTGCTGGCTTGGATACATCCCTGTAACGATGGAGGACCGGCTCGGGGTACAGGTCGGATTCGGGCAATAGGCCCGTCCGAATGTCGTTCCTTGCTGGGCCAGCCGATCCAAGTTCGGCGTGGATATTTCGGGATTGAACGCACCGATCGTATTCCAATGCTGTTGATCGCTTGTGATTAGTAAAATGTTAGGTCTACTGGACAATTTCAATCGCCTCCTATTATGATAATATTGTAATGTAAACGATTTATAAATAGCTTAGTGTTAGATTGAAATTGTCATTTTGTTATATTTAAGGAGGGGGATTATGTCTCAGGCGGTATGGAATATGCAGGAATATGATTACGAATACGCCGAGTTTATCTATTACACGCCCGGAGATTTGGATCGGGAGGGACAGCTATGGCCTGTTCGAGCGGGCCGTAGTCTCGCTAAGCCTAATTACAAGGTGGGTCCGAAAAGAATTGAATGCTACAGCCTTCATTTTGTACTGGAAGGGAAGATTAGCTTCGAATATGAGGATCAGCAGGTGGAATTGCAGAAGGATGATTTGTTCTGCCTTTTCCCGGGACAGACTTACCATTACTATTTGCTTCCTTCGGAACAGCCTTTGCGTATGAACTGGCTGGCTCTGGACGGAGGCCGGGTCATGCCCCTGCTGAAGCTTGCCGGAATTACACCGGAGCGGCCGTTTGCAAACGACAAAATGACGCCGCCGCTTAAGGATGCATTGGACCGCATGCTCGGCGCGATGGCGCGATTCGAGCGGTGGAATCCGGCGGTTTCACTGGAGCTCCAAGGATTGGCCTGCGAATTGTTGGCCGGTCTGATGACGGAATCGCCCGCTATACATGCTTCGGAACCTTCCGGCTGGATTCGCGAATGCATGGATTTTATGGAGCTTCACGCTACCGAGGGGATATCGGTTCAGCAGGTCGCGGCGTTTGCCGGCGTTCATCGTTCCTATTTTTCCTCTGCTTTTACCAATCAGGTCGGTGTCTCCCCGCAAAAATATATTCAGAACATCCGCATGGAGAAGGCCAGGCGACTGCTGGTCGAAACCGATGCGAGCGTGACGGAAATCGCTTTATCGCTCGGTTATCCGAACCTGTATACGTTCACGCGGGCGTTCAAGTCCTTTTACAACAAGCCGCCGCTATACGTTCGCTCGGCCGGCAGCCGCTGAAGAATGAATCGCTTTTTTGATAGCGCTTACTTCATGTGATTTTCCCTGATACTTGATAAGGAGGGGCCAACTTGAAATTCACATCAATATTCAGCAAAATTTCGCCGAAGCTTGGCATTCAGGGGAAAATATTTCTTGCCTTCGGGCTGCTCAGCCTTCTCTCCATCGTGACCATTGCCTCGATTGTCTACATGAACATGCGAGAGACGATCAAGCATAACGCCGTTACTTCTGTCGCGGACAGTATCCGCCAAGCCGATGAATCGCTCAACCTCATGCTGGAGGAGATCGATCGTCTGAACACGGTCGCAGTCACGAACAAGAACACGGTGATCGATACGGTGCTGAGCCCCAGTGAAGAAATCAGCTACGAATGGTTTCAGGAGCAGAAGAGGCTTACCGAGTTTCTATCGGGGCTGTTCTCTTACAAGCCTTATATATCCCGAATAGCGGTGATCGGATTAAACGGCAAAGTATTCTTTACGGGCAGTCCGTGGATCGACCGCAGTTTTCTGGACACGAAGACGATGGAATTCATGTTGAACAACGGAGAACGCCATGCCTATTTCAAGCAAAAAGGCACCTCGGATGCCATTTCCGTCGGGCGGGTCATTCGGTATAACCGGGAGACGATCGGCGTGGTGATGGTGGATTTGAAGTTTGATTTCATCCGCAATACGTACGGGGTGAAACCGACCGCCGACAGCATTCTATATGTCCTGGACGAACAAGGGGAGCTTGTGTACCAGTCCGATTCCGCCCCGTCCTCGGTCTCGCCGCAAATGCAGCAGGTCATTGATGGGAATGCGGGAACGTTCCAAGGAGCGAAGGAACAAAAGATCGATGGCAAATCCTATATCGTCGTAACCCAACGCTCCGAGCATACCGGCTGGGTTACCCGGGCGCTTGTCCCCCTTGACTCACTGCTGAGCGAGTCCGTCCGAATCCGTAACCTGATGATCGAGGTCTCGGTCATTGTCTTCGCCGTGGTTCTGCTCGGGTCGCTGCAAATGTCTTCGCGTACGACCCTGCAAATCAGGCGGTTAAAAACGATGATGATGCGGGTCAAGGACGGAAATCTGTCTTTTCCGAAAACGGAAATCAAAACGAAGGACGAGATCGGCGATCTGTACCGGGTGTTCATTAGCATGATCGATGATTTAAAGCGTTTGATGCAGGACATCCGGATCAGCGAGCAGGCGAAGCACGAGGCGGAGCTGACGGCGCTGCAGGCGCAGATCCGCCCCCATTTTCTCTACAATTCGCTTAATACGATCAAGTACCTGGCCCATTTGAACGGAGTACCGAATATCGAAGAGGTATCCGGCTCCTTAATCGAACTCATGCGAAGCGTGCTTGGCAATTCCAACGAGTTCCTGACCGTCAGGGAGGAGCTGGATTATGTGAACTGTTATGTCTCCATCGTGAAGTATAAGTACATGGAACCGATTCCTGTCCATATCGAGGTTGAGGATGACGCTTTACTGGAATGCCGGGTATTGAAGCTAATGCTTCAGCCGATCGTGGAAAATGCGATCCAGCACGGAATAGGCTTGGCCGCGAAGGGCGGATTCATTCTCATCCGGGTGTACGGGGAAAGAGGGGACTTAATGATTGAAATTGTGGATAACGGGCCGGGAATATCCAAGGAGAAAATCGATTCCATTCTGGGGGATACCAGCAAGAATGAGAGCCCGTCCCGCTTTAGCGGCATGGGTGTGCGCAACGTGCATGAAAGAATCCGGATCATGTACGGGGAGCCCTACGGAATTCAGCTGTTCAGTGAAGAAGGGCTGTACACCAAGGTTGTAATCCGGTTCCCTCAAATAGATCAGGTCCAACAATCTCCAAGGGAGGTGAGCTAGCAGATGCTTCAAGTAATGTTAGTAGATGACGAACCGCTGGTGCATCACCATTTGGGGGCGATGTCGGATTGGAAGAGCCATGGTTTTGAATTAAGCGGTGAAGCGTACAGCGGGTCTATGGCTCTTCAGGCTCGGCCGTAAAGACAATTATGCTCAGCAGCTATGATGACTATGATTATGTGCGCGAATGCCTTAGAAACGGAGCCGTCGATTACTTGCTCAAACACCGCCTGGATGAACAATCCCTGATCACCATTCTGAAAAAAGCGGAACAGGAGCTGCAGGAAGAAGCCAAGCAGCTTGGTTCCAGGGTGGCAGGCGGAGAAGCGGACGAGGGGAAAGGGATGGAATCTGTGCGCGAATCGGTAGCTCAGATGCTTATCGGCGTGCCGGGCGCTGCGCAAACGCTGGAGGAGGACATCCGGCAGAGTCGGCTATTTGCCAATTCGGTGCGGTTTGCGGCAGCCGCGGTCCAAATCGTCCCGTTCCGGCTTCTGACAGAATCGCGCAGCGATATGCAGATCAACCGTCTGGTCCGCCAAGCCGTGGAACTCGTACAGCAGAGTCTTGGAGATCCCGCTGAGCGGATGGCGGTATATGTGGAGAACGGCCGCCTGGGCGTGGTGTTTGCCTTCAAGGAGCGAAGCGAACAAGCCGCCGCCAGTGAAGCTGCAAGGCTCATGAGCAATGTCAGCCATTCGCTGGAGCTGTTCCTGAATTTGAAATGTATTTATGCGGTCGGGCATATTTGCGGCAGCATGTCCAAGCTCGAAGCCAGTTACCGCGGGGCGGAGCGGTCCATCGATGCGTCCTCCTCCTCCTTGAAGGAGGAGGACCGCGGTTCAAGCAGCCCGCGTCTTTCGTTGACCATTGAGGAACAGAAGCAGCTTCTTCTATCTATTGAAAGACTTGATAAGGAAGAGGTACATCGGTTGATCTCCGCCGTCTTTACCTCCATTCGGAAGCTGCCGCTTCATTCGCAAAGCGTTCAGATGGTCGTCAGCGAATTACTCTCGATCGGAGAGAAGACCGTGCCTATGGACGATGCCGCGGCGGTCGGATTACCTTCCCGGGAAGAGTTGGAGAATATCGGAAGCATGGCGGAAATCGAACAATGGCTCCTTACTTACTTTGAGAGCTTACTGGACCGGCTTCGCGAGCGTCAGGCATCCGGTCCATATTCAAGGCATGTCTCCCAAGCGATCATGCTCATTCTGGAACGGTATCAAAGCTACATTACGCTGGAGCTGGCAGCGGGGGCAATCGGGCTGAATACTTCTTATTTGAGCCGGATTTTCAAGGAAGAGACCCGGATGACCTTCTCCGAATATGTGAATCGGGTTCGCATTGACGCAAGCTGCAAGCTGCTGGAGAGCGGGCGGTTTACAGTTAAACAAATCAGCAGTCAGGTAGGCTTCACCACATATAACTACTTTTTCAAAGTGTTCAAGGAATCCACCGGCATGACGCCGCATGCTTATATGAGCCGGCCGGCCCGGGTGAGTAAATCCGTAAAATAAGTATAGTAAATAGTCAAATATGTAGAATTTGCAGTTCGAGCGGCTGAACTATAATGGGAACACATCAAAGGAAACGCTTACAACACGAGGCAAGGAACAAGATGAAGGAGGTCGTATTCGTAATGCAAAGACAATGGAGAAGAACGGCGATGAGCTTGATGATTATTGCCGCTCTGGCGCTCGGGGGCTGCAGCTCGGGCAACAATGGCAACAATGGCAACAAAGCTGCTGAGCCATCCAAGGGGACGGGAAATCAGACGGTAAGTAAAGATGGGTTCCCGATTGTACAGGAGCCGGTGAAGCTGAAAATGTTCACCCGGATCGCTCCGGTCAACGGACCTTTCAAGGAGATGCCGGTATTTCAGGATTACGAAAAAATGAGCAACGTCCAGATGGAATTCATTGAAGCGCCGACAGACGGATTCCCGGAGAAGAAAAACTTGCTCTTCGCATCCAATGAGTTGCCTGACATCATGTACCGCTCGAATATTACTCCATTGGAAGCCGTGCGTTACGGAGCCGGCGGGCAACTGATTCCATTGGAAGATTTGATTAAGGACTATGCACCGAATCTTAACAAACTGATGGAAGAGTATCCTGAAATTCGCGCATCGATCACTACGCCAGAAGGTCACATTTATACGATTCCCGGCATTGTTACGCTAGATTCGGCCCGGACAGACAAGAGATGGATTAATACGGCCTGGCTGGAAAAGTTGAACCTGAAGGTGCCCGAAACTCTTGATGAGTTGTATGATGTGCTGGTTGCTTTCCGCGATCAGGATCCGAACGGAAACGGACAGAAGGATGAAATTCCTATGACCTCTCGTGTGGTTGGACTTCCTATTGTGGCTGCTTTCAGCGGATCGTTCGGTCTTGACCTTCAATTCGGCTATAACGTCAACATTGCAGACGACAAGGTCGAAATCTGGATGGGAAGCGAGCGCAACAAAGAACTGCTTATGTACCTGAACAAGCTGTATGCGGAAAATCTGCTGGATCATGAAGTATTCTCTCAAACCGAAGCCCAATATTTGGCGAAACAAGGTTCCGGCAATACAGGGATATTCTTTGACCAGACGAATAATAACTTCCTGCCGATTTCCGATCAATATACCGGTATCGCACCGTTTGAAGGACCGCATGGCGATCGACTGCAAAGCCAAAACGCTCCGGTTCCGCGCGACCAGGGTGCATTTGCCATCACTTCGGTCAATAAATATCCTGAAGTGTCCATGCGTTGGATCGACTATTTCTTTAGCGACGAAGGCTCGACCCTGCTTAGATTCGGCCGGGAAGGCGAGCACTACGAGCTGGTAGATGGAATTCCAACCTACAAGCCTGAGTTCTCGACGGCTGAGACTCAACCGAAGCTTACGCCATATGCCGGCGGAGGCGCGCCTCACCTGATCAGTGAATACGTCGGTTCGTACATCAATCCTCCGCAAGTTCAGGAAGCGCAAAAGGCGCTGGACCCGTACATGCCGAAAATCCGTTATGCGGCTCCGATGTTTGACGAAGCAACAGCTCAAAAGGTGAATATGCTCCGCAATGATATCGACAAGTATTATGAAGAACAAAGCACGAAATTCATTGCAGGCTCATTGAGCTTCGACAAGTGGGATGAATTCCAGTCCACTTTGAAAAAGATGAACATCGAAGAGCTTCAGCAAATTTATCAAGACGCATATGACAAAATGGCTAAATAAGGCAGATCCTCTATGGGATAGGAGTGGATGTTCATGAAGAACGCAGAAATCCATGAGACTGCCGCGGCGCCCCAGTTCCGACCGGAACGGGGCAGCCGCCTTATCCGGCAAATCGCCAAGAGATACGATTTGTATCTCATGCTGCTTTTGCCGATCGCATGGTATTTGCTGTTTCATTACGGCCCGCTTTACGGGCTGCAGATTGCATTTAAAAATTTCGCCCCGGGCAAGGGAATCCTTGGCAGTAGTTGGGTGGGGCTCGAGCATTTCAAGCGTTTTTTCGATTCTTACTATTTCGGGCGATTGCTCTGGAACACACTGTCCATCAATCTGATTTCTTTACTGGTTGCTTTCCCGATCCCGATTATGCTGGCATTACTCATTAACGAGATTAGCAGCAAAACATACAGCAAATTGCTGCAAAACATTACCTACATCCCGCACTTTATTTCGGTTGTAGTTATCGTAGGAATTTTAACCGTGTTCCTCTCGCCTACCGGCCCGATCAATACACTGATTCAGGCTTTGGGAGGATCGCCGACCCGCTTCATGGAATCGGCAGGCTGGTTCAAGACGATTTTTATCGGCTCGAACATTTGGCAAAACATGGGCTGGCAATCGATCATTTACATCGCGGGGCTTAGCGGTATCAATCCGCAGCTGTACGAAGCGGCCAAGATGGACGGAGCTTCCCGCATGCGGCGCATTTGGCACGTCTCCCTGCCAGGGATCGTTCCTGTCATCGTCATTTTGCTCATTCTGGACATCGGCCAATTCATGAACATCGGCTTCGAGAAAATATTACTCATGCAAAACAACTTGAACCTCGAAGCGAGCGACGTCATTTCCACCTTCGTGTACACCACCGGGATTTTGAAGGGAGAATACAGTTACACCGCTGCAATTGGGCTATTCAACTCCTTGATTAACCTGACGCTGCTGCTGATGGTGAACCGGTTCGCACGGAAAACGTCGGAGACGAGCCTTTGGTAATGGAGGAGGAGACGAATAATGCCTAAAGAAGCAATCGTGAAAGGCCCATCGGATGAACGCTGGTTCGATGTTCTCGTATATTTCATCGCAGCGGTGATTATAATCATCGTGCTCTATCCTTTGGTATTTGTAGTCAGCGCTTCGTTCAGCGACCCGGCGAGGGTGTTGAACGGGGAGGTGTGGCTGCTTCCGAAGGGAATCACACTGGATGCCTACAATAACATTTTGCACAACGACAAGATCTGGATTGGTTACCGAAATTCGATTTTTTACACCGTCGTCGGTACGCTGATCAATATTACTATGACACTGTTGGCGGCTTATCCTTTATCAAGACCGGATTTACCGGGGCGTAAGGGACTCATGCTAATTATTACACTAACTATGTTCTTCAGCGGTGGCTTGATTCCGAGTTACCTGCTCGTCAAAAACCTGGGTATGGTCGATACAATGTGGGCACTCATTATTCCCGGGGCCATCTCCACGTACAATCTGATCGTTATGAGAACGTATTTCCAATCCAGCATCCCTTGGGAGCTGCAGGAGGCGGCCCATATCGACGGCTGCTCCAACTGGCGGCTGCTGATCAGCATTATTCTGCCGCTGTCGAAGCCGATTTTGGCGGTCATGGTTCTGTTCTATGCGGTCGGCCACTGGAACTCCTTCTTTAATGCGCTGATTTATATCCGCACGGAAGATCTGTATCCACTTCAATTGGTGCTGCGGGAAATCTTGATGATCAGCCAGTCTGCGGGCGTGGACGGCGGCAACGTCGGAATGGAGGAGAAGATTCTTCTTTCCGAGAGCATTAAATATGCGGTTATTATCGTATCCAGTCTGCCGGTACTGATTATGTATCCTTTCGTGCAGCGTCATTTTGTTAAGGGCGTCATGATCGGATCGATTAAAGGATAATGGCAAATGGCAATGGAGGGTGAAAATTGAACAATAAAGCGACGATTACAATCGATTGCAGCCGGGTAAGCGAACATACGATCAATCCATACTTATTCGGTCATTTCGTGGAGGATATACGCGATCATATGGAGGCCATGCTGGCCTTTCCGTTGAAAGACATGGATTTTGAGAGCGAGGCGGATAGCAAGACGGAGGTGTCGGGAAGCTGGTATGCCTTTACGAACGGACGGAATACCAAGTACGCGCTGGAGGCATCCGCACCGAAGCATTCGGGACGCGCCCAGCGGGTCCACATTCTGAGCGATGATGAGGCCTATGCAGGGATAGCTCAGAAGACTGCATTCAAAGGGCCGATGAAATATACGGTCAAGCTGGTGGCCAGAGCCTCGATCGAGCTTAACTATGTGATCGTTGAGGCTGTGGACCGGCTCAGCCAGGAGCGGCTGGGGTTGGAGCGCATCGAGCTGAATAGCCACAATTGGCAAGAGTATGAAGCGGTGCTGGCGGTCAGCCGGGACTGCGCTGATGCGGAGTTCCGGGTATACGTGCCGGCTGAACATCCGAGATGGCGAGACAGTGTATCTACCGGCATGCTGTGGATCGATCACGTGTCCCTCCTCCCCGAGGATCATATCGGACTCGTGAAGCGGGAAGTCGTTGAAATGTCGAGAGATTTGAATGCCGGCATGATGAGGTTGGCCGGTAACTATATTAGCGCCTACCACTTCGAGCATGGCATCGGACCTGTGCTTGAGCGCCCTGTCATGTTCAATGAGGCATGGGGAGGATGGACCAGTAAATACTTCGGGACGGATGAGTTCATCCATTTCTGCCGGGAGTTGAACGTAGAACCGCTGATTTGCGTGAATGACGGCTCGGGCACTCCGGAGGAAGCTGCGCAGTGGATTGAATATTGCAACGGCGGCATCGACACGCCGATGGGGGCGAAGCGTGCCGCGAACGGACATCCTGAACCGTACGACGTCAAGTATTGGGAAATCGGCAACGAGGTATGGGGAGCCTGGCAGGTAGGGACCTGTACGGGCGAGCAGTTCGCACGGCGAACCTTATCCTTCATCGAAGCGATGAAAGCGGCGGATCCTTCGATTGTGATTCTTGCCTGCGGACATACCGATCAGGCCTGGAACAAGGCGGTGCTGGACATCGCGGGGGAAAGAATCGACTATCTGACCCTGCATTTGTATCACGGCTACAATCGTTTTGCGATGGACCGGAGTACGCCAGCGGAGGAGCGCTATAAAGCAATCACGGCCTTCCCGGAATGGACGCGGCTCAACATTGAAGAGACACGGGAACAAATCCTCGCCAACCCGAAGCACTGCCATGTGAAGCTGGCGATTACTGAATACAATACGATGTACTATCCGAATAATGTGCGAAAAGGATTGCCGGATGAGCATACGCTGGGCGCGGCGGTCGCTAACGCCGCCAATCTTAACGAAATGCTGCGTTCAAGCGATTTAGTACACATCGGCAGCTTCTCCGATCTGGTGAACGGATGGCTCGGGGGCTGCATCCGGGTAGGCGATTATTATGCCGATCAATACTGCGGGAAAGCTCCCGGCTGGAGCGGGCATCCGCTCAAGGTATACGGAACGCCTACTTACGAAGTTATGAAGCTGTACGCGGGACGTGATATTTCCAGCATGCTTCCGGCAAAGGTAGAGGGCGGCACCTTCGCTGTTCAATCCAACAAACCGGCACCGATTGATTTGGACGCCTTGCCGGATCTGGATGTCGCTGCATGCACAAATAAAGACAGAAGCACGATCACTCTGTTTATCGTCAACCGGAGTCTGCAAGAGGTAAGGGCTGCTTTGGATCTTGGAGAGCTTCAAGCTGCTAAAGACACTGTGCTTTATGAAATCACTGGAGAATCCGAGTGGGATATTAATTCCGTCTTTGCCCCGGATTACATCTCCTGCAAGTCCAACTCCATTCCGTTCGAAGTCTGGAAGGCGGGTTATCCATTGCGTCCGGCATCGGTCTATGCACTGGAGATTAGAACTAAATAACTTTCTGGAGGAGCAAGATGACAACCAAGGGCTATATCAAAGATTATCCAAGACCCCAATTCGTGCGCGACAAATGGATGAACCTGAACGGCGAATGGGACTTCCGCTTCGACGACGATAACGTCGGGGAAATCGAAAAATGGCAGGAACAGCTGGCAGGAAGTCATAAGATTACTGTTCCATTTACGTATGAAACCCAAGCTAGTGGTATCGGCACCCCGGAATTTCATTCGCGGGTATGGTACAGCAAGAACGTGTCGATTCCGAAGGAAGCGGAAGGAAAACGGGTAATCCTGCATTTTCAGGCCGTGGATTATATCGCCAAGGTATGGGTAAACGGTGTGCTTGCCGGCAGCCATCAAGGGGCCTATGCCGCATTTTCGTTCGATATTACGCCTTACCTGATATTTGGCGAGGATAACATTATCACGTTAAAAGCGGAGGACAGCGACGACTGCACCCAGCCACGGGGCAAGCAGCGGTGGACGAAGGACAATTTCGAATGCTTCTATGTACAGACCACCGGCATTTGGCAGACGGTATGGCTGGAATATGTGGATGAGCAGCGGCTTGATAGGGTGAAAATTACACCTGATCTCGATCATGCCAGAGTAGCCTTCGATTACCGGGTACACGGCCTGGAAACGGCAAAGGGAACCTTAAGACTGGAAGCCATCGTGACGATGAAGGACCGCCATGTAAAGACGGTAAGCCTGGTGATCGACCGGCCTCGCCAGAGCGTGGAAGTGGACCTGGTGCATGAAGTGAACGGTCCTTGGAAAAGAATCTTCTGGTCACCGCAGCAGCCGAATCTCTATGATGTAGAATTTGTGCTGTATCACGATGATATCGTAGTGGATCGCGTACTATCCTATTTCGGAATGAGAAAGGTATCCATCGAAAAGGGCAAGGTACTTCTCAACAATGTACCGATCTATCAAAGACTGATGCTGGACCAGGGTTACTGGACAGAGAGCCATTTGACGCCGCCGAGCGAGGAAGCGCTTATAGCCGACATCGACTATATGCTGGAAATGGGATATAACGGCGTACGCAAGCACATGAAGGTTGAAGATGCCCGCTTCCTGTACTGGTGCGACGTTAAGGGCCTCCTGGTATGGTCGGAAATGGCCGCAACGTTCGAATTTCATGATGATGCGGTGGAGAACTTCACCAAAGAATGGTTGGAAATACTTCATCAGCAATATAACCATCCGAGCATTATCACATGGGTGCCGTTCAATGAGTCCTGGGGAATTCCGTACATTCTGCATGATCAAAGACAGCAGAAATTTACGGAGAGCATTTACCATCTCACCAAGTCGTATGACCCTTACCGTCCGGTCATTACGAATGACGGTTGGGAGCACACGGTCTCCGATATTATAACTTTGCACGACTATGTGGAGACCGGGGAGAAATTCCTGAAGCGGTATGCAGGTAACAAGGATGCAATCGTCAACAAGGAGATCACCTGCAATCAATGGAAGTACGCGCTCGCCGACGGCTACGAGTATAAAGGCCAGCCGATCATGATCACCGAATTCGGCGGGATCGCTTTCCAGTCGGATAAAGGCTGGGGCTACGGGCATCAGGTACAGACGGATGAAGAGTTCCTTGAGCGCTTTGACGGCTTAGTACAGGCGATCAAGAGTGTGGATTATATTTGCGGATTCTGCTACACCCAGCTTACCGATGTTCAGCAGGAAATCAACGGCCTTCTGACGGAGGACCGCAAGCCGAAATTCCCGCTCGCCAAGATCAAGGAGATTAACTTGAAATAACTCGCAATTGAAGAAAAGAGCCGAAACTGATAATTTCAGTTTGGGCTCTTTTTTTGTGCAAGACGAATGATGTAAGAAGAGACACAGTCAGAATTTGATTGCTGTTGAAATAGGAAAGCGGATACAATTCCTGAGCTGGATAAAATTAGTCAAACCCTTGTTGCAGCGCGGATTTTTTTGTTTGACAGATCTAAGTAATTCACCCATAATACAATTCATACTAAATTTATCCGCTTTATTGGAATAGGGGGAGTAAGCATGTTGAAGTTAAAAGGGTCTTTTAAAAAATCGGCTTGGATTGGCGCATTATCAGTTCTTATTTTGGTTCTGGTTGCCGGCTGCTCCGGTTCCAACAATAAACCCGCTGAAAATAACGGCGCTCAGAGTCAAAGCACTAATCAGAACTCGGAAGCGGGCAAGCCTGCTGCAGGAGGTACCTTTGTTTACGGGCGGCCTGCTGCGGTAACATCGCTCGACCTACATAACCAGATCACGGCAAACAACGCTTTTGCCATTGATAAAGTATTCGAATCACTGGTCTCTTTCAACAGCGAAGGGGAAATCGTAGATTGGCTGGCCGAGTCTCACAACATCAGCGAGGATGGCTTGAAATATACATTCGTGCTGCGTGAAGGCTTGAAATTTTCAAACGGTAACGAAGTTACGGCGGAGGATGCCGTATTCTCGCTGGAGCGGCATTTGAAGGTAGGGGGACCATTAGCGATTGCGGCAAAAGTGGATTCCGTCAAAGCTACGGATAACCGCACGCTTGAAATTGTTCTCCAGGAGCCGTATACGCCTTTCATTTCCGAGCTGTCCAACTTCTCTAACGGGATTATCCCGAAAGATTTCGGGGGAGTTTCCGAAGAAGAATTTTTCAAAAATCCGGTGGGTACAGGGCCGTTCGTGGTTGAAAAGTGGGACCCGGCAGGCGATCTGACATTTGTTAAGAATTCGAATTATTGGCAGGAAGGGAAGCCGTACATCGACAAGCTTGTTTACAAGCTGATCGAAGATGACAGTCAGGCGATTAACCAGCTCAAGGCGGGAGAAGTGAACGGAATTGAATCCTTGGCGCTGCAAAACGCGAATGAGATCAAGCAAGGTCCCGATACAGCTGTCGTTACTAACGGAAGCTGGGTGACGGAGCAACTGTTCTTCAATACCCTGGATAAGCATTTTTCCGACGTGTATGTTCGCCGCGCTTTAGCGCTGGCTATCGACCGTGAAGGTTTGACCAATGCGCTGACCTTCGGTTATGCAAAGCCTGCAATTTCCTTGCTGCCGACAGCAATCCCGTACAACTCACACGATCAGGTCAAAACGCTTGATTTTAATATCGATGCCGCCAAGGAGGAGCTTGCCAAATCCGCCTTCCCTGACGGTTTCAGCACCAAATTGCTGGTCGCTTCCGGCAACAGCACAAGAGCTCAAGAGGCGCAAATTATTCAGGCAGCGGGCAAGGAGATCGGGATTAATATCGAAATTGAATCGATTGAACTCGCTACGTTCCGCGAAAGATTCTTTGCTTACGATTTCTCGGCCATGCTGAACAGCGGCCAAGCCGATGCTCCGGAAGCGAATTCGATCATCGCTTTCCAAACCGATCCGGAAGGCTTCAGCAAATCGTACTGGACGCATTATACCAATGACGAAGTGACCAAGCTGCTGCGCGAAGGACAGAAGTCGCAGGACGGACCGGAACGGGCCGAAATTTATTCCAAGCTGCTTCAAACCTTGGCGGACGAAGTGCCTTACATTCCGCTTTTCTATCCGGATATTTTGAAAGGCGTGTCTTCTTCCGTGGATGGCATCGTTGTTTTGCCGAACGGCAGTATCCGCTTCGAAGAAGTTCAATTTAAAAAATGATGAAACTAAGCAAAACGTTTAGTGCATCGGCCGGAATCAAATCCAGGGGATCCTCCCTTTGGCTGGTGATAGTTCTGGTAAGAGCGCTGGTCGTCATTCTCTGCGTGACTACAGCTGTGTTTTTCTTGATCCGAATTGTCCCTGGGGACCCCGCGAAAATGATCCTGGGCGAATACAGTACACCTGAGGCGCTCGAGAGCATGCATCATGCTCTCGGGCTCGACCTCTCTATAGGGGAGCAGTTCCTACGATTCGTCAAGATTCTGTTTACGCAAGGGGATACGGGGAATTCCATCATCTCGGGAACCTCCACAAGGGAGCTGATTGCGGACCGGGCGCCAGTTACATTGCTGCTTATCGGATTGGCCAGTGTTTTTGCGATCATCATCGCCCTTATGCTTGCTACACTTGCGGCTACGAACAAAGATAAGCTGCCGGACCATTTGATCCGTATTTTTCCTACAATTACTTTAGGTATGCCCGTTTTTTGGGTTGGTTTGCTTCTAATTTTACTGTTTAGCGTCAGGTTGGGGTGGTTTCCCGTCGGAGGGGTCAAAGAAGGCTGGGTCGGTACCGTGCATAGCCTCGCGCTTCCGGCGATCACCGTAGCTTTTTCGCAAATTCCCACCCTGGTTCGTTCGTTACGAGCTCAAATGCTGGATGTATTGGAATCCGATTTCGTGGTCACGTTGAAGGCGGCCCGTATTCCAAGAGCGATCATTCTGTTCAAGCATGTGATGCGGAATGCGGCGCTTCCTACGCTGATGCTGTTCGGGGTAAATCTGTCGTACCTGATCGGCGGCACCTTAGTCGTTGAACAAGTGTTCGGCATCAAGGGAATCGGCAGCTTGCTGTTCTCCTCCATTGCAAAGCGGGATTTCCCGGTCATCCAAGGAATAGCGCTTTATTGTGCGATCTCTGTCGTGATCATCAGCCTCCTCGTTGAAATCATTTCCTGGTGGCTTGATCCCAGAACGAAAGGAAAATCATGAAACAGATGAGAATAGACCCCAGGTTGAATGGATACGGGAATAGGACAAGTTTTTTCGGCAGAATTTGGAGCACTCCGACCCTGATGGTGGGAACCTTCATGTTTGCGGTGCTTGTCCTCCTGGCCGTATTCATTCCGTTTATAAGTCCTTATCAGCCTTCCGAGCAAAACCTGAGCGCTTTTTTGCAGCCCCCGTCCGCCGAACATTGGCTGGGGACGGACCAATTGGGACGCGATCTGTTTACGAGACTGATTTATGCGGCCCGGACGGATTTGAAAATCATGGTGCTGGCCGAGATCATTCCGTTTTGTACCGGCCTATTTCTGGGTATGGTTGCGGGGTATTACGGGAAATGGCTTGATACCGTCATTACGCTGCTCACGGACACGTTTATCGCGTTTCCTTTTTATTTGATCGTTATCATCGTTGCTTTTGCCAGCGGGGCAGGGGAACGCGGCATTTATATCACTTTTATACTCGTAGGCTGGATCGTGTTTGCCCGGGTAACTCGCGGGCTTACCGCCTCGTTTCGCCAGCAGGAATGGGTAGCGTCCGCTCAAACGCTTGGGCTGCCCGGCATAAGAATTATTTTGCGCCATATTCTGCCGAATGTATTGCCGCAAGCAATCGTGGTCCTCATGACCGATATGGTCGGGCTGCTGGTAGCGATTGTGACGCTAGGGTATCTTGGCATCGGGATTACGCCGCCCACGCCGGATTGGGGAACGATGATTTCCGACGGGCAGTCTTTTATCACCACGGCCTGGTGGCTCTCTGCAGTTCCGGGTTTCGCGGTGGTGTATACGGGAATTGCGTTGTCCCTTGTAGGTGACGGCCTGGCGGATCTTTGGAGGAAAAAATAATGTCTTACAAAGTCATTCTGGAAGTAGAGGATTTGTCGCTGGAGACAAAGCAGCATCATAGATTGGTGAACCGGGTCAGCTTTGCGCTGGGCAAAGGCGAGACTATAGGCTTGGTGGGCGAATCGGGATCCGGGAAGTCGCTGACGCTGCGTGCGATACTCGGACTTCTTCCGCGCGGTGTGGAAAAGGTAGACGGAACCATCAAAAGCGATGAGCGCACCGCTATGGTCTTTCAGGATCCCCGGGGGGCGCTCGACCCGCTTTGTCCGGTCGTGAAGCAGCTTTCGGAAGTTGTTCGTTTCAGGCAGCAGGTAAGCAAAAAAGCGGCTCGCGAAATCGCGCTTGAGCTGCTCGAAAGGCTTGGGCTGCCAGATTCTTTAAAAACGGCCGACCGGTATCCGAGCCAGCTTTCGGGCGGACAATGCCAGCGCGTGGTCATCGCGATTGCGCTGGCGTGCAAGCCGAGCATTCTGCTCTGCGACGAGCCTACAACGGCGCTTGACGTCACCGTTCAGAAACAAATCATAGAGACGATTTCAGCTTTGCAAAAGGAACTGGGCTTTGCCATGGTATTTGTTACGCATAACCTTGCGGTAGCTGCGGCCATGTGTTCCAAACTGTGCGTGATGAAGAACGGGGAGATTGTGGAACAGGGAGATACCCTTGACCTTCTGCAAAACCCGCAGGATCCCTATACGCAAATGTTGATCAACTCGGTGCTTCCCATGCCTGAGCTGGAAGGGAGCGAGCGGATATGGAATTAGCTCTCCAGGTGAAAAATGTTTCAGTCCATTATGGCGGGTTTACAGCCCTGGATGATATCAGTTTGAATTTGCAGCAGCATAAAGTGCTGGGGCTTGTCGGAGAGTCGGGCTCGGGCAAATCCACGCTCGCCCGGGTGATTGCCGGGTTAATCACACCCGATGGCGGCGAGATTACTCTGAATTCGCAGCCCTTGCTCAAGAAGAGAGGTCGCGCTCAGCGCAAACAAATTCAGATGATCTTCCAGAACCCGGATGCTTCACTGAATCCAAAGCATTCGGTCCGGCAAATTCTGTCCGAGGCGTTATTGTTTCACCGAATCGTGGACCGCGCCCAGGTCGAAAAGAGATGCAAAGAGCTTCTGGCCAAGGTTCATATTGAAGAAAGCGGCTTGGACCGGTTTCCCCATGAATTTTCCGGCGGCCAGCGGCAACGGATCGCGATAGCGCGAGCTTTGAGCGTGGAACCGAGCCTGCTGATTGCGGACGAACCGACGAGCGCCCTCGACGTCTCGGTTCAGCGGAGCGTGCTGGAATTGTTCAGCAAGCTTAAGGCTGAATTAAACCTGACCATGCTATTCATTTCCCATGATTTGGGGGTCATCCATGAAATTAGCGATACGGTTGCGGTGATGCGCCAGGGACGGCTGGTTGAGCTGAATCCCAAGGATCGGTTCTTCTCCAACCCTGAATCGGCATATTCTCTCGAACTATTATCCGCAGTACCGAGAATGCCGAAACCAAGCACTTCAGGAGGTTTAACAACATGAGTCAAGAATATGCGGGATATGTACCCTTATCCTTATCCGAATATGAAATACTTAATGTTTTGCTGTCCCGGTTATTGTCTACAAAGCATGCTCCAGTGATTATCCCCGGGGAGGCGATCCTGGGTATAGAAGCAGTGGCTGCCGGGATCTCGGCTCCGGGTCGTACGATTTTGAATGTAGTGACAGGCCCTTACGGGAGCTTGTTCGGAACATGGCTGGAACGCGGCGGGGCAACGGTCGCCGAAGTGAGAGTCCCTTTTGATGAAGTGGTGACGGTAAAAGAAATTCATGAAGCAATCGACCGGTTCCGTCCGGTCGCGATTTCTTTTGTCCATGCGGAAGTGGTTACGGGGGGATCCAATCCGGCCCGGGAGATCTTAAAGCTTGCCCGGGACTATGATCTCGTAACGGTGATGGACTCGGTTTCGGCTGTCGGGGGAGAGAGCCTGCCGGTGGATGAATGGACAGCCGATTTCGTAGCGATCGGTGCGCAAAAGGCGTTGGCCGGTCCGAATGGCGTTAGCGCAGTAAGCGTGTCCCCGCGAGGCTGGGAGTTTCTTGAATCCAACAGGAACGCGCCGCGCAATTCAATCCTGTCTTTACTGGATTTGAAGCCTAGTAAAGATGGTTCGGCACCGCTTCGGGTTCCTCCCAACATCCCTGCCTTGGAGGCGAGGGCTCTAATCGCTGCTTTGGCGCTTGTCGAAGAGGAAGGGCTGGAACAGGTGATCAAGCGTCATGAACTTGCCGCGGCATCAACCCTGGCAGGCCTTAAAGCATTGGGAATCGAGCCTTGGCAAAAGGATAGCAGACATTATTCAACGCTTACTACGACGGTAAGGATTTCCGGGGAAAAGAGCTTGCTGATCGACCGTCCTATCGGCATCGTAGCCCCTGGTGACGGGGAATTATTCGGGCAGCTGCTGCGAATCAACCATTTCGGGGCGAACGCTTGCCGCCGGAGCGTGGAAGAAGCCATCAAGACGCTTGCGCAGTTGTTGAACCGGGACCCGGATCAAGCGCTTGAAGCGATTCTACAAGTTTGGGGGGAGAATCATGAGTAATAAAGGTCTCCAAGCTCAATCATTTAATCGAGTTTATATTGCGGGCATTCAGGGGAAACGCTTCGATATTTCTATTCGGAACGGAGTGTTCCATTCGATTGCCGAATCGGGGCCGGTTCCTGACGAGGGGGCTGTTCCAGCCCAAGACTTGTGGATTAGCCCGGGGATCATTGATCTCCATACCCATTTGGCTTGGACGGATTTCGATCACGCCGATCAATTGAAACGCGGCGGCCAGGAAATTGAAGAAATGCAGGCTCGAGCCTTTGAAGCCACACTTCGCACGGGCGTTACAACGGCGAGGGACGCGGGCGGACTGTTGCCCGGCACGGCCGAGCATCTGGTTCAGACGTATCAGGTACCGTTGCGGGTTCATACCAGCAGCGAGATGCTTGGAGCCGCGGATGCCAAGGGCACTATTCATTTGGAGAAGCGATTGAAGCAGATCTACGATACAGGTGCGGGCTGGGTCAAGATTATGGCAACGGGCGGCCTTGGGGCTCCGACGGAAAAGGTGCTGGATCCGGTGTTTTCGGAGGAAGAGTTCTCATTCATCGTACGCCATGCGCATGAACACGGCAAAAAGGTGCTGGTTCATACCTGGGGCGGAGTGACTGTGGACTGGTCAGTTAAGGCCGGCGTGGAATCGATCGAACATGGTATGTTCCTGACCGAGGAGCAAGCCGGAAGACTTGCCGAATCCGGCGTGGCCTTTGTGCCGACGACGTCGATCTACAGGATTGCCGCCGATCCCAAGGGCGTATTGGCGTTGAATCCGGTTATTTGTGAGCGGGCCGCCCGCGCCGCCGAAGCTCATCCTAAAGCGATTGCCTATGCCAAGAGAGCCGGGGTGCAGATCGGATTCGGAACGGATTATGCAACGCCTGCGCTTCATGGTTACAACCTGCAGGAGCTCGACACCTTGACGGATTATGGATTAACCCGCGCGGAAGCCTGGCAGTCAGCCACCGGGAATGCGGCCGAAATTTTGGGTTGGGGTCACCAATTGGGACGTATTGCTGAAGGGTACATTGCGGATGCCGTAATTTTCGATACAGATCCGTTTTTGGCGGATAATGCAGATAGCCTTCGTAAACATATCGTTACCGTCCTTACCGGAGCAAAGGAGTAGTATATAAGATGAATAAAGAATGAGATGCAGGCAAGGGAATAAAATGATTCCGAAGAAAACTACATGGTCGCATTTGGTTCCGGATTTCAACCGATTCAGATTCTATAAGATCATGAAATCTGGAACCAACAGCGATAGCAGGAACATTTTACGTACTTGCCACACATCCATTTCAATAGTTCATCTTATATCGCAAGATTTACAGATGGAATTGGGGAAAATAGGTTAAGCATGAGAGCCGGACTGTATAAATCAGCCCTGGCTCTTTTTGCATTGAGCATGGGAGTGACTCTGTACAGCTTCAAGCTATTGACTTGGAGTGCACTCTAAGTTGTACATTAGTTGCATTAGAAGGATTTGGAAAGGAGATCCATAGATGACGGATAAGGATTTGACGATTCAACAGGTCGCAGGCCTGACGGGATTGAGTGTGCATACGCTTCGCTATTATGAAAAAATCGGACTGATGGATCCGATCCGACGGGCGAAAAACGGACATCGAGCCTATCATATGGACGATATGGAATGGATCCGGTTGATCGTTCGTTTACGCTCCACCGGAATGCCGATCGCAGAAATGCAGCGCTTTGCGGATATGATGCGGATGGTGGATGCGGGTATTAGCCGGCGGAGAGCGCTCCTTGAGGAGCACGAACAAAAGCTGATGTTACAGGCGAAGGAACTGGAGGATACGCTGGCGGTTTTGCGCGACAAGATCGCTTATTACCGGGCTTGGGAAAGCGGAGAACATTCGGGTTAGAGTCGGTGTTTTCTGGACTATCTGACGGACCGGATTCAAATTTAATGTTAAGGGGATGTTTTCAGTGCTGCAGATGAAATTAGGTGCCACAAGTCTACAAGTCAGTGCGCTGGCTTTAGGATGTTTGAATTTCGGATCCCGGACGGGTCTGAGTGACTCTTATCGTCTGTTGGATCAATATGTGGATGCGGGAGGATCCTTCCTCGACACGGCGAACAATTACGCTTTTTGGAATGATGGATGTATTGGCGGGGAAAGCGAGTTGTTATTGGGCCGATGGATGAAAGAACGCGGCAACCGTGATCAAATGTTTATAGCGACGAAGGCGGGAGCCAAGCCTGCGTATCACGGAGCGGGGTTCGAGAATATGGAAGGTTTGGGCCGGAAGGCGATTGAAGCCGCCATCGATGAAAGCCTGCGGCGGCTTGGCACGGATTATGTGGATTTGTATTACGCTCACATTGACGATACATCCACCCCGCTCGAAGAGACGCTTGAGGCTTTGGACGAACTTGTTCGGAAGGGAAAGGTAAGGGCGATCGGCTGCAGTAACTACTCTCTCTCACGGTTGAAAGAGGCTCAAAGAATCAGCGAAGCGGGGAATTTGACCCCATACTCCTGTGTTCAGCAGCGCTATACCTATCTGCAGCCTCGACGCGATGCCGATTTCGGCATTCAAGTCAGCGCCGACGAGGAACTGCTGACTTATTGCCGGAACCGGGGCGATCTTTCCCTCTTGGCGTATTCCCCATTGCTAAACGGCGCGTATACGAGGAAAGATGTGTCCATCCCGGAATCGTATGGAGGATCGGAAGCGTTATCCAGATTACAGATGTTAAAAGAGGTCGCCGCCGAAACCGGAGGGACGATGAATCAAATCGTTCTGGCCTGGATGTTGCATAGCGATCCGGCAGTAATTCCGGTCATTGCGGCCAGCACTCCGGAGCAGCTCGGAGAGAATTTGGGCTCACTGGATATCAAGTTGAGCAGGGAACAGTTAGAACGATTAAATCAAGCCTAAACAGAGATATTTTTTACGTTGTCATTTTCCCGTTTCCTCATTATAGTTAGTTTATTGCGCTTACATAGATTCGGCACCTTGGATGAGGGCCATGGGGAGAGAGAACATGATTTACGGGTTTTTGTTGTTATTGGTAGCTTGTTTTTTTCAAGGAAGCTTCGGGCTCGGGATGAAGAAATATCAGCCTTTTTCCTGGGAAGCGTTTTGGGTGGTCTTCTCGGTCATCGGTATTTTGCTGATTCCGATCGGTTGGACATGGCTGGAAGTGCCGGAATTTATGACATATGTGCGGGAGACTCCGCCGCAAGTTCTGTGGTTGGCTTCATTTTGCGGTCTGCTGTGGGGGATCAGCTCGATCCTGTTTGGCAAAGCGGTGGACTCGATCGGGGTATCTCTCACCTATGGTGTGAACATGGGGATATCCGCTTCGGCGGGCTCGTTAATTCCTTTACTCATCTTCGGGAATATTCCGGTTGCCCGTTCCTTTATTCTGCTGCTAGCCGGAATGGTGATCATGCTGGTCGGGGTGGTTGTTATCACAAAGGCGGGGCTAGATAAAGAAACAAGCCTAAAGGCGCAATTGCAGCAGGGGCAAAAGATTGGGGCGAAGGCAAGTGAGAAGCTGTTGTCCAAGGGACTGATCATGGCTTCCATTGCCGGGTTGGGTTCGGCAGCGATGAACATCGGGTTTTCTTACGCCAACCAGACACTGGACATTGCGGCCGGGCACGGCGTATCCGAGATGAGCGCCAGCCTGATTCCCTGGGTAATTACGTTGTCCGGCGGTTTCGTAGCCAATTTCGTATATGCGTTTATTATGCTGATCAAAAACCGGACTTACCGCGATTATATTGCACCGGGGTCGGGGAAGGCTTATGCCAAAGCAATCGTTACGTCTTTTGTATGGTTCTTTGCCCTTGGATTTTATGCGAAAGCTACGGTGATGCTTGGACCGATCGGCTCCAGTGTCGGTTGGCTGGCCTTTAATGGTCTGGCTTTGATCGTCAGCAATGCATGGGGGCTCAAAGACGGGGAATGGAAGGGATTTGCCAAGCCCAAAAAATTACTGTTAGCGGGAAACGTGATCCTGATCGCTTCCTGGATCGTGGTGGGCATCGCCAATGGATTGGCATAACACGAGCTTCGGAGATTAGAATGCAGAATGACGATGCGGGGATTTTTCCACAGCATCGTCATTTTTTTATCGCTCGCTATGTCATATCCAATATCATCCTTGCGCCGAAGTACCAGGATTCGAATTTGATTTGGAGGCGGCGTGGCTGTCCCGGTATTGGCCTGGCGTCATGCCTTCCTGTTTGCGGAAGGAACGGATAAAGTTCTGCGAATTGTTGTACCGCAATTTCGCTGCGATATCCTTAATCGGCATATCTGTCTCCTCCAACCACTTTTTGGCCATTTTGAACCGGTACATCGTGAGATATTCGCTGAAATAATACTGGGTCTCCTTCTTAAAGATGCTGCTGATATAGTTGGCATTGTAATGCAAGCGGGATGCGCATTCCTCCAGCGTCAGGTCGGTATCGTAACCATGCTGCACCAGATCGATGATTTTCTCGGAAATGTTATGGTATTGCGCGTTTTGCCTGCTGTTGAATATTTTGATCATCGGGTAAATAACCATGCTCCAGAACCAGTCTTCGATTTCCGCTACGGTATGAAGCTCCAACAGCTCTTCATATAAAGATCCGTTCGCATGGTAAATTTGATTCATACTGATCCCCGATTCCTGCATCATAATCAGTAAATTGTTCAGCAGGCGGGTCAGCGGAATTTGATATTCCTGCGGCGTAAGCTCCTGGGCAAAGATCGTAGCAAAGAGCTGGGATACCAGTTCTTTCGCTTTTTCGGTTTCCGCCAGTTTGATGGCGTCCATCAGATCGTTCTCTTTATGACTCGGATAATTCAAATTTAGATAGTGCTTGCCGGAGTTAATGTTCTCGTATTGGATAATGACGCCCTTACCGAGCTTGATCCGGTATTTGAGCGCTTCAAGACCTTCCCTGTAAGCGATCGATATTTTATGGAAGGATTGGAACGGAAGGCTCAGACCGATGCTGACCTGAAGCTTCAGGCAGCGGTTGATTTCCTGTTGTAGCATCTCCGTCAATGAATACAGGCGCTGGTGAAAAGCCACGGCATCGTCATCTTCGCTTCCGAGCAATACGACAATGACCTGGTCCATAATGACGGGGGCCAGACGGTGATCGGGCTCGACCAGTTCTTCGATCATATTGTGGGCGGCAAACAGCAGCAGGTTCAAATCCTTCTTCTCATAGTCGGTGTCGTCGGAGAAATCGATGGCCAAAGTAATGACCGCCATGGTGTTCCATTTTTCGATCTGATTCCGGTAACCGAATTGCTCCAAGTTTTCGAGCAGCTCACGCTTTCTGTAATTTCCCTGAAAAGCCTGGATGAGCGAAAAAGTGCGGACCTGCCGGATGTGCTGGCGGATTTCTTTTTCCAGCTGAGATTTGGATTGGAACAGATGATGCATCTGTTCTCCGATCATTTGAAATTCACTCACATGTCTTGATTTAACGTCGGTTTTGCGCTGCCCGATCTGGTTCAGCAGCCTTTCAATCGGGGTGTACATCCGCCGGGAGCCGATCCAGGCCAGCAGAATAGAGAGCACCAGCATCAGCAGGCAGACCATCGCGGTATAAATACCGATTTTATTGGATTCTTTCGTCAGACTGTCGATGGAAGTCACGGATAAATACACCCAGCCGTTCAACTGGGAACGCAAATAGGTGACCGAATAATCCTCCTTATTCATCTGTGTCTTGAATTGTCCGGAGGGCCTTGCATCATCGGAGATCATGGAGACTCCAGAAAATCCGCTCTCCTCGATAGGCTTGCCGATCAGCTCAAGATCAGGATGAAGCAGGATGCGGTTCTTCTCGTCAATGACAATGATGTTATCCAGCGGCGGCGCATCCGAATTAATTACGTCCTGCAGACTGCAGGCGGGAATATTGGCCATGGCGAGTCCGTATTTATGGAGCTTGGAGGTCGGCAGCTTCTTTATAAGACTGATACTGTAGCTGCACTTTGCGCCATTCATGCTTTCCTCGCTATAAAACCATGAAGAGGGGTTTAAAACCCATGAGGTGTTGTCGGAAATATTAAGCAAATTGGTCAGCTGCGCATGATCCTTGTATTCATTCAGCCTGTACAGTCCCGAATTTTTGACCATCCAGTTCTGCTGCTGGTTGAGCAAGATGACGTCCTCCAGTTTTGTATCGAAAGACTGCATGTTGCGGATTTCGTTTCTCAATTCATTATATAAAATGAAATCGTTTTCATTTAAAGGGCTGTTAAGGGCTCTTTTTAACACGCTGGAGTTGACGACCTGGTTTAATGTTTGATTGACAGTGGTCAGCTTTCGCTCTACATTTGTATTGATTTGTGAGATCAGTTCCATTTTATTTTGATTTACGTTTTTTTGGATTTCTCTGGATGAGGTCAGATACGAAAAGGAACCGATGAACAGCACGGGGAGCGTGCTGATGACAAAGGTAAATATGGTTAGTTTGCTTAAGAAGCTTAATGGTCTCAATGATCTCAGCACCTTACCTTTTGTAAAAGTAATCATCTTATCTTAGTGTATTCAACTTGTCAGATAATAACAATAATCATCTTCCCGCGCGATAATCATTTCATCGACTCATGGCTTTAGATGGTTAATTCTTCCGATAACTGAATGTATGATGGAGAGAACAAGAATTGTAGGAGGAACGTAAGCATGTCCAGAGCATCCAAGGGAATAAGGGCTCTTCATTATTGCTGTATTCTGATCCTTGTTTCATTCGCCCCACTAAGCGCCTGCAGCAGCCGCGATACACTCCATACCGGTTCCGGCGAACCGCGTCCGTACATCACCATTTTGGCGCCGCTTCATTTTCCTCAGCAGCCTTCCAGGGAAATTATGAGCGAGATCGAAAGCTTGACCGGGGTGCAGCTTGATATCCGTTGGGTTCCCGAGGGCGTTTATACCGATAAAATGAACACCGGATTGACGACCAATTCCTTGGCGAAGGTCACGTTCGTGAAATTTTCAGACTACAATCTGGTGAAGAACGCGATTCGTTCGGATGCTTTTTGGGAAATCGGTCCTTATCTCCAGAATTACGGCAATTTAAAAGGCCTGGACAACTCCATTCTTGACCAGACCGCGGTTGACGGCAAAATCTACGGATTATATACCGAACGGCCCTCTTCCAGGCAGGGCGTAATTATTCGCAAGGATTGGCTGGATCACCTTCAATTAAAAGAACCGGGTACTCTGGAAGAGCTGTACGAGGTGATGAGGCAATTTACTTATCAAGATCCTGACGGAAACGGAAAGCAGGACACGATCGGAGTCGTGGACCGCAATGATCTCGTCTATGGAGTATTCAAGACGCTGAGTTCTTATTTTGGAACCCCGAACAATTGGAAGATTGAGAATAACCGGCTGATTCCCGACTTTATGACGGATGAATACATAGACACGATGGATTTTATGAGAAAATTGTACGTCGAAGGGATCATTAACAAGGATTTTGCGCTAACGAGCAAGGAAATCCAGCGGGACAGGTTTATTCACGGCGAGGCGGGAGTGTATATCGGCAGTATGACCGACGTTCAACGGCTATCGATTGAAGCCCAGGCGTTAAACCCGAAGGCCGAATTTACGCTGGTCAACCGCATTCAAGGTCCTGAAGGCTTCAAGGTATGGTCGATCCCGAACTATAATGGACTGTTCCTTTTCTCCAAGAAGGCGATTCCGACGGAGCAGGAACTGAAGCAGGTACTTGGTTTTTTTGACCGGACGATGGATAAAGATGTCGCCAATCTGATGATGTACGGGGTTGAAGGAAGACATTACGAGCTCGCAAACGGAAAAGTCATCCTTCCGGAAGAGACTTCACAGCTGCGGGTGAATGAAGTGAACCCGTTATACTCCCTTATGATCGCGGATATTGGAAATACAAACATTATGCAAGTGGCCCAAAAAGAGCAGTTGACCGATCTGGCTGATCAATTGAGCAAGGACAATGAGCAATTCGTGGTTGACGACCCTACGGTACAGCTCAGTTCCCCGACATTTGACGAGAAGAATGTAGAGCTGTCTTCTATGATTGCCGATGCCACATATAACTACATCCTGGGTAAAATCGATACCGATGGCTTCAAGGATGTGATTGAGCGTTGGAAGAACAGCGGCGGGGATCAGATTATGGAGGAATATAATGAAGCGCTGGCAAGTGAACATTGATTGATGAGTAACGGAATGGAATCCGTCGTGCAGATGCACGGCGGATTTTTTGCATTCCGAGAGATTATCATGATAATCATTTATCCAGATTGCTGAACTGAAGGGCGTTTATGAGTAAATGATTGTATTCGTAATCCGGCGGAGCAGGTAGTGTGGACCTTGTAATCAATCCAAGTCAAATGGAGGTCAAAATGGTATGAAGAAACGATCTTTCACCATCTTGCTGACTGCGCTGCTCACATTCAGTGTTATGCTCGCCGGCTGCTCGGGCGGTAACAACAGCAATAAAGCGACAGGCGATCCTGCTCCTACTCAAACGGCTAAAGCGGAGGACAAAACTCCAGCTGCGGAAGAACCGGCCGCAATTACGATCATGCTTCCATTGAATACGTCGGAAACACCGCCGGACACGATCAAGAAGGAAATCGAGAAATTGACGAACACGAAATTGACTTATCAATTTTTCCCTGCGGATTCTTATGAAGAAAAGCTGAATACCGCATTTGCCACCGGATCTTTGCCTCAGGTCACCTATTTAAAAAATCAGAGCACCTTCGTGCAGATGAAAGAGGCGATCAAGGACGGCCAATTTTGGGAGATCGGACCCTACTTAAGCGAGTATCCGAACCTGAACAAGCTGAAGCCTGAAATTTTAAACAATACCAAGGTGGAAGGCAAGCTGTACTCGCTATACATCGGCAGACCGCTCGCCCGCCAAGGCATGATTTACCGCAAAGACTGGGCGGACAAATTGGGGTTGAAAGCGCCGGCCAATGTGGATGAATTGTTTGCGATGGCAAAAGCGTTCACCGAACAGGATCCGGACGGGAACGGACAGAAGGACACAACGGGAATTGCCGACCGGAATGAATTGGTATACGGCGCTTTCAAAACTGTATCCTCGTGGTTCGGCACGCCGAACACCTGGGGAACCAAGGATGGGCAGTTGCAGCCGGAGTTCACGTTCCCGCAGTATATCGATACGATGGATTTCTTTAAAGAGCTGCGCAGCGGGGGTTACATGAACCAGGATTTCGCGGCTACGAGCAAGACGGATGCCGTAAATATGTTTACCAGCGGCAAGGCCGGGATGTATATCGGCGGTTCCATGCAGGATATCGATTCGCTGAATAAGGACTTGATCAAAAACTTCCCGGACGCCGTTCTGGATACGCACAGTATGGTTGCCGGACCGGACGGGAAGTTTGCCCAATGGATGATTCCGGGATACAACAATCTCGTCTTGTTCCCGAAATCCGCGGTGAAGGACGAAGCCGAACTAAAGAAAATTCTTGCCTTCTTTGACAAGATGATGACTCCGGAACTGGCCAATATGATGTTCTGGGGCATTGAGGGTACGCACTACACGGTAGTAGAAGGAAAGGCGAAGGTTGGGGACAACAAGGAATTGATCGAGCGCGAAGTGAAGCCTTTCAAAGACAGCGTCATCGGCGAGTCCGAGACAAACGGCATGTACGAGAGTTACAACACGCTGCCCGGCAGAATTCATGCCGAAGAGCTGCTCAAGGAAAATGTGAAGGTAGGCGTTCCTGATCCGACGGCCGCTTTGGACTCGGCGACTTATACGGAAAAAGGCGTGGAGCTTCAACAACTCATTACGGACGCCACTTACAAGTATATGTATGGCCAGATTGACAAAGCAGCTTTCGAGAAAGCGGTTGAGGATTGGAAGAGCCGGGGCGGATCGAAAATTATCGAGGAATACAACGCCGCTGCCGCAAAGTAGCACGGTAACCGAAAAGGCTATTGGAGATGTTCATTCAATAGCCTTTTCCATTCATATTCCTTGGTTAATGGCCAGGTTTTCGCAATTTTGAAGCAGAGAGGAAGAGACTCATGCAGGAAGCCACCGCTCCGTCCAGTACAACTCCGAAATTTCAGACCAAAAAACAGAAGCGAAACAGTGAATTAAAAAAACGGCTGTGGAGGAACAAATGGCTCTATGTCATGCTGCTGCCGGGAGTCCTTTATTTTATTATTTTCAAATATTTGCCCATGTACGGACTCGTCATCTCCTTTCAGGACTACAAGCCTTATCAAGGGATCAGGGGCAGCGAATGGGTAGGCATGGAGCATTTCAAACGGCTGTTTGCCGAGCCGGAGTTCTTCAATATTCTTAAAAACACCCTGATCTTGTTCGGACTCAATCTGTTTATATATTTTCCCGTTCCGATCATCCTCGCTCTGATGTTGAATGAGCTGCGCGGCCATTTTTTCAAGAGACTGTTTCAGACGCTCGTTTATTTGCCGCACTTTATGTCCTGGGTCATCATCGTCTCGATCACCTATGTCATGGTCACGATGGACGGGGGAATTATCAACGAATTACTTGTCTATTTCGGATTTAACAAAATCAATTTCCTGCTCAGTCCGGGCTGGTTCCGGCCGATGTATATCCTTCAGGTTATCTGGAGAGAAGCGGGCTGGGGGACGATTATTTATCTCGCTTCGATTGCGGCGATCGATCCGGGACTTTACGAAGCCGCTCGCATGGACGGTGCCGGTCGGCTGCGGCAAGTCTGGCATATTACACTTCCGGCCATCCGGGGCGTTATTATCACGCTGTTTATTTTGAAAATCGGTCATGTCCTGGATCTTGGATTTGAACACGTATATCTGCTGCTGAACTCGATGAACCGCGAAGTGGCGGAAATTATCGATACTTACGTGTACACCGCAGGTTTGAGGCAGGGACAATACAGCTATAGTACGGCGATCGGATTCTTTAAATCCGTGATCGGTCTGATCATGGTCATGCTGGTCAATCGAATCTCCAAGAAAATGGGAGAAGAAGGCGTTTATTGAGATTGCGGGAGGAATTGCAATGGTAGAAGACAGATCCATAAGCGGCAGAATCTATGCCGCGATCAACTTTACGCTGCTTGCCATTATCGCTTTGATTACGGTGCTTCCTTTTATCCACGTCGTGGCGGGCTCGTTTACGACGAATGCGGAGCTGGCAGCCAATAAATTCGTCCTGATTCCGAAAGTTTGGAGCTTGGATGCTTACAAGTTTATTTTCTCGACAAATACGATTTTTAGAGCCATGGGTGTATCCATCGGCGTTACTCTCATCGGCACGCTGTTCAGCATGCTGGTGACCGCCCTGATGGCCTACGGCCTTTCCCGAAAAGATTTGGATGGACGTAAAGCCGTCAACTTTCTCGTTGTATTCACCATGCTGTTTAACGGCGGGCTGATTCCGACCTTTCTGGTCGTAAAGGAACTGGGACTCATCGATTCGTACGCGGCCCTGATCCTTCCGTCGGCCATCAGCGCGTTTAATATGATCATCCTCAAAAATTTTTTCCAGAACATCCCCGAAGGCCTTGAAGAGTCCGCCAAAATCGACGGCTGCAATGACTTCGGCATCCTGTTTAGGATCGTCTTGCCGCTGTCGATGCCCGCGATCGCCACGATCTCGCTGTTTTACGCGGTCACATACTGGAATACCTATCTGACGGCGATTTTGTACCTGAACGATAGCATTAGATGGCCGATTCAGGTGCTGTTGAGACAAATCGTCGTGCTTGCCAGCGGTCTGGATCATAGCTCGACGCTCGACGGTACGGTGCCTCCGCCCGATCAGACGATCAAAATGGCTGTTATCGTCGTAGCCACCCTTCCGATTCTCATGGTTTACCCGTATTTGCAGAAGCATTTTGCCAAAGGAGCCATGCTGGGATCGATGAAGGGATAACGCGGTATGCAGCCTGCGGTATAAGGAGACTAGATACGTGAGCCTACAATTGGAAGGAGCTTAGAAATGACTATTCCTCGTCCGGGCACACCGGTGGAATGGGCCAAGAAGGCCTGCGATTCTTTAATGGACACATATGCGGCGGGCGGACTGCCCCCCGCGCACCGCTGGCACTATCATCAAGGCGTGTTTCTATGCGGGATGGAACTGTTATGGGAGGTTGTTCAGGAGGACCGTTATCTGGATTATATCCAGGAATACGTTGATGATCTGGTGGATGAACAAGGCAATTTCTATTTCGCCAGAGATGAGCTGGATGCGATTCAGGCAGGTCTTCTCCTGTTCAGGCTGTATGAGCGAAGCGGGAAATCCAAGTACCGGATCGCCGCGGATAAACTGCGGAACCTGCTCCTGACGCTCAACAAAACCTCTGAGGGCGGATATTGGCACAAGGATAAGTACCCGTATCAAATGTGGCTGGATGGGCTGTATATGGCGGGGGTATTTACACTGAAGTATGCCAATGTCTTCGGGGAAGAAGGCCTGCGCGACAATGTGCTGCTTCAGGAACAGCTTATGCGAAAGCATATGAAGGATGAAGCTACGGGTTTACTGTATCATGCCTGGGACGAAAGCCGCCGGATGCCTTGGGCGAATCCGCAGACGGGGTGCTCTCCGGAATTCTGGAGCCGCTCCTTGGGGTGGTACGGCCTCGCCTTATCCCAGTTCCTTGATCTGCTGCCAACGGACCATGCCGGACGGGAAGAGCTGGCGGGGGCGCTGCAAGACTTCGTGGGTTCGCTGGTCCGTTATCAGGATGACGCCAGCGGGCTCTGGTACCAAGTCGTCGATAAAGGAAGCCGCCCGGAAAACTGGCTCGAGACATCCGGTTCCTGCTTGTTCGTCTACACGATCGCCAAGGCGGTGAAGCTGGGAATCGCCGGGGAGGAAGCATGGACCGCCGCCAAGAAAGGGTATCAGGGTCTGGTTTCGGTGATTGAATGGGATGAACGGGGACGACTGGTTCTCCCTGACATTTGCATCGGCACATCGGCAGGCGATTACGAGAATTATGTGACCCGGCCCAAGGTGAAAAATGATTTGCACGGGGTTGGAGCTTTCGTGATGGCCTGCGTGGAAATGGAATCCTTATGCAGATAGGAGGAAGAGACGGTGCAGGTGTATAACATTATTGATTTCGGTGCGCTTAAGGACAGCGGCGTCCCCGCCACGGAGGCCATAGCGGCAGCGATTGAAGCGGCGAGCTGGGCCGGGGGCGGTACAGTTTTTGTGCCGGCGGGATTTTTTTTGACAGGGTCTATCCGGATGAAAAGCCATATTGAGCTTCGGCTCGGCCCCGGAGCCGTCCTGTCATTCAGCACAAGTCCCGAGGATTATGCGGTTGTGGAATCGAGATGGGAAGGCGTAAAGCGCCCGGTCCATGCTTCTTGCATTTTCGGAGAGGACCTGGAGCAGGTATCAGTGACGGGAAGCGGTTGTCTGAACGGAAACGGACAGCTTTGGTGGGAGAAGCACCGCGACCGTCCCGAGGAGCTTCCATATCCGAGGCCGAAGCTGATCAGCTTTGACCGCTGCAAGCGGGTAACGATCCGGGATGTGACGCTCGTCAATTCCCCAAGCTGGACGGTGAACCCGATCGCCTGCCGCGATGTAACGATCGACAATCTTTCGATATACAATCCGCCGGATTCCCCCAATACGGACGGCATCAATCCGGAGTCGTGCAGCAATGTGAGGATCAGTAACTGCCATATCGATGTGGGGGATGATTGTATTGCGATAAAGGCGGGTACCGAGGATACTGCGGAGAGAATTCCGTGCGAAAATATTACGATTACGAACTGTACGATGATTCACGGGCACGGTGCGGTCGTACTCGGCAGCGAAATGAGCGGGGATATCCGCAATGTGACGATCAGCAATTGCGTCTTTAAGCAGACGGACCGGGGCATCCGTTTGAAGTCCCGGCGCGGGCGCGGGGGAACGGTCGAGGATATCCGGATCAGCAACATCGTGATGGAGGATGTCATTTGCCCGTTCATCATGAATCTCTATTATTTCTGCGGACCTCGCGGCAAGGATAAGTATGTTTGGGATAAGAATCCTTATCCGGTCACGGAAGAGACCCCGCAGTTCAGACGTATTCATTTTGCCAATATTACAGCGAGGCGTGTTCATGCGGCCGCCGGGTTCATTTACGGTCTGGCGGAGCGTTACATATCGGAGATCACGTTCGATTGCATCGACATCTCCATGGCCGAGAATGCGGTTCCCGGCCGTCCGGCGATGATGGCGGGTATACAGGACATGAATAACCGCGGCTTCTACCTGGGTAATGTGAGGGATATCCGGTTCCGGCAGGTGACGATCGAAAATCATGAAGGCCCTGCCTTTTACATCGAGAACGGCGAGCAAGTCGAGGTGGAGCAGTGCCGATCCAGGAACACGCGAAGACCCGAAAGACTGGTGGAACAGGTCTCGCTCGGTCCTTTGGAACTGAGCTTTGCCGAGCAACAAGGCGAGTAAAATCATATTTCACAGTTTATCCGGAAAGGACCGTTGCGAAGAATGCTGGTAGGGAAACAATCCTTTTGCGATTATCATTCCGTTCAGGCAGCGGTTGACGCGCTGGAACGGTCCGGTTCCGCGAAACCGGAAACTTTGTTTATTTTAGCGGGCCGTTATGAGGAAGCCGTGACAATATACCGTTCCGATCTTCGCATTGTGGGGATCGGGAATGTCGAGATTACGATGAACCGTTATGCTAAAGAACGGGATGAGCATGGCGAAGAAATCGGAACCTTTGCGACTCCGACTTTATTTTTGGGAGGCAGCCGCCTTGTGCTCGACAATCTGGTGATTGTCAATACGGCAGGGCAAGGGCCGGACATCGGCCAGGCGGTCGCAGTATATGCCCATTGCGATCAAACGGTGTTCAGGAATTGTTCCTTCAAGGGACATCAGGATACACTGTTCACGGGACCATTACCGCCCTCTCCCCGGGAACGCCAGTCCTTCGGCGGAATTCCGCTCCGTGAGCACCATGCTCATTATCGCCAGTATTACATGAATTGTTATATTGAAGGAACCGTCGATTTTATATTTGGCGGAGCCACCGCTTATTTCGAAGGCTGCCAGATTCACAGCCTGAACCATGCAGGCGAGGGCGGAGGGTATATTACAGCAGCTTCCACCCCGAAAGGGCAAGAGCATGGCTATGTGTTTGATGCCTGTTACTTGACTGCGGAACCGGGAGTGTCGGGGGTATATCTGGGACGTCCGTGGCGGGAATTCGCCAAGACCGCATTCCTCCATTGTCGGATGGGTGCGCATATCCATCCTCTGGGATGGGATAACTGGGATGATCCCGCTAATGAAGAAACCGTTCGCTACGAGGAATATGGATCGAACAATGTCTCGAATGTGCGACCGGGACGCGTACCGTGGGCGGAATGCTCGGAGACCGGCCCCCGGGAGGAACGGTTCCGGAAGGATATTGTATTTGCAGGAATGGATTTCTGGAAACCTATCAACCGCATTACAGAGTCATAGTTGTGAAGCCTTTAAACAGAAGGGCTAGCTTCAAAATAGATTTATTTTGCTTGTTGACTCGCTATGAAAAAGGTGATAATATATATTTCGTTGCTGCAAAACATTGCATCGGCGAAATTTGCGGTCGTGGCGGAATTGGCAGACGCGCACGGTTCAGGTCCGTGTGGGCTAACCCCCGTGGAGGTTCGAGTCCTCTCGACCGCATCCCTTCATTAAAAACAGGTTTCTGATCTGCTAATTTCAGCAGAACAGAAACCTTTTTGCTGTTTAAAATACTTAATCCGGTACCGTAAACGTTGCTGTTCTGGTTGCGTTATTCCAATCGACTTTAACCCCAAGTACTTCAGCAAGCTGTCTAACGGGTAAGAAAGTTACCCCGTTTTTTACCGTAGGCACGGCATCTTCCAAATTCACCTTCTTACCGTCAACCCACATTTCCGATTTTCCTACATGCAAAATGATGCTTTTTTGATCATGTTTTAATGTGATCTGCTGGTTCTTTTGATCCCAGTCCACTTCAAACCCGAATCCGTCGGCAAGCGCTCGAAGCGGGATCATCGTCCGCCCGTTATCACTAAACGGCTCGGCTCCGCTTCCGGCATAGACATTAAGATACTTGCCATTCAAGTGAACTAACACACGATTGTTTTTAGCTTCCTTACATGAGGAAATATCAAGGTTCACCTTTTTGCCGTCTTTAATAATTCCAAGCTCGCCGGCTTCTCCGTCACGGTTATCGTAGCACGTAAGAGCAGGCTCGACATCCGACCAAAAGAATTCTTCAGCGGCATGCGCTACATTCCCGCCGAACAGCGCAATCAGCAAACTAAAGGTAGATATTAATTTCCATCTTGTTTTAAACAAATATATCATCCCCGGATTTAATTCTTATTTGTTTTTTGAAGCTTCAAATGATAACGCTCGTTAAGTGCATCCAAGTTTTTTTGCGGGAGTTCCTCGATATATCCTTGCGGAACCGTAATTCCCTTTTCAATATGTTTCGTCACCCGGTCCACGACTTCTTCCGTGGTTAATTTCTTTGGTGCGCGGCTATCTTTTGATTTCCCTGGCACCAGATTTCCGTCTTTGTCAAAAGATTGAATAGTTCCGTCCGGGTTTTGCACGGTAACATTGGCACCTGCAACTACTTGTTTGTGGGTTGGGATTTTAGAAGCTGATCCAGCGGCATAAGCAGCAGCTCCGCCTCCGCCAACCAAGGCGATCGCCACAACGAGCGACAACAGGAACACCGGTTTTTTCATCTTTTTCTCATTCATAAGATGGGTGAGCCTCCTTTTCATATGTTTTTTCGGGTTGCACAGACTGCTTGTGCAAATAACGTTCCTTCTCATAACCCCATATTCCAGCATAGATAGTAAAGTTTCACCGTAGGTTCTTCTGCCCGCCGCATCCATGTGCCGAACGACCTGTTCATCGCAGGAGAGTTCACAATACATGGAAACCTGTTTGTTCATTGCATAGGAGGCCGGATTGAACCAATGTATTGCATTTGTAGCAAAAACAATCAGCTTTACAAACAAATCTCCGCGTTTTAAGTGAACGAGCTCATGGGAGAGGATCATAGCAAGCTTGTTTTCCTCAATAGGGACATCAGGCAATACAACTATCGGATTCCACAGCCCGATAATGAACGGGGTGGGGGCATGCGGGCTTACAATTACTTGTACAGGGCATTGTACATCGTTATTGGCCCGGCTTCCTCGCAAGATGGAATGCTTAAATGCATGGTACCGTTGGATGTTTACAACTGTAAATGCAAGGGCTCCCACCACCCAAATGACCGTCGCGATGAGCGTAAATTCTTTTGAGCTGCTGATACGGATCAGATTGTCAAATAGTTGGGTGATCCATAACCGGACGTGGGCCGCAGTTTGCTCTATGGTTGAGACTTGAGCATATGTCTCCGAAATCACTCCCGATCCCGGAATAGGGTTAGCTTCTCTATGAGCGGGGGCCATAAATGAGAGAAGTCTGCTGATGATCTCAGAACCGCCAAGCAGGAAAAATACGGGAACCAAGCCGGTGTAATAATGCCAGGACTGAGAAAAATATTTCCGCGTAACGGGAGTCAGCATATTCTGTATCATCCAGAGGATCGTACCAACAAATGACGCCAGGAGGAGGAACGTTATAAAGTCTGTCATTGTTCTTCATCCTTGCGGGCAAACCAATCCTTCAGTTCCGCAATGTCTTCCTGATTCAGTTCATCGTCATCTACCAGAGCGGCAATAAAGTTCTTTGCTTTCCCGTTGTACAGACGGCTGAGGAAGGAGCGGGTTTCGTACTTCTTGTACTCGTCAAACGTTAATGCCGGATTGTAATAATTCGTCTTGCCGTTTAAAGATTTGGTTAAAAATCCTTTCTCGATCAGCCGGTTCAAAATGGTCGATAACGTGGATGTCTTCCAGTCTTTGCTTTTGAAAATATCCAGAAGCTGATTCACCGTTACGGCAGTGGACAGGTTCCAAATCACCTCCATGACTTCCAATTCGGTCTCGGACAACCTTCCTAATTTGTTCATTGGGTGCGCACCTCAATTTCTTCTTACTGCGACAACTTGTCGTAGTTCGAATATACGACAAGTTGTCGCAGGTGTCAATGCCTTCATTTCCGGGAAGGCGATTAAGGTTCTACCCGTAACCAAAGGGCCGAAATTTCGGATTATAGGCTCCAAATGTCGGGACCGGCGCTTGTCTTAAATTGAGAATGCTATAATGGTCGCGACATAATCGGTTCAGCCGGGGAGGAGAGAAACTCATGTTTGAAAAAAGTGATCGTTCGCGGGTCAAAGGCTTCTTGCGGGCGGAAGGAAAAAAGGTAGTGAACGAAGACGGCGAGGAAATCGTCCTTACAGGGTGGGGATTAGGGAACTGGCTGTTGTGCGAAGGATATATGTGGCTGTCCCACAACAGCCGGTTCGATCGCCCGCGTCGAATTGAAGCGGTGATCCGCGAGCTGGCGGGAAATGAATATGCAGAACATTTTTGGAAGCGGTTTCGTGATGATTACGTTACCCGAGAGGATATCCGGCTCATGGCTGAGCAGGGATATAATTCGGTACGCATCCCGATCGGATGGCGGGTTTTGATGGAAGACGAGCCCGGCATCCATTGGAAGGAAGATGGCTTCGAATTGATCGACCGCTGTCTGGATTGGTGTGAGGAGTTCGGAATTTACGCCTTCCTGGACTTGCACGGTGCACCCGGCGGTCAGACCGGAGCGAATATCGATGATTCGGTCGATGATTTCCCCCGGCTGCTGACCGATGAGGATAGCTGGAACAAAGGGATCGAGCTATGGAAGGAGCTTGCCCGGAGGTACCGCGACCGCTGGATCGTGGGCGGCTATGATCTGCTGAACGAGCCCGTTCGCCCGGGAATTATGGAAGGAAAGCATGAGCACTATCTCGTACGAAAATTGGTGGCTTTTTATGAGGAGGCCATCGCCGCGATCCGCGAGATCGATTCCAGGCATATGCTGTCGGTGGAGGGACATCACTGGGCCACGAATACGGCAGTATTCTATAAGCCATACGACCCTAACATGGTCATTCATTTCCACCGCTACGCTTGCATGCCAGGCAAAGAGGCCTACGACGAATATCTGGAGCTGTCCGAATCCCTAAATCAGCCGCTGTGGCTGGGAGAAACGGGGGAGAACGATCTGGAATGGTTTGCCGCCATGTATCCGTTGGCCGTGTCGCTCGGGATTGGCTATAACTTATGGCCGTGGAAAAAGATGGAGCGTCCGAACTCCCCTTACACCATAAATAAGCCTGAAGGCTGGGATGAATTCCTTGCTTATACGGAAGGCGGGCCGCGGCCGGGCTATGAACGGACCAAACAGATTCTGGACGGTTACCTCGAAAATATCAAGGTGGAGAACTGCACCGCTCATCCGGCGGTTACGGCTTCGGCCTTCCGGCTGCCCGGCTGCCGCGTACGTGGGACGGATTTCGACGAGCTTCCGGGTAAAGGAATATCCTTCAGCGGGAACCGCCAGGAAGGCAATCTTTATAAGTATCGGGCTGCTACCGGCATGGGAATAATTCCGATTTCCGACGATCCTCAAACGAAAAGGTTCGGCTTTGACAGCGGGTGGAAAAACCTCGCGCTCGAACTAACCGCGGACGAGTTCGCTACTTATAGTTTTTGCTCCATCGAACAAGATAACACGGTCACATTGGAACTGATTTGTAGAGAAGAGGCGCTGGTTACCGTATTGCAGGACGGGGTGGAGACATTTAAGGCTAAGCTGTCCCCGAGCGATGAAATATCCTCGGTGGTTATAAACGAGCTGGTTCCGGCAGCCGATGCAAAAATCACGGTGAAGGTTCAGAGCGGTATAATTGAGCTGCACTCCTTAAGGTTTTACTAAACCTGCAAAGGTAGATGAAGATAAAAATTAGTTGACTCTTTTTATTCCGCGTGATATTTTATATCTTGTCGCTGCGGAAAACATTTCCGCGGATAACGACGCCAAGCGGTCGTGGCGGAATTGGCAGACGCGCACGGTTCAGGTCCGTGTGGGCTAACCCCCGTGGAGGTTCGAGTCCTCTCGACCGCACCATATTTTAATAAACAATGGCTCGCATTCTGCTCTTAAGCAGGCTGCGAGCCTTTTTTGTGTTTTATGATTTTGGAGCATGAATGTCCGCATACACCCTCCAGCTGTTTATAAAGTGGCCGACAGCGAAGAGAAGCGAGGGAATGACGAACAGATAAGATTCCGTCCATAAACCGAGAAGCATGAAATAAAGGATCGGAAACAGGGCCATCGGAATAGGGATAGGACCTAAAGGTTTATACAGCAATGCAAATGAATTGCCGCCCGTGAAATAACGGATCCAGCAAGCGTAATAGATCAGCAGGCAGATTCCCATGAGAACAGGAATGGAATTCATGGGCTGCTCCGCGATAAGATTGCCGAACAGCAGAGGCATCGCAAAACAGGATATTTGGCCGACCCGTTCCAGAACCGTGATAATGAGAGGCGCGGGTGAAAAGGATTTGGGCATATTTTGTGGTCCGCGGAACAAAAATAGAAGATTCGGCAGCATGACCAGTAACGAGATCAGGATTCCGATGAGGTGAAGTCCCATCTTCAGCTGCTCCTTTCCATATACTACATATTCTTTAGTCATCTTATCATCATATCGAGTTTTAAAATGAGGCAAAAAAAGGAAAGTTTCCGACTTGTAATTCCATGGGATTCGGGAGCCAGTCTTTACTACGCGCATAATCGGACAGGAGATAGTCATAATAGGAAAGACGTTTGCTGGATAACTTTATGGAAAGGCGGAGGTGATACGTCGGTGACGGAATCGCTTTTTTATTTTCTGGCCTACTCGGTTAGCGGTTGGATTCTGGAAAATGTATATAGCCTGGCAACGAGGGGCGTATTCTGGAAGGAAGGATTTATGAAAGGGCCCTACAAGCCAATGTACGGTTTTGCTCCTTTACTGCTGCTTTATTTCGCTGGGGAGGATCCAAATCCGCTCCTGATGCTTGTGTTGTGTTTTGTCGTCCCGACGGCGGTTGAATATGCAAGCGGGATTCTGCTTCAAGGTCTGTTCGGACGCCAGTGGTGGGACTACTCCAATAATCGGTGGCAGCTGCAAGGGCATATTTGCCTCCGGTTTTCTCTCTACTGGGGAGTGCTGTCCCTGGGATTGATCACCTTTATACATCCTTTTATGGAAAAAGTGTATGAAGGCCTGAGTCCGGCTTGGGAAACTGCTGGTCCGTTGCTGCTGTTTCTATTTCTGGCCGATTTGGCTTGGACGAGCACGGTTCGGCGCAGGGATTGGAAGCAAAGCCTCGTTTAGAAAGAAGCTGACTATAAAAAAGGGGAGTGTTTATGAAAGACAGTAAAAAAAATTTAGTAAAACGAATCGGCTTGCTATTGTGCTTGCTGCTATTAAACCCTTTATGCGGGATTCCGAACGTTCAAGCGGACCAGTCTGTCTTAATCGCCCCACCTGCTCCATCCGCCGAACTTTCGCAAGACGGTCGTACTCAGGACCCCGTTACGAAGAAAGATTCTGAAAGACGGCTGGCGATCATTATCGATGATCTGGGCAATTCTATGGGCGGTACGGAGGAGATTCTGAATCTGCCGGTAAAAGTAACCGTCGCCGTCATGCCGTTTATGAGGTCGACCGAGCAGGATGCAAGAAGGGCGCATGAGTTGGGGCACGATGTTCTGATCCATATGCCGATGGAACCGAAGCAGGGAAAACCTGAGTGGCTCGGGCCGGGCGCGATTCTGTCGGGCATGACGGATGAAGAGGTCCGGAAGAAGGTGGAGGAAGCCATTGACAATGTTCCGTTTGCGAAAGGAATCAATAATCATATGGGCTCCAAAATAACGGGGGATGACCGGATCATGGCGGTTATTCTTCAGGTCTGTCGGGAGCGGGGCCTGTTTTTTGTCGACAGTAAAACGAATTATTGGTCGGTTACATCGCAAATCAGCGAAAAAATGGGGATGCCGCGGCTGTCCAATGATATATTCCTCGATGACGTCCACAATACGCGCCATATTGCCGGCCAACTGAATAAGATTCAGGAGCTATTGGATCAGAAAGGGAAATGTGTAGCGATCGGACATGTTGGGGTGAAGGGGGCCATAACGGCAGCGACCCTGAAGCAGTATGTTCCTGAATTTCAAGCCCGTGGAGTAAGGTTCATCGGGATTTTGGAATTGGCGAAGGAGCAAAAAGGCCCCGGAACCGAACCGGGGCGGGGAGTTACATCACCGTAAAATATTCCGCGATGCCTGCGTAAATTGCTTCAGCGATTTTCTGTTGACCGCGCGTGCTGATCAGCATGGCGCGGTCTTCGGCATTGCTGATAAATCCGGTTTCTACGATGACGGCCGGCGAATCGACATGCTTTAGCAAATAAAACGGCTTGCCCAGTTCGGGTTGGGTAAATCTTTTCAAATCATAAAGATCTTCTAATGCGTGCTGAAGGGAGCCTGCCAGCAGCGCGCTGCGCGCTTCATCCTGGTGAAGGACCACCGGCCCCCGTTTAGCTTTGTTTCTCCCCCAGTTCACATGCAGGCTCACGACGATCGAGGAGGGCACCTGCTCGCTTAGTTCTTTGCGTTGAGCCAGATCCCTTATATGCCTTGAGCGGCTGTTCAGCCAGCGGTTGTCATCGCTTAGCGCATAGTCTCCGGTCCGGTTCAGGATGGTCCTGTAGCCGTGGCTTCTCAGGATCATATATAACCGGCGGCTGATGGCTAAGTTGATGTCTTTTTCAAGAATATCGCCATAGGAGGTTCCCCCGTCAATGCCTCCGTGACCCGCATCGATCAAGATGACCGGCTCCGGAAAGGCGTGGCGGAATTCATTGTTCCCGTCTTCCGCAAACGCCATGACGGGATTCCCCGCCAAGGTCAAAGCCATGATCACGGAGGCGAAAAGGACCCCAATTGTTTTTATTTGCATTCATATCACCCTTTACGGCTTTATAATCTGCACTTTCATATCCGTCCATAGCTTGAGCCGATCATAGAAAAAACATGCATTCGTGTTCGGTGTTTATGAAGCGTGATTACGGTGCACAATACGAATAGAACTTTAGTGTCAAAAGGAGGCGGCAGCATGGCCAAGGGCGATGAACTGGTAAAATATATTACGGAGCGGGTCGTCGATTATGTCGAGACGCCCAAGGAGGTGCGGCGGGAGCGTTCGAAAGGAAGGGAACCCTGGGCAAACCGGTGGTTCGGGATGATCCCGTTCTCGATATCGCTCTGGATCGGCCAGATTCCGCGGAAGCGGAAAAAGGACAAGAGAGCTTCGCATTTGATGCAGCATACAAAAGGCAGCCGGTAGGTAAAACTACACCGGCTGCCTTTTATTATCTATTAATCCGTGTATGCGACAAATTTGCCGCTTTGTTTCAATGCGTCAAGAGCGATCCATCGCTGGGCGGTGTCAGAGCCTGTGAGCACATAAATGGCGTCTTCGCCGGAAGATTGAGACTCAGCGCTCCATTTTTGATAGCCGATGATAGGTAAAGGAATGGAATAAGTACGTTCCTGGCCGTTGGTGACAAAGACAAGGCGCTTGTAGTTAGCGAGGAGTTCCTCAAACCGGTCTGCTCCGGTCTGGATCGGTTCCCCGGCCATCCATAAGATGTTGTCGTACGGGTCAAAGAGATCGGCGTGACGGGTAGTCGCCGCTACGGCCAGCGACTTCTGGTCGCTTCCGGCTGCCGAAGAAGGCGGCACATAGCTTGCGGCCTGTTTGTTCCAGCTTTGCAGGCTCTCCGGAAGCTGTTCCCCGGTGAGGGCATCAATGAAATGGACGGGGCCGGACTTACCTGCGGCCCGGACCATCCACTCCGCCAGAACCGGCCCCGCGTAAACCGGCGTGATGGTAGGGAGAGACTTTGTCTTCTTGGCTAAGCCGAGCCCGGCGAGTCCGGATTCGAGCGTCGGCTTCGCATAAAGCGAATTCTCTCCCAAACCGTACTCGACCAGCTTATAGTCGCCATCCGGGGTAGCGGAGATAATGAGATACCCCAAGGGAGCGCTGCTCGTGGAGGTGCCGCTGCTTAATGTAACAAGCCAGCTATGCGTCCCGGGGCCAAGCGGCTCGATGATCGGCTTCGCTGCGCTCCAGCCTGTAAATGGAGCGTTTGCCGACAATTGCTTTATAGTATCGGCCGCAAACCGCCGCAGCGGCTCGGGAGCCGGCGCATCCGGGTTGACTGTCGCCGCGGCGGTTGCATAGGAGATCACGGTAGGCTGGCCTGAGACTTGAAATGCCCCGAGCCAGATGATGCCCGCGCAAAGTATTATTTTGGCGAACCGGTGAGTCTTTGTAAGGTGGGTCATGTTTATATCACCTGCACTTATTGAATTTAAGGAAGAGGCTTATGCTTCAGATGTCATGACATAGGGCTGCTTGTCCATCCATTGTAGCCAAGCAGGGCTGAAAAGGATGCTGCAATCTGTCGTGCGCCCAAGCCTTCGTCAACTTCTATTTTTGAACTTTTTTAGCGAGAACGGTCAATGTCTGTACCCAGCGGCGAACGCAGGTGAAAGATGCCGCTGCCCAGGGCGGATACGACAATTCTCGGCTCGTATTGCCAGCGTATTTCTCCTCGCCTGGATTCGTACTGCTCCATGACGGCCTGTTTGCGCTCTTCATCGGGATCTTGAAGAAGATCCGTATAATAGGCATCGATCAGAGCCAACTCTTCGTTTAGGCGCTCCCGGGCTTCATCTGCCCAAGCGGTATCGTAAGCTTGCACCTTCTCGTTAATGGTTTGCTCCACCAACTGTCTTCCCTGATCTAGCGACAGGCGGGTCGGTGAAATGTGCATATTCTCCGGCATTCGGGGAACCAGGATTTTACCGTCTACTCTGGTATGAAACTCTGTGTCTATTTGCCCGGTACGCAAGGATACTCCGATAAAGTGCAGCTCCTCTCGCTTCATATCGCAGCTGAACTCAACCTTGAGGCGCACGCCGAGCCACGGCTCGTACGCCGCCGGGAGCAAGGTCGACCGCTGCCTGGGCCCGGGATCTTCAAACAGGTAGACGCTGCGTCCTCCTTGCCTCGCTGCGGCAAAGATCTGTTTGAGCCGGGGACTGCCGAAATGCATCTCCTCCCGCTGAATCCGGCCCGGCCCGAGAATAGGGAGCGGTCGCACCGCGCCGAAATGACGGCCGAGGATCGTATCCTCTTGCGGCGACGCCTCCGGCTGCGATGATGCCTTCTGATCTTCAAGCTGTTTATGCCGCTCGGCGTCAAAAATGAAGGAGAAGGTCATCGTCTCCGGCTCGACGCCCGTTCGTTCAATAAATCCCCAATAATAAGGACGATTCGTCAGATCCTTGTCGGCGCGGGGAGAGAGCTTCACCGTGACATGGTACGGCGACTTTTCGAGAAACTGGCACTCCGTCGTCTCCAAATATGTCAGCACATACTGGCGAATTTGATCCTGCGTCATCGTCATGCTTCATCCACCTCCAGAAGCTGCTGCAACCGGGAATTTTGTGCCGAATTCTCGCCGCTCTCATCCAGTTCGGTACGGATCGAGTGCAGCGATTGGCCCAAAGAATCGACCCGGCTGGCGATTTCGTCGTTACTGCCGGATTCCAGCAATATTTTGTAGAGGCTTTTTTCCAGGGAGTCGCTCTTTTCAAACCGCTCCAGAATGACATCGAGCTGGCCGATGACCATTTCGAACATATTGATTTTTTCATGCAAAAGATTCAGGATATGCTCTTCGATCGTTCCTTTGGTTGAAAGGTTGTAAATCTGAACGTCATTCTTCTGGCCCAGCCGGTGCACCCGGCCGATCCGCTGCTCAACCCTCATCGGGTTCCACGGCAGATCAAAATTGATCATCTGATGGCAAAATTGCAGGTTGATTCCTTCCCCGCCGGCTTCGGTGGCGATCATGACCTGGGCGCGGCCACGGAACAGATCCATCATCCAGTCTTTTTTGCCCCGGTTCATCCCTCCGCGGTAAGGCACTGCCGTCATATTCCGGTCCCGGAAATATTTCAGCAGGTATTCCTGGGTGGCGCGGTATTCGGTGAAAACGATTACCTTGTCATCCATGCCACGGATGAGCTCCATCGCCTTCTCGGCTTTGCTGTTGGCCTTAATCGTCTTGATGATGCCGACGAGGTCCCATATTTTATCGCGCAGCGGCGAATCCGGCGCAAGTTTCTTCGATAAATTGACGAGGGTCACGAACACCGCGTCCCGGCTGCTGCATACTTCCCGCTGCAAAGTTACGAGCGAGAGCATGCTGTTCAAGTCGCCGCCGACTGCATGATATTGGTCTTTGACAAAGGAAGTGACGCCGTCGTATAATTTCATTTCTTCGGGTGAAAGCTCGACATGAATATTTTTGACGATGCGTTTGGTGAACTCGAGTTCACCGTCGCCGCGCCGGTTGCGGATCATAATTTTAGCTAGCTCGCCTTTGAGCTGGCTTTCGTTTTTTGGAATTCGTTTATCGAATACAAAGTTGGATGCAAAATCGTTTTGCCCGCCCAATTGTCCCGGTTTGAGCAGGGTAATCAGGTTAAACAGCTCGCTCAGGTCGTTCTGGACCGGGGTGGCGGTAAGGAGCAGGCAATATTTTTTACGCAGCTTCAACATGAATTGGTAGTTGGTCGTCTTCTTGTTCTTCAGCTTGTGCGCTTCGTCCACGATGACCATATCGTATTCGTTGCCGAGCAGTATCTCTTTATGCGGATCACGCTTGGCGGTATCCATCGATGCTACGACGACGTCATTTTGCCAGGAGTATTCTTTTTTTTGGGCTACTGCCGGGATGGCGAATTTCTGGTTCAGCTCCCGAACCCATTGCAGTACCAGGGACGCGGGAACGAGGATAAGAACTTTACGGACAAGACCGCGCACGATGTACTCTTTCAGAATTAGTCCGGCTTCAATGGTCTTACCCAGTCCGACTTCATCGGCAAGAATGGCGCGCCCGCGCATTTCGAACAGCACCTTTCGAGCCGTCTCGGTTTGGTGCGGCAGCGGGGTGACCTGCTCTTGAGGCAGGTGCTTCAGGCACAGCATGTCTTCGAAGCTCGTAACGAGCGAAGCCGCTTCGGCCTGCCCGGCGAGGTTGAACAGCTTCCAATCGTCCCACGGGCCGCCCTTGTTCAGTTTGGCTTCCAGGTCATCGTACCAGCTGCGGTCGAATTGGACCGGAACGGCGGGGAGCTTGGCGGAATTACCGGCGGAGCCTGGGGGATGCGGATTCAAGATGTAAAACCTCCCTTGTGCGTGACGGCCTGGCGGCCATCAGCCTTTTCTTGGTGCAATACTAAGTCTCTTGCAGAGATAGGTGTAGTATGGACGAAAAAGAGTAACTTCATAACCTGTACGGAATGCAGAAGTAGGGACGTTTATGTAGAGCGGAGATAGTGATGCTTAGTCATAATCGGGGCGTTTAGGCCACGGAATCCCAAGGAAGCGCTTGGGGTGCGGAGTTGGAAATTTTTTCAGCGGGTTTCATAGAAGGAAGGCGAAAAAAAGAGCAATTCGGAGCAAAATGATGATCGATTGGGCTTGACCCATTTTTATGGCTAAAATTTCATCCTTCGTTGCTGTGACAACGAGATATTGTATAGTATAATGGTATTCGCACACAATATGTTGTGATTTTTACATATTATATACCGTTTCTAATGTGTGCGTTCCGGTTATAGGTTGGTAGGGAAAAGCCCAGAAATCGCGTTATTATGGCCGATTTGGAGGGAGGGCCCGTCAACCGGTGACCGATATTTTTTTGTGATTTGGCTGGAAATGGCGAACACTAGGTGAAGCCGATACATTTATAGCGTGTGTTTCCGAAGCGGGTTTGATTCGAAGACTGTTTCTGAAGCATGCGCTCAACAAAACTTAGGCGTATGCTTCCGAAGCAAGTTTTATTTCGAAGCTTGTTCCTGAAGCATGCGCTCAACAAAACTTAAGCATATGTTTCCGAAGCAAGTTTTGTTTTGAAGCTTGTTCCGAAAGCATATGCTCAACAAAACTTTTAGGAGGGTGTTTTCTTTGAAAACCGAGCAAAAACAGCGCCTGGAAGGGCTAAGCGAGAAAATCTTTTTGGACCGTTATGCATGGAAAGATGCTGATCCAAGTCATGCCAAGGTCGGCGACGTGGTTCTGGTCCTGACGAAAGATGATCCGAAATTCCCGACCAAGGAAGTCGGCGAAATCGTTGCCCGTGAAGGCCGTACCGTTACGGTTAAGACACGCAAGGGCGAGTTGGTCCAGTCCGATGTAGAGAAGCTGACGCTGAATATTGAGAAAACCCCTGAAGAAATGTGGGACCGGCTCGCCGGCGCAATGGCTTCGGTAGAAGCAACACCGGAGCTGCAAGCGGAGTGGGCCGAGAAGTTCCGTTATATATTGGATGACTGGAAGCTGGTACCGGGCGGACGGATTGCAGCCGGGGCCGGGGCAAGCGATGAGCTGACCCTGTTCAACTGCTATGTCATCCCGTCGCCAAAAGACAGCCGCGGCGGCATTATGGAAACTCTGTCCGAGATGACGGAAATTATGGCTCGCGGCGGCGGTGTAGGTATTAACCTGAGCTCGCTGCGTCCACGCCGTGCCGTGGTTAAAGGCGTAAACGGATCGTCCAGCGGTGCCGTAAGCTGGGGCGGTCTGTTCAGCTACACGACCGGTTTGATCGAACAAGGCGGAAGCCGTCGCGGTGCGCTGATGCTGATGATCAACGATTGGCATCCGGACCTGCTTGATTTTATCACCGTCAAACAAACGATGGGCCAAGTCACCAATGCCAACCTGTCTGTTTGCGTCAGCAACGACTTCATGAAGGCCGTTAAGGAAGACCTGGATTGGGAGTTGGTATTCCCGGACACGACGGAAGAGAACTACAACGAAATTTGGGACGGGGATCTCGATAAATGGAAAGCCGCAGGCCGCAGAGTGATCCATTTCAAGACCGTCAAGGCTCGTGATGTATGGCATACGATCATGGAATCGGCTTGGAAATCGGCCGAGCCGGGTGTCGTATTCATGGAGTACTACAACCAAATGTCCAACAGCTGGTATTTTAACCCGATCATCTGTACAAATCCGTGCGGTGAGCAAGGCCTGCCGGCTTGGGGCGTCTGCAATCTGTCTGCGATGAACTTGTCCAAGTTCTATGATGAAGAAAACCATGATGTGGCATGGGACGAATTGGCTACCACGACCCGGTACTCGGTACGGTTCCTGGACAATGTCATTAACAAAACGCCATATCATTTCGAAGAAAACGAGAAAAACCAGAAGAACGAGCGCCGCGTAGGCCTCGGTACGATGGGCTTGGCCGAATTGATGATCAAACTGAACATCCGTTACGGCAGTCCGGAATCGCTGGTCTTCCTTGATAAATTGTATGGATTCATCGCGAAGGAAGCTTACCTGGCTTCAGCGGATATCGCGGAAGAAAAGGGTTCGTTCCCGGCATTTGAAGCGGATAAATATTTGCAAAGCGGATTTATGAAGGTTATGACGGAAGTGTATCCTGAAGTAGGCGAAGCCGTCCGTGAAAAAGGGGTCCGCAACGTTACGATCATCACCCAGGCGCCAACCGGCAGCACGGGGACGATGGTAGGAACCTCGACAGGCATCGAGCCGTACTTTGCATTCAAATATTACCGTCAGAGCCGTCTCGGCTTCGACGAGCAATTCGTTCCGATCGCTCAAGAGTGGATCGATGCGCATCCGGGCGAATCGCTGCCTGACTATTTTATTACAGCGATGGATTTGTCGGCGGAGGATCATATCCGTGTTCAAGCTGCGATCCAGCGTTGGGTCGACAGCTCGATCTCCAAAACAGCGAACTGCCCTTCGGACTTCACGATCGAAGAGACAAAACGTCTGTACGAGCTGGCGTTCGATCTCGGCTGCAAAGGCGTAACGATCTACCGCGACGGCAGCCGCGACGTGCAAGTGCTTCAAACGGAGAAGAAGGAAGACAAAGCCGAGGCAAAAGAGACGGTATCGGCTGATAACGAAGCGGCATCGGCGGCGGAAAAGCAATCGCTTGACGGCTTGAATCAAACGCTTGCGGTCACTCCGGAAGCTGAGAAAACGCCGGTCGTCGACAAGCAGTACAAAAAACGTCCGCAAGTGCTTCACGGCGCAACGTACAAAATCAATACGCCATTCGGCATGGCTTATATTACGATTAACGATCTGAACGGCATTCCGAGCGAGATCTTCCTGAATGTAGGTAAAGCCGGTTCTGACGTGTTCGCCATGGCGGAAGCCTTGGGCCGCGTCTGCTCCTTGTTCCTCCGTTACGGGGATCATGGACAGAAGGTCGAGCTGCTCATCAAGCACCTGAAAGGCATCGGAGGCTCCGGGGCCATCGGCTTCGGTCCGAACCGAGTGGAGTCCATTGCCGACGCGGTAGCGAAAGCACTGGAAACCCACGTACAAAACGGTCCATATGATGACCACGATCCGGCTCCAGTAGCTGCAACCGTGGCGCATCATGAAGAGCATGCCGAAGCCAGCAGTTCGGCAGGCGGCCACGACCATACCCATGGGGCTGTCGCCACTTCCCGCGACCTGTGCCCATCCTGCGGCTCCGCCTCGCTGATCAACATCGAGGGCTGCAAAACCTGCAGCAACTGCGGATACAGTAAGTGTTCGTAAGCTGCGGTTTATAATGAAGAAACAGATAAATTAAATAAACAGAGATAGATAAAACAGATAGATAAACAAAAAGATGAGATAACGAAAAAGGTTAGAAATAAGATACCGGGTTAAAAAGAGAATAGGTTACTTCCAAAAGAATTGGGGGCTACTGCTTTGGCAGTGGTCTCCTTTTTTTATTTTTCCGTAAGGAAGGTATAAGAAGGTGGAAAACAAGGGAATCTGCGAAGCGGGTTTTGTTGAAGTAAAAGGTGAGGGGGAAGCATGGCTCAGAGTTAAAATGCCCTATATTCCGGAATGGATTGTTCAAATCCGCAAAGTACCTGGACGAAAATGGGATGGGACGAAAAAATGTTGGATGATCCCTGCGGATGAAGAGATTGTACTCATACTATGTTCTGTTTTAAAACAGATTCCGGTGAAAATCAGTGATTCCAAGTTGTATAAGAAATTTCCGTTATTCAGTACTTTATGTGGGCCGGAGGATCACCATGCCATACAATTGCTGAATCAGTTATTGCTACGAAAAGGCTACAGCATGAAGACGCGTAAAGCTTATCGTGGTCATGCAGAACGATTTTTACGACAATCTATAGTTTCCGTTAATGAAGTGAGTCGTGAGCATTTGAATAAGTACCTATTGGAATTGATTGAGACAGGACGTTCGAATTCTTATAAAAACATTAGATTCGCCTAAAAGGTAACAAAACACTTCCTTCCGTGTTATCTGAACAAGAAGTATTATCCTTGCTTGAATCGCTCGCCAATCCTAAACACCGACTATTGCTCACCCTGGCCTACTCCTCCGGTCTTCGGGTAAGCGAAAGTGGTCCCATTACGAAGGGAAGACCTCGATTTTTCGCGTAACTTGATTCATATTCGGCAAGCCAAAGGGGGCAAAGACCGTTACACTTTGCTCTCCAATACAGTGATCGACTTATTGCGGACTTACATGAAGACCCATGCGGTGATCGATTACCGCTTTCCTGGCGCACAGTGTGGTTCCCACTTATCCGAACGGGCAGCACAAGCTATCTTCGATCGAGCTAAACATAAGGCAGGAATTTTAAAAAAGGCATCCATCCACACTTTACGGAATTCTTTTGCAACTCATTTATTAGAAGGCGGTACGGACCTTAGGCATATCCAGGAACTCCTAGGCCTTGCTGACGTAAAAACGACCCAGATCTACACCCACGTAAGCAAAAAGGACCTAGCTTATATTCGCAGTCCTCTCGATCGCATTATGGATAATCTACCCAACCGGAAGAAGGAGTAGCAGAGATATGCGTCTAATATACTTATCAAGGATATAAAGTGAAATCGTGGATATAGCGGAATTTGGCTGATGGGTGAATTCGGGGAAAGGATGTTAACTGAAATCACCGAGAAAATATAAAAATAGGAGAAATTGAATTGGATGAAATCCTGATTCTCGATTTGGATAATAATTATCTAAAATTCTTATTTACTGAGGAATCATATAAATATGGAAAAGTTAGAATTGACATAAAAGCTGATAATTATTTCGTAAGTGGTTCAATCTGGCTATATCGAGAAGAGATTTTAGAATTCAAAAGACAAATTGAAAAGATGTATAAAGACTTAAAAGGTACAGCAATTCTAATGGATTCGGAATCGGCACTAGAAGCCGAATTTTCATTTGATGTTAGAGGATATGTAAATATAAAAGGTCAATTTAGAGAGCGATATGAAAGAGAGAATCAATTGAATTTTGCTTTAAAGACTTCTCAAATGCAGATTCAGGAAGCAATAAACAGAATAAATGAATTGTTTAAAAACTAAAGAATTATTTGCAAGTGATTCTGGAAGTTGGTGACATCAGTTAACATTATATTCTCGCTTCGGAGCCTACGGCTCCTCGGTCCGGCAGAGGAATTTCGGGGAGGCGGTAGCAGCTGGACACATCCGACTACGTCGGACGTCGTGAATATGGGGACGTTATAAGAAATTGGCGTAAGAGCGAAATATATAAGGGCTTAATAAGTGGTAGAAAAGCTATGTCTGGAGCATCCTTATATATTGGGGTATAATAAAGAATGATTAAATAATAGGGGGTACAGTTGATGAGTGTCCCGAATGATGAATTGGAAAACATACTAGGTAATTTAAATGAGAAGAATAAGGTTGTCGCAAAGAGCTTTTTATCATGGTTACTTGAAAAACAGCTTGATGAAGACGATGACTCTTTGACACCTGAAGATATTCAGGTCATAGAACAGGGACGGATTGAATTTCAAAATGGTCAGACCAAATCCTTGGAGGATCTAAAACGTGAACTTGAAATATAAAGTCACATTTTCAAGTGAAGCTGAAAAGAACCTGAGGAAAATAGACCGAGTTATCGCAAGAAGAATCTTTTTATCCCTTGAAGAATTATCTAATGACCCATTAAACAATCCGAATACAAAGAAAATGAAAGGTAAAGAAGGGATAATCTATAGATTACGGGTGGGAAATTATCGAATAATCTATGAGGTTCTTAATCATGAATTGATCATTTTTGTAGTTCGTATAGGACCTAGAGGAGACATATATAAATGACATCAGAGCCCTGGCAATAAAGTTGGGGCTCTTTTTTATTTGAAAAGATGATGTGAGGTATTCAAGAAGCCGCCAACATCTTATAACATAACATTTCTGCTTCGTCGCTGACGCTCCTTGGTCGCCAAGATGTAAGTCAGAGAAGTAGAACCTGGCGACACATTCAATCGGCTAAGTCTGACGACCCGGCACTTTGTGCCTTAAGCCGCTTGGACGTCAGAAATGCGGGAACGTTAGACGAAATTCTCTGTAAGAGCATCTAAAAGTTCTAAAGGACGACGTTTAAACTAACGGGCAGAATTGCTCAGTAAAGAATGGAAAAATATGAATTTATTAGATAAAATTATATATTGAGGTGGAGATTATGGGAATTTGCGCGGATGTTTTAATAGTAATCGATTTACAGAATGGTGTTTGTTACTATCAAGAGCACTTGTTCGGTTTAGAAAAACTACTTACTAAAGCGAATGAAAGAATCTCCCTCTACAGAAAGCTGAATAAGCCCATTATTTTTGTTCAACACTGTGATGAGGATTTAGTGCCAGGAGAAGAACCATGGGCTATTCATCCTAACCTTGACGTTCAAACACAAGATTTTTTCGTGAATAAAATACATGCGAACTCTTTCTACAAAACGAACTTACAGGAAATTTTAAATCAATTAATGGTACACAATATAGAATTCTGCGGTGCACAAACAGAATACTGCATGGATGCTACGATTAAGTTCGCTCATGGGCTTGGTTACAACAACTTCATGGTACCGAACGGAACTTCTACATTAAACAATTCTTTTATGTCTGCAGAAGAGACTATTCATTTTTACGAGAATATATGGAATTGTAGATTTTTAGAGTTCATAAATGATTAAATATAAAATATCCCTCGACGATAATAGCCAATATTGTAGTTGCTTACTATATCTACGATCAATTAGCATTTGTTAAGCCTTTATTGCAATCTGTTATCTTATTGGTGATGGTCATCGTTTTAGATTGGATTTAAGTTTGCGATTATCTGTCGCGGATCGGGGCGGAGCCTTTACGCTAACGGGGAACGATAGTTTAATAATGCGGTTCTTAATCTACTCAGTTTCTGTTTGATCACATAAGAACATCAATGGGATAAGTAAGAACAAAGTAGTCACGAGTTAGGGGGAAGAGTTAATCCTTCATCGCGGCTTTTTCTTTGCATATATTTTAAGTGCAGAGACAGGCTCTCTTGGATTATAATTCCAATGTAAGGGAAGAACAAATAAAGTTTCAATGAAAGAACTAATCTTTTGAATTACGAAGAACAAAAACAGGAGTATGAGGAAGTTCAAGTTCAGAGGTTTGGAAGTAACTTGAGAAGAGAACTTCGTTTAACACGGTGTTCACGTATTGGGGGACAAGCCCCCTCGGTCTGGCAGAGGAATTTCGGAGAAGATGTAGCAGCCAGACACATCCGCACCGACTAAGCGCATCGCGCGCAGCCACTTCGTGGCTTTAAGTCGGTGGGACGTCGTGAACACAACAACATTATAAGAAATCAGCATAACACAAATGTATGGAGGATCATCTGTGAAGTTAGTTAGTCAAGTTCAAGAGGAATTAGTAATAGCAGAGTTTTTATTTGCAGAGTTTAACTCTGATAGATTTAAGAACGGAATAATACATGCTCTTGGTGATCATGAGTCAAGTTTAATAACTAAACCTAATTTGAATGACAAAACTGAGAACCAAATAAGAAGAGATATTCTAGGTCAGACAAGAGGATTTGGCTGCAATACAGATTTGTTTGAGAATTTTCCTATAGAAGTTAAATGGTATAAAGCGGTTTTTCAGAAACAAGATCTAAGCGACGTAATGTATATTAACTATAGTTATTGGAATGAAATATCAAGTGGTACTAGACTTCCTATGTATGCATCGAAGAATATCATTAATCAAATTGAAGTTTTTGGAGTAAGTAACCAGGGATTTATTGATATCTCTTTAGCGATCAAAGAAGGAATAACGTTTCCAAGACTAATCTTTGTGTCAATGAATGAAAAGTCGAAAGTAGTTGTACTTGAAGGTCACGCTCGTTTGACAGCTTATTTTATTGATATTGAATATATACCCGATGAATTAGAAGTATTAATTGGGTACTCTGAGAAGTTTAGTGAATGGGATTTATATTAAGAACATTGTGTAGGTTGTGCATGAAAGGTACTGACATCCTATAACATCATATTCACGCTTCAGGCCTTTCGGCCTTCGGTTCGCCCGAGGTGTTCGGCAGAGAAGCGGGTTCAAGCGAATACATCCGCACCGACTTAAGCGGACACTCCTAAGGTCGTTTAAGTCGGTGGGATGTCGTGGATACAGTAACGTTAGACGAAATACCCTAGATTTTCAAAGAATGAGGAATAAGAATGGATATTCAAGTAGTGAGTTCAAATAAAACTATAACAAGATCTTTTGGACGATCAGGTTCAAGAGATATTTCTGGGTACTGGATCCAATATAAACATTTGCTTTTTGAGGGGAAATCTTATTTTGTTCCTTACGATGAAGAGGATAAAGGGGATAAATGCTTTTACTCAGTTGAAACTACACAAGAGACAATAGTCCGGTTCAACAAAATCAATGAAACCCAGGAAGATAAAATTGAATACAACGAGCAAGATGAGACTTACACAATCATAGGTAAAGTCATATTTATAAGTGATGATAAGGAAATTGCAATTGTTAATATTGCTGATTGTGATTTTACATTTGATAAAGATGAAATCGATGTAGGAAGCCTTCGATTAATGGATCGAGTAGAAGTAACGTTTATGGGCTTAACATTATGGGATGAGGGCATTTACTAAGAAGTAGGGTACTTCGTCTAACATCGCACTCACGCTTCGGGCCTACGGCCCTTGGTCCACAGAAGGATTTCAGAGGAGTTGTTCAGCGGACAACTCCCTACGGGAGTTCGTGAATGCGGGGAATGTTAGGCGAAATACCTGAGGATATTAATTAAAAGCAAATACACAGGAGATGAATAAATGATTGAAACCGAGAGGCTTGTTTTTCGAAGGTATACTACTAATGACTTGGCTTTGCTTTTTGGTATGACTAACGATCCGGATGTTATGAGATATATAAGACATGGTAGGCCTTGGACTATGGAGGAGACAATTGAAAGTTTGAATCGTTTTATAGGTTGGAATGAAGACGGAATTGGCTTGCAACTCGCATTCAGCAAGGAAGATGGGAAATTAATTGGACATTCTGGACTCATCCCCCAAACCGTAGAAGGAAACCAGGAAATTGAAGTGGGTTACTGGGTGGTTAAGGAAGCATGGGGTAAGGGATATGGATTTGAACAAGCAAAAGCTTGGAAAGAATATGGATTAAACCAATTGGGGCTATCTAGATTAGTGTCCCTCATACACCATGGGAATATCAGATCGATGAAAGTTGCGGAGAAGAACGGGATGAAACACGAGAAGGATATTGATTTTAATAATAAGAATATAGCCTTATTTTCAATAGATATTTTATAAGTGAGTTTATTGAACGTCGTGAATGCGGACACGTTATGGGAAATTATCGCTAACAATATATTTTGAAGGTGGTTTCTATGAAGACATTAGACTACATTTCCGCTAATGCTGAAGTTGGAGTTGGTTTAGAACTACGTTTAAGAACAGGTCAGTATGTTTTCTTTTTACCAGGGATAAGGCATATGAGGGACGAGGCAATCAATGAAGTATTTTATGCGGGAATCGGAGGGCATCTAGAGCCAGGGGAGGACTTATTAGAATGTGGAAAGCGGGAAGCTCAAGAAGAAATTGGGCTGTCAATTGAATATGAAGGCAGTAAAAGTACGGTATATATTGATTCAAATAAAAATATCCGAACGATCGAAGTTGATGATTCGATAAAACCGTTGGCAATATTCGAGATGATTCATCCCGACGGCAGTCCCAAACCGGGGGGAATATACCATATCGTAGTTTTTAAAGCTCTAATTGATATTGAGCCACATAGATTTCAATTCGAAGAGGTTTCTGGATTGATTTTACTCAATAAAGAACAAATGCTAAATGGGAATCGGAGAGCCACTATACAACAGTTATTAGACGAAGGCGCTAAAGTAATAGGCTCTAACATCAGCATGGAAACAGTCATATATCCGATTGGGACAGCAGAAGCGTTGACACTTATTAGGTGAAATAATTTGAATAAATGATCGAAGAAGGCGATAACATCCCATAACACAGTATTCACGCCGTGTTGCTAACGCTCCTTGATTCACCCGAAGTGGAATGCTGGAAGTCGATCAGGCGAATACCCTGAGAGGTTAAGTCTTCGACCCGGAGCTGACGCGCCTTAAGCCTCTTGGGTTCGTGAATACAAGAACGTTAGGAGAAATTAATGCAGTGTTAATAAAATCGAATGATACATGAATGGAGTTTTGAAATGATAATAAGAACTGAAAATGAGCGGGATCTCAAGGAAGTGTTTGACTTAAACTTTCAAGCATTTGGAAATAGAGAAGATGAATCGAAATTAGTTGAAAGAGTAAGAGAGTCTGAAGGATTTATACCCGAATTATCACTTGTGGCGGAAATGAATAATAAAATTGTTGGTCATTTATTATTAAGTAAAGCAAAAATAGAAGATCAAAATGAAGAACATACTGTAATCGTGTTAGCCCCAATAGCAGTGAAGCCAGATCTACAAAAACAAGGAATTGGAAGTAGTTTGATTAAAGAGGGTATAAAGAGATGTAAGGAATTAGGATACGACCTTATATTATTGATAGGACACCCTAGTTATTATCCACGCTTAGGATTTCAACCTGCAAGAAAATTTGGACTTGAATTGAAACAATTTGAAGTACCTGATGAAGTATTTATGGTTTCCGAAGTTAGGGAAGGGGCACTTCATAAAATCAAAGGAGAGTTGAAATATCCTAAAGCCTTTTTTAGTTGATTCGAAGATGGCATTAGCATCACCTAATATAGTATTCATGCGGCGGGACGGCTGTAGCCATCCCTTGGTCCGCCCGGAGAAATCGGCAGAGAAACAATTCAGGCGAACAACCCGCAATACAGTTATTATTCTTTTTCTGGTGGTGAAAAAGATATGAACCGAATTATATTTTTGATGACCATATTAATACTTCTGTCTTCTTGTAGTTCGCAACCTAACCTAAATGAACCTAAATCCCAACATACTGATTTATCATATCCTGAAGCAGAGAAGAGAGGTTATGTTGTTGCTGGACCATCAGGAGTAGCGAATGTTGACTTGTTAGAAAACTTCTTTCAAGATTACCAGAACAAAAAAACTAACAAAGTAACAATTGCTCGTTACACTGATGAAGGGGATCCGATTTATGTGGATCTTGTTTATGATGGGAAGAAGATATTGTTTACTTACGATAATACCTGGGATGCATTTGGTGGAGGACAGAGAATTAGGAAAACAAGTTGTACTAACTTAGGGAAAAGAACTGGTTCTCGAGGGGACCAGTATGGAACGGAATACTTTTTAACTTCATGCAAAGATGATATTGGATACAGTGATGAAGATAATAAGGAATATTACATACTATTTATAGAAGAAGTCAAGAAATAATGTAGTGTATACATTTCAAAGAAGGCGGTAACATCATCTAACACTGTGTTCACGTATCGGGCCGGCTTCGCCGTCCCTCGGTCGCCAGATGGATTCAGAGGAGCTGATTCTGGCGACACATCCGCACCAGCCAACCGCATCGCGGCCAGTCACTTCGTTCCTTTAGGGTGGTGGGACGTCGTGAACACGGAACCGTTATGCAATACCCCTGAAATACTGATTGAGAAGAGCGAATCAAATTAATGAAGGGAGAGTTTGTAGTGGAATTTGTTTTTCCAGTATTAATTGGACTAGCCTTTCTTTTTACACTTGTAAGAATTGAAATTAATACTAAGAAAAAACTAGATAACGATGAACGAATAATTGAGCGGCTTGATTTGATCATAAATGAGTTTAGAAAAACAAAAAACTCTGAAGATAATTGAGATAAGTTGGAAGTTTTTTGTGAATGTAGGTCTAGATTCTTTTGGTTTTTTTCTTCCTGAACGAATGCCAATAAGACAAAGAAAATAATGCTATGATGTATGGTTTCGAAGAGGTCATCGGCATCGCATAACACCGTATTCACTCTAGAGGTCTATCGCCCTTTGGTTGCCAGTTGTCTAATCGTGGAAGAAGCTCAAACAACAAACGCCCCAGCCTAAGATATATCTAAGGCTGGGGCGTTTCGTGAATACAAGAACGTTATATGCAAACCTAGCAAGAACAAGTTAAAGACAGAACCGGAACAACTCTTTGAGCAGTTTGAAGGTGTTTCACTGAATGAAAAGGGCAAGGCAACTCGTTTGTCTTTTTCGTCTTACTCCATGTATTAACTTTCGTATATGGTGGCTATGTCATGTATTCTACGCTTCATTTCTGTGCGGATATGTAACGGCTCTAAACACTCGCATTTATCCCCAAAACTGAAAAGAATATTGTAGTAGTATTCGTTCTCTATGAAAGGAAAACTAACAATGTAATGCTCAGCACCGTCTGGTGAAAAGTGTTCATAAGTGCAATAATCAAGTACCCTGTCCATGACAGATTTATGAATACGAATTTTGATTTTTGTTTGCATAGTTGCCAAAATTTCAGTGAAATCTAACTGCGGTTTTTGATAATCTCGTGGCGTAAACGATTCCTCTTGTATTTGTAGGTTTGATGTGCGGGATAGCCTGAATAAGCGAAAATCATTTCTTTTATGGCAATACCCTTGCCAATACCAATGACTACTTTTCAATACAAGCTGGTACGGTTCGGCTGTTCGTGCGGTTTGATTTCCGTAGCGGTCTGCATATTCAAACGAAAGTAGCTTGCTTTCCTGTAAAGCTGTTTTGATAATTTCTAAATACGGTTGTATGTTCCTGTTGCCCATCCATGGACTTAAATCTATATATATCTGATTTGCTTTTAATTCAATGTCTTTCGCTCTGTCGGCGGGGATAAAACTCTTGACTTTCGCAAGGGCGTTTACCAGCTCATCACCCCGGATCATGTTGGAAAGACTGGAAAGCCCCATCAAGATAGCGGAAAGGTCGGCAGTCGAAAAAACCTTTCTATCCATCTTGTATTTCTGCATGATTTCAAAGCCACCGCCCACTCCCGGTGCCCCGCGAACAGGAATACCCGCCATGTTGATAGTGTCTATGTCGCGGTAGATTGTGCGGGGTGAAACTTCAAACATATCTGCTAACTCCTGTGCGCCTATACGCTTTTTATCAAGGAGTATCATAATAATGCTAACAAGCCTGTCAACTTTCATCTAATAGCCGCCTTCCAAAGTCTCTTGTTGGCATTATGAATTGTTGCCATACTGTTGTCAACAATTACAAAGTACAATAAAAAAAGAAAACAAATCAACTATCAGGAGGAAACACACTATGCAGAATAAAGCCTTAGTAATAATAGATATTCAAAATGACATAACTAAGAATTACAAGGATGTTATTGGCAATATCAATAAAGCTATTGATTGGGCAGTCAATAATAATATTCATGTTATTTATATAAGGCATGAAAATTTATCAGCCGGCACGAAGACTTTTAAACCCAATACATATGGGTCTGAATTAGCTTCAGACTTGAAAATAGTATCAAAAAATATATTTACTAAATACAAAGGAAACGCATTAAGCTGTGAAGAATTTACAGACTATATTAGTGAAAATGAAATATGTGATTTCTACATAGCAGGAGCAGATGCTGTTGCTTGTGTTAAATCAACCTGTTACAACTTACGCAAAGTAAATTATGGCGTTACTGTGCTATCAGATAGCGTTACCAGTTATGATAAAAGGAAAATTGACGAAATGCTACGTTATTATGAAAGTAAGGGTAGTAAAATTATTTGTTTGAATGACCTATTAATTTAAGCTCTTTTCATATTAATTGCATAGCGCGGCGGGCGGATTATCGCCCGCCGCTTTTCTCATTTATCGGTGGTCAATGTCGTGCGACCTGCGTGGTTGCTGTTCGCACTGTTCCTGTCGTATGATACTGTAAACGCTTTTAGCCTGCATATTGTCTTGTCAGGCTACAATCTATTGTTTGGGGAAAATATCCAGACGCTGCGACAACGTTTTTTTTCTGCTAAGGACCTAGTAGCCGCAAAGAAATAATAAAAAAATTTAAATTACTTTGGAGGTAAGTCGAGATGGAGAGCAAAAAAATTGATACCAAAGAATTCCCGATATTGGAATTTGATGAAACACGTGTTGCAATAATAGAGGCAACTAATTTTATCCAACCAAAAGAAGAATTTGAATACTGTGTAATAACTTTTTTTAGAGATGTAATTGAAAAAATGAAAACGGAGGGAAAGTTGAAAGAAGTTGCGTGTTTACATTGCGAGACGGTAGATTTGCCAATATATGAAGCATATTATCAAGGAAAAAAAGTACATATTACTTTGGGGTATTTAGGAGCTGCAGGTTCAGCAGGATTCTTAGAAGAACTGATAGCCTATGGTTTTCAGAAATTTATAGTTTGTGGTGGTGCAGGTGTATTAAAAAAAGACATTGCTGTTGGGCATGTAATAGTACCAGTTTCTGCAGTGAGAGATGAAGGTGTATCATACCATTACATTAAGCCATCAAGAGAAATTGAATGTAATCTAGACGTATTAAAAATCATAGAGGACGATTTTAATATACATAATATTAGGTATATAAAGGAAAAAACTTGGACGACCGATTCATTTTATAGAGAGACTAAAGAAAAGGTTGAGTTACGGAAAGCAGAAGGGTGTGTAACAGTAGAAATGGAAGCAGCAGCATTTATGGCTGTTTCACAATTTAGAAATGTAAAATTAGGTATTATCTTGTATGGCGGTGATGATTTAAGTGGTGTCGAATGGGACAGTCGAAGTTGGAATAGCAGATCAGAAATAAGAGAAAACCTTGTAGAAATATCATTACGTATATGTTGTTCTTTATAATGAAACCACCCGATAGCAAAGGAATGATTAAATGATCCATGATGAAGAAATTAAAGAACCAATTAGAATTATAGTAGGGGCATCTAGAATAATGAATTAGGTTTTGTGTCACTCATCGTAGATGCAGTAAAGGAATAGTACTAGTAGTTGGAACAATGATGAACCAATAGAAAAACTAAATTCAAATAGTTATATGATTTTAAAACAATTAGGTTATATAAGAAATTGGTGAGAGACTAATCATAGTAGCCTGTGACATCATATAACGCCTTATTCACGCTTTAGAGCTACCGCCCCTTGGTTGTCAGATGTATAATCATGGAAGCAGCTCAGACAACATACGACCCAGCCCAAGATAAGAGCTATCTAAGGCTGGGTCATTTCGTGAATACAAGAACGTTTTGCGAAACTTCCGAAGAGCTGATGTGAATGCATTCTAAAAGGAGCATTTATAAAAATATAATTCAGATTAGTTTGGGAGCTAAACTAAAGAGCAGGAGAACACAATTATCTCGTGAATAGTATGATCATCAACAAAGTTTTAGGGGGCTACTGCATGTTAAAATTATTCAAGTATAACTGGCAAATTCGCAGAGATTGGTTTGATTGGTGTGAAACTGTGAGTGAGGAAGAATTGCTAAAAAAACGCACCGGCGGTATTGGATACATCCTTCCCACGCTGTATCATGTTGTGGCAGTCGAGTATGGCTGGATATGCGGTGGAATACAAGGAAAAGCGATTGATATCCCTCCATTCAAGGAAGTGGCCAGCTTACAGCAGGTACAAGATTTTTCCGCCCGTTGTCACAAGGAACTTGCTCCGTTTGTGTATGATTGGGATGACAGCTTGGAAGACTCCATAATGATTGATATCACGGATGAAGGGGAGAGAGAGCCCCATAAATACGGTGAAGTTATGCGGCATGTGATAGCACACGAGATTCACCACAGCGGCCAATTATCGATATGGTCACGAGAGATTGGAAAGAAACCGGTTAATGCAAATTTGATTGGCAGAGGGTTATTCGATATTTAACGTAAAGTAAGGGAGCCTACAATGATTGAGCCAACTATCGAATCAATTAATGTTCTATTTCAGAAACATAAAATTAATGATCAGATTGTAAGTTATCAAAGACTATCAGGAACAACCTCAGGATTAGTTTTAAGATTAGAATCAAAGAATGAATATAAATATATCTTAAAGTTTGATAATCCAAGCCAAATTGGATTAGTTGAACAATTGCTTCATACCTATGAGCACTCAGTATTATTGCCAAAAGTCCTTTTTTCTGCCGAAGACAGTTCGTATTTTGTTTATACATTTCTTGATGGAACAACTCATTTTAATCGTGGTCCAAAGAGTAGTTGGTTGAAAATATTGATAATGGAATTACTCAATAAATACGTAGAACATAAAGAAACAAGTACATGGGGAAGGATAGAATACCCACGTAAGACATGGAACGAATTTAATGAAATAAGTATTGATGAAGCAAGGATGAATCTGAGGAATGTATTATCAACAGAAGACTATAATTACGTTAAATTAAAAGCTAGCAAACTATTTTTTGATGATTCAAAGCAAGGAAACAAATATTTGCTACACGGTGATACTGGAGTTCATAACTTCGTCTATAATAATGAAACATTAATTGGTGTGATTGATCCATCACCAATGGTGGGACCCATCGTATATGATTTTCTATATGCTTTTTGTTCTTCGCCGGACGATATTAATTCTGACACATTGTTTGCCGCAGCGGATTTACTTGAACATGGAAATATTGAAAGAACGAGATTGATTGAGGAAACTTTGATCCAGCTTTATTGTCGAATAGGGCTTAGTGTGCGTCATCATCCGAATGATTTAAAGGAATATATACAGGCATGGGAATATTGGAAACAATTATGTAAAGGTGTTGGTACGTCGTGAACACGGAAACGTTAGCTGAAATAGGGAGAAAGGAGTAAGATCATGAAAACCATATATGAATCTAAAGTCTATAAAGAGACTAAGCAATCATCAATATATGCTGATATTTATTACCATGGAACTCAAAATCCAGTAATCTATGATTTGAGTTATAGAGGACGAAAAAGGACACTGAACTGATGTCAGTGTCCTTTTAGTTGATTCATTATTATTGTTAATGTGTCGTTGAGTTCTATGTAATGGTTGATGTGGCTTTTTCAGTAAAAACCTGTACTTGATTTCGACCAGCTCTTTTGGCAGCATAAAGTGCTTCATCAGCTTTTCGAAGAAGTTGATAGATTGTTTCCTCCATAGCTCCTGTCGTTTCAGATACTCCAAAACTGGAGGTAACCTGTACAACTTGTTCATTATTAACTAGAGGCTTTTGTTCGATGCAAAATCTTAGATGATTAGCGAAATTCTCCCCTTCTACTAGGGTATAACCAGTTAAAGCGAGTACAAATTCTTCACCGCCATATCTAGCCAATAGCATATATTCTCTCAGCTCAGCCTTACATAATTGAGCCACATGTACTAGTACTTGATCTCCGATTTGATGTCCATAAGTGTCATTCACTTGTTTGAAAAAATCAATATCAAATAGAATAATCGTAAAGGATGATAAATTATTTTTTGCTTTAATGAAACTTTGCTCACTCTGTTGAAAAAAGGCACGACGATTGAATAATTGTGTTAGCTCATCATAATAGGCTTGGTGCTCTAACTTTTGTTGTAATGTATGTAGCGCAGTTATATCCGTAAATATAATTAGAAAGCCAGAGTTACTATTTGATTGCTGAAGTTTCGAAATACGTAGTTGATAAACAAAACTAGCTTGATGAATCGTAGTATTCAATTTATCTGATATCGTATCTAGTTGAACAGGGAATGATTGACCCGTTAGCATATACCAAACTTGATCAAAAGGTTTCCCTATCATGGATTGATCCAATTTACTAAACATATCTTTACATGCTTGATTATCTTCGATTAATTGATAGCTACCATTAAGTACAAAAACACCATCACTCATATTATTAAAAATAGTATCTTTCGCAATTGGCATAATGGATAACATTCGAGAAGAAGTAATAGACCAGAGGTACAAAACAGAAGAGAACCATAAAACCATGGGTACAGGATCGATACCATCGGGTGTCACTCCAATGAATAATAAAAATGCAGTCACTATTGGAAGCAATTGACCACAGATGAGGGCCAATAATTGAGGTTTATATACACTAACCGTTTCCTTCCAGCGTGAACACAACAATAATAACGCAGCTAACATACAGCAACAAATGTAAATATTATGTACAGCAAACCATGTTCCACGTTCAATCTCACTAAATGGAACTCCAAGCACCGAATGTATATCATATACTCTATAGTAAAAATGATGGTATTTATTTGTTACATTGATTATTAAAGTTAGAAGAGGAAATGCAAGTAAAGCGATGGTTCTTTTTCTCTCTAATTTGTAACCTAAATACTGCATGACAAACAATAACCCTAACGGAGGGAAAAATGGCAACCCTAAATACTGTACAATATTCCAAAATCTAAGCTGTTCTAATGATGTGGATGTTAAGCTAAAGGCATAACCCAAGCAATAAATCAAGGAAGTTAATGTATACCACATGAACAATTTCGCGATATTCGTATAATAATGTCTCTTCCAATATGTATAGGCTAGTATAGACAAGTTCAATACAACCGAAGTGCAAACTAATGTTATATATGCCTCTACTTTCGGTTCTAATAGTGCTACCCTCTTTTCATATCATTTGTCTATATCATATTAACATTTTTATAAACAAAGTTAATGTATTCCTTGAATTATGTACAGATTTCACCGGGCGCTCGGATGAACGGCCGTTTTTTTCGCGCTTGCTCTATATCTTGCTTTTTAAATATGCAATAATTATATATATTGAACTACTTGACTCCTTCATCCATTCAATAGTTCATCCTATATAGTTATGATAGCGCATACAAATTTACTAAATACTCGGGTGATCATAGATGATATCAAGCAGGCAACAGCGAATGGTCAAGCAACTGATGGAGAGCGACAAGTACATTCCGCTACAGCAGATGGCCGATGAATACGGGATCTCTCTGCGGACGGTGCGCGCGGATTTGCTGCAGTTGGAAGACTGGCTGCGGGAACGCGGTGTGAGCCTGGTGCGAGACCGCTCCGCAGGCGTTTCTCTGCGGCTTGCGACCGGGCAATCGGAACAGCTGGCTCTCCAGATGGGAGAGCGGCCGGATTACATGGATGCCGAACAGAGGGTCAGCCTGCTTATGAAGCAGCTTCTCCAGGAGACGAGCTTGTCCGTAAAGACGGTCATGGAAGAGTTCGGGATCAGCAAGAATACACTGCTGCAGGATTTGAACGAAATCAGGGAGCGACTGACCGGCTGGGATTTGACCCTGATCAGAGACCGCGGGCAACTGCATATCGAAGGATCGGAGAAGCGTAAGCGCAGGGCCTATTTGCATCTGCTGCGGTCGGAAATTACGGACGACAAGCTGCTCCGGTATATTCTAGATCAACGGGGAGCGAATTACTCTCCTATGACGCCGTGGAAGGACTGGTTCGAAGCCGACGATGCGGCGATGCTGTTCGACACGATTCAGCGGCTTGAGGAGAAAATGGGCGTGCAATTTACGGATGCCGGTTACTCCACGCTGATTCTGCATTTGCTGATGGCGATGGAGCGGCTGAGGGGCACGCATTCGATCGAGATGGACCGCGAATCGCTGTCCGAGCTACAGGACCATGAGGCGTATGAACTCGTCAAGACCGAGGTCGTCCCTCGAATTGAGCGGCATTTCCAAGTGAAGCTGCCCGCCACGGAGATCGGGTATATCACGCAGCATATTCTGGGCGCACAGAAGCAGAGCCTTCCGGCAGAGGACCTCATTATTGCCGATCTCGCCAAGCAGATCATTGTGCGCACCGAGCAAGAGCTCGGTCGGCCGCTGCAAATGATCGACCAGATCGTTCAAGGGCTCGTAATTCATCTGAAGCCGGCGATTTATCGGGCCAAATTCGGACTGCAGTCCAAGAACCCGCTCATGGAACAGCTCGAGGCCCAGTACGGCTCGCTCTTGAATGTGTTGGAGCGGATCGTCAACGAGGTGATGGCGCCTTGGTCCGTCACGTTCGATCGGAACGAAGTAGGCTATATCATGTTCCATATCGGCAGCGGGCTCATTCCGCCGAAGGCTCCGACGCGCAAGCGCGTAGCGATCGTGTGCGGCTCGGGGCTCGGCACCTCCGCGATGCTGAAGCGGCGGGTAGCGGCGATTTTTCCGCAGGTCGATATTGTAGGCACTTATTCGTATAAGGAATCTTCGGAGATTACGTTACAAACAGCGGATGCCATCCTAAGCACGATGGAGATCAGCCATGCCCTGCAGGTGCCGTGGATGAAAGTATCGCCGCTGCTGAACCAGGATGATCAAAAGCAGATCACGAGCTTTCTGGGCGTATCGCCTTCGGGCGAATCGGCGGCGGCTGCGGCGGCGGTGCAGGCGGTGAACGATATTTTTCATGTAGTCGAAAGAAACGCGCATATCCACAATAGGAACCGGCTGCTGGAAGAACTGCTGCATTTGTTCCAAGGCGGCAGCCGATTGGAGGAACCCCGCGAAGAGGATTACGGCTTGACCGCATTGCTGGCCCCGGAATCGATCTCGCTCGGAGCGGAGGGCATGTCTTGGGAGGACGCGGTGCGCGAGGGGAACCGGCTGCTTATTCAGCAAGGCGTCACGGACGCCAGGTATGGAGAGAAGCTGGTTGAGATCATCTCCACAAACAATCATCCGTTCATCATCCGTGCGGGCGTGGCTTTTCCTCACGTATACATGCCGGAGTGCGTGAAGCGCACGGGCTTCAGCATCATGACCTTTCAAGAGGAATTGGCCTTCGGGCCGTCCGGTCAGCCGGTCTGGTTTGTCATCACGCTGGCTGCGGTGGACAAGGAGCGGCATGTTGCCGCGCTCGGCACGCTGCTGGATGCGCTGAACGATGATGCATTCATGGCGGAACTTAAGAGTTCGCGCGACGGTCGGGAGATTTGGCAGAGACTGCGGGAGAAGGAGGGCTTCGAATGAAAAGAATCATCGTAGCTTGCAACAGCGGACTCGGCACCAGCCTGATGATTCGGCTGAACGTGGAGGCACTCCTGAAAGAGTGGGGTCTCAAGGCCTGGGTCGAGCATACGGACATTTCGTCGGTCGACACCTTTGATGCCGATCTGATCATCGGCTCCAATTATATTATGGAATCGCTGCAACTGATCAGCGGGGTCGAGATCATCGGCCTGGACGATATTACGGACCGGCAATATTTGAAAGCGAAGCTGCTGGACAGCGAAACGTTCAGACAGTGGCTGGCCGGTTAGGCTTGTTAGAGTCATTGAGCGGATTACGAATATAACTTACAGACAAAAGCGGGGGTTGCCCATGAACGCAACGCAATTGGTCAGCAAGGGTTTGCTTGGGGAGCCTGCCCTGCTGCTCGGGTTAATCGCGTTTCTCGGATTGCTGCTGCAGAAGCAGCCGTTCCAGCGGTTGATCCACGGCACGATCAAGACGATGCTCGGCTACACGCTGCTCCAGATCGGTGCGAACGCCGCCGGCTCGTCCCTATCCAATTTATCGGCGGTCATCCAGAAGGGATTTCAAATCATCGGGATCATTCCGCATAACGAGACGATTACGGCGCTCGCACAGATTAATTACGGCGAGGAGATCGCGCTCATTATGCTGGCCGGGATGATCGTCCACTTGATGATCGCCCGTTTTACGCGGATCAAATATATTTTTCTAACGGGACACCATATGCTGTTCATGGCTTCGCTCCTCGCGGGAGTGCTCGTGTCGATGTCGATGCCGCTATGGAAGGTGGCCATTGCCGGAGGGATCGTCTTGGCTTTGTGCATGTCCTTTGCGCCCATGATCTCCCAGCCATATATTCGGCGGGTAACGGGAAACAATGACTTTGCGGTGGGACATTTCAACAGTATCGGCTATGTGCTGAGCGGGTTCGTCGCTTCCTGGTTCAAAAAGGGACCGGAGCCGCCGGAGTCGAAGGGGCTGCAGAAGCTGCGCTCTTTTTTTCAGGATCATATGGTTGTCATTACGGTGTTTACCTTCGTGTTGTTCCTCTTCTCCGGGTTGTTCATTTCCCCCGGGGGGATCGAAGAGATGTTCTCGGGACGGCATATTCTCGTCGTGTCCTTGATACAGGCGACCTGGTTCGCAGGGGGCTGCTACGTTATCTTGGCAGGGGTGCGCATGCTGTTGTCCGAAATCGTGCCTGCCTTCAAAGGAATTGCCGACCGGGTCGTACCGGGAGCGATTCCTGCGCTGGATTGCCCGGTGTTGTTCAAATTTTCGCCGTTCGCCGCGATGATCGGATTCCTGCTCAGTTTCACCGGTGGCCTGGCGGCGATGGTCGTGCTGTTACAGGTGCAGTATACCGTCATTATTCCTGGAGTCATCCCGCATTTCTTCGCTGGCGGCGCGGCGGGCGTTATCGCTTATCAAATCGGCGGCCGTAAAGGGCTGATCGTATCCTCCTTGATCCACGGATTCGTCATTACGATTCTGCCGGCATTCCTCATTCCGCTGCTGACGAACCTCGGATATTTGCGCGCGACTTTTGCCGACAGCGATTTCTCAGTCATCGGGGTGCTAGTGCATCAGCTGTTCAACTGGTTTCAATAAAACGCCGGTACCTGTCCCGGAAAACATATGCTACACCTCTAAAACAATAGTAGCACGAGAGCCTGATCTCATCCTCATCAGAGGGGGATCGGGCTTTTTCATGTGTCTGTTTTATTGCCGCGAGAAGTGGCAGAGACTTGGACTCACAGGTTTGTAAGCGCAACCAATATAATTAAGCCATAAACATTGAAGGGGGATATAACAGATGGGAAAGAAAAAATGGATCAGTTCAATCTCCGCTTTAACGATGGCCGCGTTGCTGTTTACGGGCTGCGGATCTTCGGGCGGCAACACGGCTGCACCAGCAGCTAACGGAGGCGGGGATGCCTCTCCGGCGAAGCCGCAAGGCAAGCTGACCGTATACATCGGTTTCCAGGAAGATCACGCGGTCGCCGCGATCAAGAAGTTCACCGAGGACACGGGCATTGAAGCCAGCATGATCCGGATGTCGGCAGGCGAGATCCTCGCCAAGGTCCGGGCGGAGAAGGATAACCCGCAGGCGGACGTCTGGTACGGCGGACCGGCAGACACCTTCGTGCAAGCGACTTCGGAAGGACTGCTTCAGCCGTACAAGTCGCCGGTTGCCGAGAAGATCGATGCGAAGTATAAAGATGCGGACGGCAATTGGACAGGCGTCTATGTCGGCGCGGTCGGCTTTGCTTCCAATAAAGAATTTTTGGCCAAAAAAGGCGTAGAAGCCCCGAAGACATGGGAAGATCTGCTCAACCCGGCGTTTAAAGGCGAAATCGTCATGGCGGACCCGGCTTCCTCCGGAACCGCGTACACCGCAATGTACACTGTGCTGAAAGTAATGGGCAGCGAAGAGAAGGGCTTCGAATACCTCAAGAAGCTGCATCCGCAGGTTCAGCAGTATACGACGAGCGGCGCCGCACCGGGCCGGATGGTCGGGATGGGCGAAGCGGGCGTAGGTATCCTGTTCGCGCACGACATTATCAAGTACCAGGAAGAAGGCTTTAGCAGCCTTGAAATGACGATCCCGGAGGACGGAACCGGCTATGAGACCGGCTCGATCGGCATTATCAAGAACACGAAGAACGAAGAGCTGGCGCAGAAATTTGTAGACTGGGCACTGTCCCCGGCCGCTCAAGAGCTGGGTAAAACCGTAGGCAGCTTCCAAAACCTGACGAACCCGGATGCGGTTGGACCAGAGCAAGCCGTTAATCTGTCCGAAATTAATACGATCGATTACGATGTCGTTGAAGCCGGTAAAGAGCGTCAGCGCCTGATCGACAAATGGAGTGCCGAAGTTAAGAAATAATATCAGTTTGAACTCAGAGAGGAGAGAGCTTGAATGAGCGCCATGTTCAAGAGATTCAAGCGCGAGCCGCTCCTGCCGATTCTCATCGTGTTGGTCATGCTCTGCTTACTCGTTTTTATCGTCTATCCGCTATTCCAAATCGCAAAGTCCAGCTTCGTCGGGTCCACCGGCGAAGTTGGTTTACAAGGATATCAGCGGGTGCTGTCCGGGGGCGGATTATTCCACGCCCTGGTCAACTCCCTCGTGCTGGCCGTCCTGACGGCGACGTTGTCCACCGTGATTGCCTATGTTTTTGCATATACGTTCGCTTATGTAAAGGTACCGTTCAAAAAGCTCTTTAACGGCATTGCCATTCTCCCGGTCATTTCACCGCCGTTTGTCATTGCCTTGTCCGCCATGCTGCTTCTCGGAAAGCAGGGGCTGATTACCAAAAACCTGCTGGGACTTGAAAATGCGAATATTTACGGGCTGCATGGCCTGGTTCTTGTACAGACGCTTTCTTTTTTTCCGATAGCCTTCCTGACACTGTCCGGGCTGCTGCGCTCGATTAGTCCCTCGCTGGAGGAGGCCAGTCAGAACATGGGGGCCAGCCGGCTGAAGACGTTCATTAGCGTCACGCTGCCGCTGTCCGTCCCGGGAATCGCCAACGCGTTCCTGCTCGTGTTCGTTCAGTCGCTTGCGGACTTCGGGAACCCGATGACGATCGGGGGGAACTACTCCACCGTAGCCAGAGAGATCTACTTGCAGGCCGTCGGAAGCTACAACTTGCAGGCCGGGGCCGCCTTGGCGATGGTGCTGTTGACGGTGACGATCATCGTCTATATTCTGCAAAATTTCTGGGTCGGCAAAAAAAGCTACGTTACCGTCACAGGCAAGCCTACCGGACAACGGAGAATGATCGAGTCCGGAGCGATTAAACATGGACTATTCACATTTTGTATGATCATGTCGTTCGTCGTTATTGCCTTCTATGCCCTTGTCCCGATCGGTTCGTTCATCAAGCTGTGGGGCATCAACAACAGCCTGACACTGGATCATTACAAATATGTATTCTCTATAGGACAGAAGGCGATCAAGGATACGCTGATGCTGGCCATTGTCGCCACGCCGATTGCAGGATTGCTGGGTATGATTATCGCCTTCCTGATTGTCCGCAAACGTTTCTTCGGTAAAAGAGCCTTGGAAGTCATCAGTATGCTCTCGATCGCCGTACCGGGTACGGTCATCGGGATCGGGTACATTCTCGCGTTCAACAAAGCGCCGTTAGCGCTGACCGGAACCGGCATCATTATCGTTGCCGCATTCGTGGTACGCTCCATGCCGGTGGGTATCCGCTCCGGAGTTGCTGCCCTGCAGCAGATCGATCCGAGCATCGAGGAAGCCGCGACGAATCTCGGCGCCAGCGGAAGCAAAGTGTTCACGAGCGTCGTGCTGCCGCTCATCAAGTCCGCCTTTTTCAGCGGTCTCGTGAACAGTTTCGTCAAGAGCATGACCGCGATGAGCGCCGTTATTTTCCTCATCTCGGCCAAGTACAATCTGATTACCGCGTCGATTCTGGCGCAGGTCGAGGCCGGCCGGATCGGTGTAGCAAGCGCCTACTGTACGATTCTGATTCTGATCATGATCGTGGCGCTCATTCTGTTAAACTTGCTCGTGAGATGGATGGGCGGCAAAGAGCGGTCCGCATAAGCGGCCGCGCCCATCCTTAAGGAGGTATGTTAAAATGGCTAAATCCGTCACACTGAAAAATATATCGAAAGCCTTCATGAACGATAGAGGCGAGAAGTCTTACGCCGTCTCCGGGGTGAACCTGGAGATCGGAGAAGGGGAGTTCGTCACCCTCCTCGGTCCGTCCGGCTGCGGAAAAACGACGACGCTGCGCATGATTGCCGGTTTTGAAGACATCACCGAAGGTCACATCTACTTCGGAAACGAGGCGGTGGACCAAATTCCGCCGAACCGCCGGGACTGCACGATGGTGTTCCAATCGTATGCGCTGTTTCCGCATCTGAATGTATTTGACAACATTGCTTACGGCCTCAAAATCAAGAAAATGGCCAAATCCGAAATGATCTCGAAAATTGAATCCGTCTTGGATATAATGAATCTACAGGATTATCGGGATCGGATGCCAAACCAGCTGTCGGGCGGTCAGCAGCAGCGTGTGGCGCTGGCCAGAGCGCTTGTCATGGAGCCGGGCGTTCTGCTGTTCGATGAGCCGCTATCCAACCTCGACGCGAAGCTGCGCCTAGTGATGCGGGATGAAATCCGCCGCATTCAGCAGCAGATCGGCATCACCGCCGTGTATGTAACGCATGACCAGAGCGAAGCAATGAGCATGAGCGATAAGGTCATCGTCATGAATAAAGGAACGATCGAGCAGGTCGGCACGCCAATGGAAATTTATCAGCGTCCGAAGAGTAAGTTCGTGGCCGATTTCATCGGAACCGCCAACTTCCTGGAAGGCACTGTCAAGGGAACGGAAGACGGCCGGCTGCTCGTGGAGACAGCTTCGGGTGTGCTGCGGATTCGCCGCGACGGGTTTAAAGCGGGGGACCGCGTGACCGTGGTAATCCGCCCGGAAGCCGTCACTTTAGCTAAAGGCACAAGACATCAGGGCATCGTGCAGAAAAGCGTGTTCATGGGCCAGACTCAGGAATACGAGGTTCTGTTCGAGGGCCAGATGTTCCAGATTACCGAGCATAACCCGATTCAGGAGAAGGTGTACTCGGTCGGCTCTTCCGTATCGCTGCAATTTGCGGAGGACGCCCTTCATGTAATTTAGCTTCTGTACACATCCGAAGAAATGACATCACGCCAAGAAAGAAGGGATTGCATGAGAAAAATAGCGCTATCCGCGTTGCTGCTCTCCCTGCTGATATTTCTTCTTTCTGCCTGCGGCAAGGAGAGCAAAGGCACGCTTACCGTGTATGCCGGATTGTATGAGGATCATGCGATCAAGGCGATGGAGACCTTTCAGAAGCAGACCGGCATCAAAGTAAATTATGTGCGCATGTCGAACGGAGAGATTCTGTCGAGAATTCGGGCGGAGCGGAATTCCCCCAAAGCGAGCATCTGGTTCGGAGGGCCGGCCGATACGTTCATCCAGGCCAAATCGGAAGATTTGCTGGAGCCGTATGTATCCAAAAATGTGGAGGCCATCCCGCCGGAATATCGCGACCCGGAAGGGTATTGGACCGGCATATATGTCGGAGCGATCGCCTTCGTCTCCAACAAAACCTGGCTGCAGGAGGTCGGTCTGCAGGCTCCGCAATCGTGGTATGATCTGCTGAAGCCGGAATACCGGGGCATGATCTCGATGGCGGATCCACGCTCCTCGGGAACTGCCTATACCATGCTAGCGACGCTTGTGCAGCTGTTCGGCGAGGACGAAGCGTTTGACTTCTTGCGTCAGCTGCATCAGCAGAATGTCATTTACACCACCTCCGGCAGTGTCCCTGGACGCACCGTGGGAATGGGAGAGGTCGGGACAGCAGTCATGTTCTCCCATGACGCGCTGAAGTTCTACAAGGAGGGCTTCCAAAACCTCATCATCGGATTCCCGACGGAAGGCACGGGCTACGAGATCGGTGCCGTTGGCATCATCAAGGGCGGCCCGCACCAGGAGGAAGCCCGCCGATTTGTCGACTGGGCGCTGACCAAGCAAGCCCAGGAGCTCGGTAAACAGGTCGGCAACTACCAGCAGCTTACCAATCGCGATGCCGTCGCGCCCGAGGAAGCCATTCCGCTGGAGAAGTTGAACGTCATTCCCTACGACCTCGACTGGGCCGGTCAAAACCGCGAGCGTCTGATTAACAAATGGACGACCGACGTGCTGGGGGCGCGGTAACCGTTGAGCTAAACGTGCTACAAGCTCCATCTTCCAGATAAGAAAATAAGCTCAAGATAAACGTCCCAGCCAAAGATCAGAGCTATCTAAGGTTGGGGCGTTTTTTTAAACTTGATTTGGAATGAATAGAAGGATAATAAGAGATTGATCGTGAGCCTGTCTGCCATGGTGTGGTAGGCTCTTTTTGCGGTTTCCTCAAATTTACGTATGGTGTATATTGGGTATAAATGGGACTGTTTAGAAAGCTTAATGGCTTAACAAGTTGCAAATAGTCCCACAAAACCGGATCGTCTCTCAGATGCGGGGACGCTAGCTGAGATAACTGCAATGCAATAAAAACAAAGGACGGATCATTCTCATGATTAAGGATCATCTCAAATTTTTAGAATTAGCATTTGAAGAAGCAACGTTAGCAGAGAGTGAAGGGACATACCCAATTGGGGCTGTAATTGTTGATAACGAAGGCAAAGTAGTTAGTAGAGGGAGAAATAGAGTATTCACGCAGGAGGACTGCACCGCACATGCAGAGGTGGATGCAATTAGAAAGGCCGGACACATCTTGTTAGATACAACTAATAAAAGATTCAAGAAAAACGACTTGACTCTATATACAACTTGCGAGCCGTGTCCCATGTGTACGTGTACTATTTTGCTATCAGGGATTAAACAAGTCGTTTGGGCAGCGGATGATGATGAATATGGAGCAATAAGACGTATGAAAGAAGGCCCTCATTTCATAAATCAATTTAATACAATCAATTACATAGCATCACCAAGTCTGGATTTAGAGAATAAACAAAGGAAAATGCTAAAAGAATGGAATATTAGACGTGGAATAGTAAATACAGAATGGGAGGCGAAATAAAGAAGAATAAGAATAGTATGAATTCGATTTGTAGCAGGTGAAATCACGGTCTATTTTAATGAATCTTCTCAAGGAGGCCTGGTATGAAGACAATTATCTATATGGTTAGGCATGGAGAATCACCATACAATGAAGGAAATGAAAGAACAAGAGGGCTTACCCCAAAAGGAAAGGCCGATATTGAAAAGGTAACGAAGTTACTTGTAGGTGAAGGAATAGACATGATTATATCAAGTCCTTATACACGGGCAATTCTTAGTGTTGAGGGATTGGCCAAGCATTTAAACAAAGAGGTTCAGATATTTGAAGATCTTAGAGAGCGTCATTTTGCCGCAGATCTTATTGAAAATGCAGAGTTAATGTCTAGTATCCGAGAGAGTTTTAATGACCCTGACTATACCTTAATGGGTGGAGAGTCTAATGCTGAGTGTCAGAATAGAGCAATCGCAATTCTAAAACCGATACTAAATGAGCATAGAGGGAAGAAAATAGCTGTCGGAACCCACGGTCTTGTAATGACTTTGATGATGAATCATTTTGATCCGGCTTATGGCTTGGATTTTTTGAATCAATTAACGAAACCGGATATCTATAAAATGCAATTTGAGGATTTAGCATTAAAAGAAGTAACCAGATTGTGGAATGATGATCTTTCATGAAAAAAATAGAAGCTTACAATAGGGAGAACCATAATGATGAAAATCCTGAGTAAAACAGGCACATCAACAATATATGTCATCCTACTTATCGCAATCATTACTACTATAGTGTGTTGGAATGAACTTGGGGGTATGGTAAGGACGGGAAATTATGATACTACGGAAAATATGGTGGAAACCATCGTGTCCAAATCAGCGACTCCAGGGGTGGCTATCGTAGTATCAGACCAGGGTAAGATTGAATTTAAGAATTATGGATACGCAGATGTTAGTAATAAGAAGAGGGTAACTGAAGAGTCATTATTTGAGTTGGGATCGACTACAAAGGCATTTACGGCTCTGGCCGTTATTTTATTGGAAAATGAGGGATCCCTATCTCTTTCAGATTCTATTACAGATTATATTCCATCGTTTGAGCCAACCATTAAGGGTGAGAAAGTTAATATTACGATTCATCAGTTGTTAGCACATACAAGCGGAATTCCTCCGTGGAGTATTCGGTTAATTCCTGAGGGGACCACGGAAGATATGCTCGAAAAAACGATACATAATGTGTCAGACATTGCTTTAGATACATATCCTGGGACAACATATAATTATGCTACTGTTAATTATGATATTTTAGCGATGATTATTGAAAAGGTCACAGGCAAACGCTATCAGGATTATTTGACTGAAAACATACTGGTTCCTTTAGGGATGACTCATAGTTATTTTTCAACAGGTCAGGAAAAGGAATCTGATACGCTTACCAAAGGATATCGTGTGTTTTTTGGAAGAAGCTTAGAATATGATGCCCCTAGATATTATGGGAATATCGCTGCAGGATACTTGGTAACGAATTCAAAAGATCTAGAACGCTGGATTAATGCGCAAGTGGGGATAGGCGAAATACCAGATAATTTGAGGAAAGCGATACAACAATCTCATCAAGTGGACATCAAAACGGCGGGTTACGAAGGTGAAAATCAATTCTATTCATTCGGATGGAGTATCAATACGAAAAATAGAGTTATAAGTCATAATGGATCTAATCCTAATTACTCTTCACAGGTTCTTATTGATTTAGAAAAGCAGCAGGCCATATTTGTTATGGCTAATTTGAATTCAACTGCACCATCGCTAATTGCTAATAACATTTATGAGAATATGAATGGAAATCCTATGCATAAATTTAATTATGATGACGTGTATCTTTTAATTGATTTGGTATTTTCATTCTTAGTAATAATAGCTGTCGTTATATTATGTGTCCAAGCAATTAAACTCGTTAGAGGAATAAAACTGAATATTAAAGATGAAAAGACAAGGTTCAGAAAAATGACAGGAAGCAGTGTAGCACTAATTCTAAGCATTCTACTTTTGGTATTGGTAATAATCTGGCCTTATCTATTAGACAATAATTATATGATGATAAAGGTGTGGATGTCGTATTCAATATTTATTTGGATGGGGCTAACTTTTATCAATTGTATTTTATCGATAATAATTAATATGAAGAAAATCGGAATTCTTAGGAGGAGTTTATAAAAGCGCCCCTTGGTTGGATATCGTTTTGCTGAAATAAAAAATTAACTTGGCTTGAACCCTGACATAATGTTGTCAGGGTTCAAGTATTACTATGAGAGTATAAAACAAACGATACCCATTTGAGGAGGATATTCAATGACAATTTCCAACCAATCTTTCAACGAGGCAAGTGCAGATATCAAGCCGTTCCGTATTTCGATCCCACAGGCTGATCTTGATGAGCTTCAATTCCGCCTCTCCCGGACGAGATGGCCGGAAGCGTTTAGTGATAAGGGTTGGAAATATGGCGTATCGCTTGAGTATGTAAAGGAGTTGGCGACTTACTGGCAAAATGAGTACAATTGGCGTAAACACGAAGCTCGATTGAACGAATACCCACAATTCATGACAACTATCGATGGCGCTCAAATACATTTCTTGCATGTCCGTTCACCTGAACCAGACGCGTTTCCGCTGTTGCTGACGCATGCTTTTCCCAGCTCAATTGTCGAGTTTCTGGAGCTTATCGGTCCTCTTAGCGATCCGCGGAAGTACGGGGGTGATCCGGCTAATGCCTTCCATCTCGTGATCCCGTCTGTACCTGGGTTCGGCTTCTCCGGTTCCTCTCTCGAACAGGGATGGAACATTGCCCGCATAGCCAGAGCGTTCGATACCTTGATGAAGCGCCTGGGTTATAAGGAGTATGGAGCCCACGGCAGCGACTGCGGCGCGCTTGTATCTCGTGAGCTTGGCCTGCAGGAGCCAGAAGGTCTTCGTGGTATTCATGTGCTGCAGCTATTCTCCTTCCCGACGGGAGATCCGGCGGAGATGGCTGATTTATCGGAGGAGGAGATGAAACGTCTTCAATTCCTGTCGAACTTCCAGGAACGGGCCGGCTTCAATTCGATTCAGTCGACCCGGCCGCAAACACTCTCCTATGGTCTAGCAGACTCGCCGGTCGGGCAGCTTGCTTGGATAGCCGAATTATTTAACGGCTTTGGCGATCATGTGGATGCTATTGATCGTGATGCGTTTTTGACAAACGTTTCGTTGTATTGGTTGACGAATACGGCGGAATCCTCGGCCCGCCTCTATTACGAGAATGCCCATATTGAAGGTCAAGAGCCGCAAAGACCGAATGCGATTCAAACGGGTGTAGCAGTATGCGGGGATGATTTTAAGTCCATAAAGCGTTTTGCCCAGCGCGACAACACGAACATCGTACATTGGTCAGAGTTCGAACGAGGCACGCATTTTGCCGCGATGGATGCTCCAGATCTTCTCGTCCCGGACATTCAAGCGTTCTTCCGACGTTTCCGTTAATATATCAATTTTTGGCAAATACCTCGAGATCCCATCTTGAGGTATTTACTTTTCATCAAGTTCTTCGCCGTAGCGGAAGGTTAAGGTGACAAAAGTGTAGAACATAGTAGGGTCAGGAAACTTACAATTTCTGAATTCCTAGTTTGGAGGATTTTTCATGAAGCTGGATCGCTTGCTTGCGATTACTATGACACTGCTGAATCGGCCCCGCGTTAGTGCAACTGAACTGGCACAGCGTTTTGAGGTATCTTTGCGCACGATCTACCGCGACATGGAAACCATTAATCAGGCTGGAATTCCGATTGTTTCATTCGCTGGATCGGACGGGGGGTATGAGATCATGTCGGGCTACCGGTTGGATAAGCAAGTACTAACCTTGGAGGACTTCTCGTCTATCTGTTCAGCCTTGCGCGGTGTGCGGTCAGCGACGGATCATGCCGATATCGATCGGTTAATTGAAAGGATCGGGGCGTTAATGCCTGAACAAACACGAGTTGAAGGCCAAGCGCACGTGGATCTCGATTTCAAGCCGGCACCCAATGATAAAGAGCATTTCATGTCATTGCATCAGGCAATCAGGGAGCTTCATGTCGTTCAATTTACTTATTTGGACAATAAAGGTTCGGAAACCGAACGAAAAATAGAACCGATGGGCCTTTTCCTCAAAGGCTATGTTTGGTATGTGTACGGCTACTGCTTGACCCGAGCTGATATTCGAGTATTTCGCCTTTCGCGCATAAGCGGGCTGAAAATGTTGACGGAAAGCTTTGTCCGCCGGGATTACACGCTGCAGGAAGTCGAACAGAAATTTATGGACAGAACCGATTTTTTGAAGGTAAAGGCGGTTCTGAGGTTTCAGCCGGAGGTCAAAACGAGGGTGCGTGATGAGTTCGGGTTCGACCCAATAACCATAAATCCCGATCAGACGATATCTTTGACGGCACACTTTTCTTCAATGGATCGGGCCGTTCAAAAGATTTTGAGCTACGGCAGTTTAGTGAAGGTTATAGAACCTCCCCCATTGATACATGAATTAAAATTGCATATTCGGAAAATGCACGAACTATATGATCAGATTTATGATTACTGAAGGGAGAACATATGATAGTAAGAGTGTTACAAGAATCAGATGCTAAATCGTATCAAGAAGTTCGATTGAGCGGACTTAGAAACGATCCCGACGTTTTTGGATCAACCTACGAAAGAGAGAAAGAATTCTCTCTAGAAACAGTAATTAGTCGAATAAGTCCTAATCAAGATAGATTCGTTCTCGGAGCATTTGTTGAAGGTGAATTAGTTGGAATCGTTGCTTTTGTACGTGCAGTTGGGATGAAAATAGCCCATAAAGGAAATATATTCGGCATGTACGTAGCACCTGAAATGAGAGGAACTGGTGTAGGACGAGAGTTATTACTTGAGTTGATAAAAAAAGCTAAAGACATGGAAGATCTGGAACAAATAAATTTAACTGTTATTTCCGGCAATAGTAATGCCAAGAAGTTATATGCATCACTCGGATTTGAGATTTATGGGACAGAAAGAAATGCTCTTAAATATAATGGGCAATATTTTGATGAGGATTTAATGGTCCTTAAATTATGAAGAACTGCAGTAAGAGGGAGGGCTCAATGAAAAGAGTGGTATTAGTCGAAGGAATTCCTGGATCGGGTAAATCGACATTCGCTAGATTTCTTGCAAATCAATTTGAGAGAAATGGCCACACATGCAACTTGTTTTTCGAGACTACCTATAACCATCCGATCATTCATTCTGTATCCTTTGACGATTACAATATGTTTTTTGAGTCGTATTTAGATAGATGGAACAAGTTCCTTTCTAATCAATCTAGTGGCGATGTGGTTGTTATGGAATCTGCTTTATTCCAAAGTCCCATTGTTCACTTGTTACATAAAGATGTCAATCGAAACTTAATTAAATCTGTAATTGTTAATGCGAGCGAGCTTTTAGGAGATATTGATTGCAAATTGATATATTTCTATCAAGAAGATGCTGAAGCCGCAATTCATCAGATGATTGACGTTAGAGGCAAAGAAGACTTTTTACTAAAGAAACATAATGAGTATAAACATGAGATGTATTTCATAAATCGGATGGAGTTGGGCATAAATTCACATATTAGCTTTTTTCTGGATTATGCTGCACTTGCTAATGAAATTGTGAAAGAAGTATCCCTCGAAACAATATCTATTGAAAATTCAAAACAAGATTATTCGTTATACGAGCAGCAATTGATCAATGAATTTGACTTGGAATATTTTCCTGATCCTTATGTCGATATAACTATACTTACTAAGTATAAAGGAATCTACTACAATCAGGATTTAAACTTTAGTATAAATATCGAACTGATCGATGATCAATTATTTATATTTGGTAATAAAAAGCTGAAACCTAAAGATAATAGTCAATTCTATCTTGATGACATGAGCGTAACTGCAAATTTTATTAAAGAAGGCGATAGAGTTAATCGGGTGGTTATAACTGAGAAGGATTTATATGCAAATAGAAATGACAATGGAACTGTTTTTGAAAGAATCTCTTAGTAGTACCCGAACATCTGCTAAACACCCTATACACGGTGGTGATTTTTTATGGGAGTCGCTTGTATTTTGAGTTGTCGTCAATGCTCATACAACAAGAATGTTTTTTTGGGGATTGGATTTAGATATATTAGTTTGCAGGCTATTTTAGAATGGTACGAAGAGGAAGAAGGAAGAAAGCAAATAGCCGAATATATTAATAAGAAGGAACCGATTTATGAGTGCTATGATGGGCTTTATTTATGCCAGAATTGTAATTACATTTTAAACAAGACTTATTTGCATTTAGAAGCCGGGTCTCAATCGTACACGAATAGTTATTCTTGTCCTCGTTGTAGGGACAAAATGCCCTCAAAGCCATTGGAAAATGAAACTGAGATCAATAGGTTGAATTGTCCGGAGTGTAAGTGCAGCAATCTAAAAGTTGAATTTTATATGGATTGGGATTAGGTACATAATCAGATACGCAAATCTAATATGTGAGGGTGATTTGCTTGCAGCAAGGAATCATTGTGTTATTGAATGGAACTTCAAGTTCAGGAAAGACTAGTATTTCTAATGAACTGGTAAATCAGAAAGAGATTCTTTTTCATCACCTATCTATAGATGATTTTTTTAATAATTTTAATGAATTTGTTGATAAAAAATTTCCGGACCTTAAACCTACAAGAGAAGTAGATGATCAAGCTGTCGCGCAAATCATTTTTGATCCCATCGCCTCAATGTTCTACTCGACGATTAAATTGTTTTCCGAAATGGGTTTGAATGTAATCGCAGATACGGTAATCGATAATGATAAGAGTTTTAATCAGTGTCTTGATGCATTTTTTGACCAGCCTACATTATTCATAGGTGTAATGTGCTCAAAAGAAGAACTCATGAGAAGAGAGCAAATAAGAGGCGATCGGCAGATTGGACTAGCAAATTCTCAGTTTGACAAAGTATATTGCTTTAATGAATATGACCTTGAAGTAAACACGGAAGAGTTGAGTCCAATAGAATGCGCCAAAAAGATATTAAGTTTTATTCAGTCCGATAAGGATTACTCGGTTTTTAAGAAATTAAGTAAAAGGGAAATTAGTGTTTCTTAGAAGGCGAATCCGTTAGGGGCTATCGTCCCGTGGTTGTTAGGTGTGTAAATGTATAATAGTGGAAGAAGCTCAGCCGTAATATGACCTAGCCTAAGGTAAGAGCTATTAAGGGCTGGGTCATTAGTGAACACAACCTATAAGAAATCCACATATTAAATAAAGTATGGAAAAACAATATAAGGAGACTCTATGGGTACAGACATTTGGTTTTTTGTAGAGAAAAGATACTATAAAGAATATGAACAGTTGGATGGTACTTGGAGGAAAATTAATAAGAGTAAAGAGGATTTAGTTAGTACTTCTATTTGGCTAAGTGTTGATAAGTGGACCGTTAACCCGGATTACTACCTTTATCCAGGGTACAAAACTTCTAGATTGAAACCCAGCGATCCTACTGAATTTTATAGTGAGGATAGAAACTATGATTTATTTAGTATTTTATCGAATACAAGGAATGATCATAATCTAAAATTTATTTCTTTGCCAAGAGGTCTCCCGGTTGATATTTCTCCTGAATTGAGAGAGATTGCATTCGAGAATAAAGAAGATTTTTATGACCACAGTTGGCTATTTTTGAATGAGTTAGTTACTTTTAATTGGAATGAAATCTATTTTTGTGATCAATTTCAAGAACACAGAAATATTTTGGATACATGTTCAGGTTTCATAAATGAGACAATTCCCAAATTATCTAAATTAGGAGAACCTGAAGATGTGAGAGTTATTTTCTGGTTTGGTTAGTATAGATTTATTATTTTTTTGCGGGTAAAGCTATGAAGCAGATCTAGTAGGTGAGAGTATCTCCTACAAGCCAGCAATTTCTTATAACAACCTCATGCTGTGGGGCTACCGCCCCTTAGTTATCAGATGTATAATCGTGGAAGAAGCTCAGACAACAAACGACCCAGCCTAAGATAAGAGTTATTTAGGACTGGGTCGTTTTCGTGAATACAGGGATAAGGGTGGGGGCATTGAACAATACTAAATTAATTCTTTTCGAAGGAATTCCGGGGTCTGGAAAAACAACTACATCTCAGCAACTATTTAATCACCTTTTAGAAGACGGTGTACCTGCAAAACTTTATATTGAAGGCAGTGAACATCCAATTGATTTGCCCTTTTTTGCTTATCTTACTCAATATGAATACAATGATCTCTTATTTAAATTCCCACAACAAGCAGAATGGATTAAAGTCAATTCTATTATTGAACTTGATTATGTATTAATTCCTTATAAAGAACCTGCGCCGAAACCATGGAACGATGAATTAATTGAGTATTTGAAATCGAAGGAATTTTGTTATTCGGATAAGCCGGTAGTCCCTTTTAAGATTTTTAAAAGAGTATTTTATAAACGCTTCGAACGATATGCTGCCAGTATGGCTAATACGGATACAGTAACCATTTTCGAGAGTGTCCTATTCCAACATCAAATTCATGATATCCATCGATTGTATCCTGAGATAACTGAAAACGAAATCATCGAATACTTAGGGGAATTAGCAGTATTAATTTCTCCTTTAAATCCTGTTTTATTTTATCTTACTCAAGATAGTGTAAAAGAATCGCTGGAACATACAGCTGCTATTCGTTCAAAACCCAAATGGGCAAGCAGTAAAACGATAGAATACTACATAAAACGCAAAGGTATCGAACTAGAAGCAGTTAAGTACTTACCGTTTAATACGTATATTTTGAATAATAGTGATAGGGATTGGAAAAAGATGCTTGATGTAATTAGAACCACACTTTCGTTGGAGAACACGACGTTGTCATGAACTCCATATAGCGGATCAGATTTTTAAAAGAGCAACTGAACTCGGTTTGGAATTATGTCCGCTTGAGCTAGGCCCTCACTTAAGACTGCAATATCTGGATCAGCCTGAAGGTTATTCGGGGGATTCTTTACAAGGACATCAAGCTCCATCCAGATCTATTACTATAGCATCGGAGATACTAACCAAAGACGACGATTTTCCCAAAGGCTTTTATCTTAGACGAATTAGCGATACTTTATGGCTGCGGGGATACTGCGCTGATGATCTGCACGTCTGGAATCCTTATGATCATTTTATTTTTGTCAAACCAATAAAACATTCCTAAATTAGATACTTATCATTTGCAGGATAGTAATGGGGAGGAGGACTCAAGGATGCATGAGATTTTCAAACCAATAACTGCTTCTATCGCATTTACTGGTGATTTAAAGACAGATATTAAGTCGTTTTTAGAGGTGAATAATTGTTTAGATACAGCAACTCACTGTATAGATGTTGGCACCGAATGTAGAAGAATTGCACTGATGTTTAATGCCAATCCGACGAAAGCTGAACTCGGTGGTTGGTTGCATGATATTAGTGCTGTATTTCCAAATAACGTGAGATTGGATGTAGCAAGACAATTGGAAATAGAGGTGTTATCAGAAGAAACAGTATTCCCAATGATTATTCATCAGAAGATTTCGAGAGTAATGGCAAAAGAAATATTTGATATTACTGATCAGGATGTATTGGATGCGGTCGGTTGCCATACTACTTTGAGATCAAACTCTTCCTTGCTTGATAAGGTGCTCTTTGTTGCTGATAAGATATCCTGGGATCAAAAGGGGACACCGCCCTATTTAGAGGATCTTAATAGAAATTTACAAATATCATTAACACATGGGGCATTTGCATACATCAATTTTTTATGGGAAAAGAGAGATACTTTGAAAGTAATTCATCCTTGGTTAAGGGATGCATATGAAGAATTGAAAGACAAAGTACATTTAGTGTAGTGGTTCGAGGGCGTCAATGAATTATAGGAATTAACTTAAATCAAGCACATATTTTCAGGAGATTGAAGATGAAGAAAAGTAAAATGATATTGTTATTGGTATTCTTAATAATTCTATTGTCTTTAGTTATAACATGGCGAACTGGCCTACTGGAACTGTGGAGTAAGGGGATATCCGCTATCGCAAACAACACAGAAAAGTATAGTGATGAGGCAGGTTATGTTCTTGATGGTAGCTATACTATCCAAATTGACCTTGCGGATATTCAAAGCAATATTGGCAAAGAGCTATCTAATGATGGAAGACATAAGATCATAGTGGAAGAGATAAATAAGAGTGGTGTTAGTGCAGAAGGTATAAACATTGGGTTTAGATCATTTGGTGACTACTCAACGGATGGAGCAACATTGATTTCCGGTGTGCATCATATACCAAATAATGATCGGTCGTTTAGTACATTATTGACTGCAAAGTTGATAGCCAAATATAAAAATAATCAATACGATGGAACTGTTTCTGGGGTTGCAGGATTGAACTATAAATCGGGAGATGACTTCTCATTTAATATTAATCCAGTAGAAGCATTAAGGGATAAAGGTAAAGTAGAGCTTACAATTACAAATCTGTATTTGAATATTTGGAAAAAGAAATAGTGCGTTGCCCCCATAACAACATATTCACTCATTCGGGCAAACCAAGGGGATCGGAGATCAAACACATGAGTAAAGCAAGATCACAGAATTGTAATTTAAATATATGGTATTATCTACCTGATGAAGAATGGAATAAAGTTTCGCTTCTATATGAGAGGATGCCTGGGTGGATAGGTTATACAAACGGAAACCCGTATTGGTTTGGTCAGGGAGATGATGAAATTTTTATTGCGGCATCAGTTGAACCAAGTGGATTATCTTTTCAAGGACAGATGAATAATAGCGATTGGAATTCATGGATCAATAAGTTTAAATCAGAAGCTACAAAATTATTAGGTTTTGAGGTTGGAGAGCCTGAGGATGGATTTGTGTAATAGAGGTAACTGAAATTAATTTTGGTGGGAAGTACTATTGTTTTGAAGAAAGAAACCAACCTATACTCGTTATCTGAAATGAGGGGCCCCTTTAGTGATAAGGCTAATAAAAGCTAGCTTAACATTCATTTGTTTAGCAGCATATATTCAATTTATTAGTTTGTTCTCGTTTGATATTGCGAAGAGATTTTATCCTTTTTTTAAAGAAATAGATCCAGATAATGTATTCATGATACTAGTCACTCACCATATATTGCAGGCAATAATAACGTTGTTGGCTATTATCATTATCTCCAAGTTGTTGAATATACGTTTTAAGGATTTTGGATTTAATTTAAATAAACTAAGGTATTCAATTGTATTTGTTTCTGTATTCCTGGGTGTATGGATCCTAATCCAGGCCGTTATTGGCATTTATCTAATAATAGAGCATGGGGTTTCTCCCGGCTTCACATTCCCGCTCAACTTCAGAAATTACATTGGCTATTATTTATTTGAGGTACTTTTATCAGGAACAAGTGAAGAAATCATGTTTAGATCATTAGTAATAACTCTAATGTTGAGTTTGTGGGGAAAGTATTTTTCCAATAGTAAAAGATTCTCGATCGTAGTTATATCTGCCTCTACATTCATATTTATGATAGCGCATATTAATTTCAGTTTATTTCCATTTAAAATAACTCATTTTGACATTCTCCAACAACTAACCTGTTTAGCGTCGGGTTTATGTTTTGGGTATTTGTTTTTAAAAACAAAAAGCATAGTAGGGTGCATGATTGCCCATAATCTGTTAAATGGTATTATTACTTTGATGACATTGCTGTTTGTTTTATCATTTTAATGATGCTCGGACAACAAACGACCCAGCCTAAGATTAGAGCTATCTAGGGCTGGGTTGTTTCGTGATTGTAATAGAGTCATTAACTGATTTGGAGGCAATTTTGTAGATAATTCATAGAGAGAAGAGGTTTTTCAAATGGCTATTTGTGTTGAATTTGAGTTGATTGAAATTGAAAACACTATTGCAAGATATCGTTTCGGTGATTGCCTAGGGGATTTGAACGGAGAATTTGAAACAGATTTATATAGATTTATATCAGGAGAATTTCCGGGAGACACCTCGATGTCTGAAATAGTAGTATTATTAAATGATAAACAGAGCCAATGGAAGGCTATAAAAGCATTCACTAAAATATATAGACACTTTAAAGTACACAAAGAATATTTATCTAAAGGCGGATACTATGCATAGATTGCCTTAAATGACATGTGAAATATGTTGATCGTATAATCCCAGCAATTAATAAAACGAGTAAGGTCGTGATTTGTATGGGACTTGAGGAATTTTATAATTACACAAGTGGAGATGAGCGACACCTATTTAACGAAATAGCTGATCAATTGGAGGAACTGGGATATAAATCTAAAAGGGCGAAAACCAAAGATGTGAATTATGTATTCACCAATTCTAAGACCCCGAAAAACGTTCTTAAGTTCTCAATTGAGAAGGGGAAACCAATATTAAAAATGAAGTTTTTCGCTTCCAGTGATTACTCTGATTTTTTTCATGAATGTATAAGAAAAACTGTTGAAGAATTTAACTTCAGATATACGGGTTGTTACAACTGTGGGAGATGTAAGGATAAATTAGAGGGTTACGAGTACACATATGCGGATGGACGAAAGTATTTTAGATGTGGAACAGAGTTAATTAGTATATATGGGATCTCTTTATCAGAAGTTGATGAAGTTATAAGACTATTCAAAGCGCAGCATGAGTATTACTTATCCAAGAGATAATAAATCAGATACCAAAAGGCGGTAATATAGTGAATTACCCGAATATTGAAACCGAAAGATTATTAATTAGAGAACTAACCTTAGATGATGCTGAAGCGGTTTTCAAACATTTTTCGTATCCAGAAGTTACGAAATTTATGGATATTGAGGTATGTAAAGATCTACGAGAGGCAGAAGAGATTATTGCATTCCATATACAAGATTCAGGATGTAGATATGGCCTGTTTAAAAAAGAAAATAACGAACTTATCGGGACATGCGGCTTTCATTGCTGGTTTACAATGAGTCAAGAGTCAAAAGCTGAAATAGGTTTTGATTTGTCCCCGAATAACTGGGGAAAGGGATTGATGCAGGAAGCATTGTTGAAGATTATCCGAATCGGATTCGATTTAATGAAGCTAGATTATATTGAGGCGACAACAGAAGTTGAAAATTTCCAATCGCAAAGACTTTTGAAGAAAATGGGATTTAAGCAGGAGAGTGGACTAAAGGAAAATTTAATGTATTTTACATTGAGAGAAACTGTTTGAAAGTAGAGGTACCATAATTATACCTGGTGGGTGATCCAATGAAGAGTAATGAGGTTATGAAGCCGGGTGTGACTGGCTTTTTAGAAGAAGAATTGAGCAAACAAGAAATCAAGGATTTTGAAGCTTATTTATACCATGCAATTAGGTGTGAAAATGGAAAGCTAATAAAAACAGAGCTTCTGATAAACAATAGAAATTTCTATACCTACCAAATAGAAATGAGGACTAGAGTATTTCATATTCTCTTACACTCAATTTTTCCCTTTGTGGCATTTGCTTCAGTTGTTGACTACAGCGGTATAGTCTTTATGGATGCACCTGAACAAGTAAAGACAATATTAAGGGAGAGCTATAAAGTGCTGGAGACAAAATTATTAAATCAAGCACTAACAAGAGAAGACACTAGAACACTAGGAAGACATGAACAAGAAATGATCAAATATTGGAAACCAGAAACAATCGGAGAAGTCATATTTAATTATTGGGATTGAGGACAGACATTAACAAGGAGCTGGGGCATTTTGTTTAAAGATTCTGATCATGCCTGGAACCCTACCGCAGAAGAAATTAGAATATGGGCATATAGTGATGCTTTAATTCCCGAACAAGATTGGGAGTTAGCTGTGAATTCTTTTGAAAACATACCTATGATTTGTTCATTTGTTGATGACGAAGAATGCAAACATATATCATTTTTCCTTAGTTGCCTATATGTGTTTACAGGAGATTTTGTAAGGTCAAGGAAAAACGAAGAGTATAATGATTTGATTGAGTTATTAAACAGCATAGAAGTAATAGCAAAATCAGAAGAGCTAAAAGATTGGATAAAACGTTCAAAGGATTTAATTCTAAATCCGGATAAATATGATTATAGGTTTTGGGGGCTTGGGTCCGAGTATGTGTATTAGGTAAAAGATTAAGAAAGATAAGAACACTTTTGTTCCTAGAAGGTGGTTATATGAGTGGAACGTGATCGCTACAAAGAAAAAGTTATGAATACTGTCTCAGAAAGGCAATTAGCCTCAATAATGAATAATACGAAGTGGAGAGAGTTACAAACCGCTGTTCTTAATACCTTGCCATTTCCACCCCCTTTTCAAGCAAAGTATGTATTGGTAGAATCTCCATCTCCAAGTGAGTTTGAAGATGATGTGTGGTATTTGGGAGATTGGATTGAAGGACTGATGCCTTTTTATAATATTGAATGGATCAGGGTTAGACCGAGACGGATTGTAAATACAGGGAGATTGATATCACCTGAGATTATTGATATTACTGAAGAGTTTAAAGGGATACTCAAAGAGTATTCAATCCCATATTATTGTGACAATGAATCGATCTATATTTATGGATATACTTCCGAAACAGACAAAATAATCAAAGATTAGAAGATGCTTAGACAACAAACGACCCAGCCAAAGATAAGAGCTATCTAGGGTTGGGTCGCTTTATACATTTGAAAGAAGGTTATTCATAGATGATTGATGAAACAAGATACCCTATTGGTCAATTTGAGCCGACTCCCATTTTCTTTGAAGAGGACAGGATTAAGCTTATTAATCAAATTTTATTAATTGTTCCTAGGCTTCGAGCACTGATAGTTCGCTTAACACCCGAACAACTCCAAACGCCATATCGGGATGGTGGTTGGTCAATCCAGCAAATTATCCACCATATGGCCGATAATGATATGAACGCTTATTTAAGATTTAAAAGGGCATTAACTGAAATAGAACCCATGGCTTCATCCTATCGAGAAGATTTTTGGGGTGAACTTCATGATTATGTTGAAACCGATATTGAAACCTCTTTAATACTCCTAGAATCTCTCCATAAACGTTTTTACATATTACTCTACAAGTTAGATTCACATCACTTCTCCAGGACACTCAGAACTCAAGCGTTAGGAATAATTAACTTGGACGCTGCACTGCAAAGATTTATTTAGCATAATCATCACCATAAATCTCAGATCGAATCATTAATAGTTAGAAGAGCCTGGTAAACTGAGATACTGGGAATACAAACCGTTAGCTGAAAATACTCTGATAAAAAATAGAACGGATGAATAATGATGGATTGTCTCGGATGCCGAATCGTAAATCAAATTGAACCGGAAGTTAATGTGATTTATGAGAACGATTTTGTAGTTTGTATTTTAGATATTGCACCGTTCAATGATGGCCATATATTGATTTTGCCTAGAAAGCATTACTTGGATGTTGAAGAAATAGACGAATTAACGTTAAGTGCCATAATGAACGCATCGGCAAAGATGTCTATTTTATTAAAAAAGACATTTAATCCGGATGGAATTACATTTTGTCAGAATGGCGGAACTTTCAATGACTTACAACATTATCACATGCATGCAATCCCAAGATTTATTGGTGATGGATTCAGTTGGTCCGAGCCAAAAGAGGAGTTCAAGACAGAAAGATCATTAAAAGAGATAAAACTCTTATTGCTTAAGGAATTAAACAGCAACTCATGAAGTCAATAACTCCAGCCAACACTGTATTTACACATCTCAGCCACGACGGCTGCTCGATCCGTGAGAACCAAAGTTTATAGAAATAGTGAGGTGCTTAATGAAAAACTTAGTTCTTGTAGGTATGTCTGGGGCTGGAAAAAGCACCTTAGGAGTGTTGCTTGCGAAAGCCTTAGGTATGGGTTACGTGGACACCGATATTTTAATCCAAGAACATGAAGGTAGACTGTTGCAAGAAATCATAGATAGCGATGGTATCGAGAAGTTCCTTGAGATTGAAGAAGCGATGGTATCGCGTCTGCAAGTTGTTAACAGCATTATTTCGACAGGGGGAAGTGTGGTTTATTCTGAGCAAGCCATGAACTCACTTAAACAGAATGGACAGATTATATATTTACATGTTCCATTTGAGGAAATTAATAAGAGACTAACAAACATATCAAACAGAGGAATTGTAATAAAGGAAGGAAATAGTCTTCAAGACGTTTATGAGGAAAGAGCTCCTTTATATATTAAGCATAGTGATATTACTATTGATTTAGCTAATAAGGATATAGAACAATGTGTTAGTGAAATTATCGAAGCAAGAAAACTTGAGTTACCCAGGGAGGGGAGAGCCTCCTTATGAAATTCATATTATTATTTGTATTTTTAAAGGGATCTTTGTGAATGACAAATTATTTAAAGAAACAAATGATTTAGGATTACCAGACTCAAAATTAATAATAAAAGATAATGAATATTATGTTGTAGGGGATAATACAGGAAACAGTATTGATAGTAGATTTCTTGGGCCGATCCCTGACACCCAAATTATAGGTAAGGTAGTAAAGATTTTTCACACGAATAGGAGCAATTATGATTGAAGATGAAAGATTAGAACAGATTATAAGGTTAAAAAACTATAGCGAATACATACCGGAATTGTTAGAAGGTATCCAAGATATGAATTGGCCAAACGCAGATAGAATTGTTGATTTTCTAAAACCACGGGCTAGGGAAGTATATCCATTTGTAAAGAATGTGCTTACCACAAACGACGAAATGTGGATCTATTGGGTTCTATCGGAGTTAGTTAGTTCGTGGCCTAATGAAATAGTTATATTCCTAGAGGAGGATTTGATAGTTCTTGCGGAAAATTTAGATATTTTTGTAGAAACAGATTTATTATCTATCGAAATACTTTTAAATAACAATTTAATAAGTCATCAATATACTAGAGAGTTATTAGAAAACAAGGAAGCCTATATAAAGGGTGAAATAGGAAATTTTCAACCTGAATTAATAGACGAATTTATAGAATTAGAGAATATAAGAATAGAGATCCTTCTAACAGATGTGAGTCAAATTGTAGAATATGTTAAAAAGAACAGCAAGAAATTGCATATTAAAGATAAATATGAAGCGCTCCATCGATTTTTAAAATCAGTTCAAGATATATTAATGAAGCTTGATAATTAATACGAAAAAGTGGTGTAACCAAATATGGAGATCTATCTTGTAAGACATGCAATAAAAGAAAAAACCATTGGTGATGTTCCCATAACTAAAGAAGGGGTTAAGCAAGCTCAATTAATTGCTAAATACTTTAAAAGTATTCCTTTATCTTCAATATTCTCAAGTCCGCTAAGGCGAGCTCAGGAAACAGCTGAATACACAGCAAGAATGCATGATTTATCCGTAAGAATTGATAATCGATTACGTGAAAGAGCTAATTGGGGAGACTTGCCTGATCAAACCTTCCAAGAGTTTGTAGAGATGTGGGATAGATGTACTAAAGATCCCGACTTTGTCCCACCTGTGGGGGATTCCGCTAGGCGAGCATGTGAAAGAATGTCCTCTTTACTATATGAACTCGCAGAAGGGCATACTTCAGAATCTCGTATTTTAATTGTAACGCATGGAGGTTTAATTACTGATTACTTGGCAAATACGTTCCAAGAGAATGTTCTTAATCAATATCATCCCCAATTTATTATTGAACAAAGTAAGCTGATTCCGGAATGTTCAATAACGAAATTGAGATATGTTAATAAGAGCTTTTCAATCGAACAATTTGCCTATACCGAACATCTGGAATCCATGGAGGTAGGTCATGGAACTTCTATCCGAGATATCTGACAAAGATTTTGGTTTTGAAAGTTCTTCATCCAATGTCAAGTATTGTGTCAGAAGAGCATCCAGAGCTGTAGTAATTAACCGGAACAATCAGATTGCTATTTTGTTTGTATCGAAGCATAACTATCATAAGCTACCTGGCGGTGGAATCGAAGAGGGCGAAGAAATGGCCAATGCCCTGATTCGTGAAGTTGTCGAGGAGGTTGGAGCAGAGATAGACATAGTCTCCGAAGTAGGGACAATAATTGAATATCGTGATAAGTTCGAATTAATTCAACTATCGTATTGCTATCTAGCTAAGGTCAAGACATTACTGGATCACCAATTATTAACTGATGACGAAAAAGCTAATGGTTTTGTTTTGAAATGGGTATCACTTGAAGAAGCAATAGCTCTAGTTCAAGCCGATAAGCCATTTGATTATATGGGAAACTTCATTCGGAAGAGGGATTATATATTTTTGGCTAAGGCTAAGAAAATACTTAAGGATTTCGAGGGATAACTAGAAGAAGGACGGAAAAATCATCTAACCATGAGTGTCCCCGGGGTGTTGGAGAAGGCTAGAATTGCGGCGTTGATGAACAAGGGGGAAAGTTATCCCCCTTATTCGATGAACTTTTGTGGAAGGAATTATTCTTTAACAGATGTATAGACTTGGCCGTTCTTGGCCTGATTGGCATCCGTCTCTAAAGTGATTTGATTCGCGCTTGAAATGGTGAATACAATTTCGGATAATTCCTTGGCCAACGGCGTAGGAATTCGATCCACCTGGAGCGTAATTTGATTGCCCGATATGGAATAGGTTCCTAGATATTTGCTCGATCCTTTCGGCAAGCGATCCAGAAAGATGAACTCGCCGTTTGTCTTTAAGACCAGCTTTGAAAACTGAGTATGGTCTTCCTTCTCCGATGTCAGATAGACGGCTTCTTCGTTCTTCAGCATAGCTGTCAGAGCATTTCCGGCATCGGCTGCTTCCTCAGCCTCATTTGCATTCCCGGTGGTGATGGCTTCGGAATTGCTGGATTCATGATCTTCATTCGTTTCGGTTGTAGCTTGGGCTGGCTCATTAATGGTTTGTTCAGTGTTAGTGGGTGCGGCCGACTCGGACTTGATTCCCGTTCCGGCAGATTCGGCCGGAGAAGTACAACCTTGCAATAAGGCAGAAGCAAGAAATAAGAGTAAAACAGTTTGCAGCAAAGAAAATCGTTTCATAAGTCCTCCTGGTGTATTAATCTTGACAGCTTGTTTATTATAACAAATGAATGGTAAGAAATTAATAGAACTAAAGGCTTCCAGTCCGGCTCGTACTTAAGGTTCGGGTTTTTTGGCATGAAAGGGGGAAGAGGGGGGATCCGTTGTTATTACGCTCTATTTTTGGGTTAGTTAAACATATGCAGGGCAACTTTTCCATGAAAGCGTACATAACTTTCTAATAACGAGGGATGCCACTTGAGAAAATTAGGGAATTTGCTCTTGGCCTTCGGTCTGGCGATTTTGGTGTATGTCGGAGTGGGACCGGTGTATTACAAACATCAAATAGATCAGCGAATTGAAAGCTATTTGAGTTTGCCGTTCGATGAGCTCAATCAGTCGGCGTCTGCTTTTGAAAAGAGCTCTGCCCAATCAGCGCCGGAACAAGCGGAGCTAGAACAGGAAGGCACCGAAGAGGTCCAACTGGCGGTTGGGACCACGCTGGCCGTGCTGAACATTCCCAAAATCAAGCTGACCGTCCCCGTATTGGAAGGTGCAGGGTTAGAGCAATTGAAAGAAGGAGCCGGACATCTGCCTGAAACGGCAGAGATCGGTACACCTGGCGGCAATTCCGGCATCGCTGCCCATCGGTCTTGGACGTTCGGTCAGTATTTTAATCGGCTGGATGAAATGGAAGTGGATGATGAATTTCAGATTTTGACGAAGAATCGCCTGTACACTTACCGCATCCTCGGCAAAACGGTCGTGGAACCCACTGACATCTCCGTGCTGGAGCCGGTATCCGGCAAAACCATGCTAACGCTGATTACCTGTCATCCGCTTCATTCCAATAAGCAAAGACTGATCGTCGCGGCGGAACAAATTAAGGACGAGTTGTTTGATCCGGATGAATCGGCGAAGCGGGTGGGGTTGGCGAAGTCTAAATGAAAGACGGACTTTGGAATCCCGCTGACGCTTTTCCCGGCCTTCACCGAGTTGTATACTAAGTATAGAGAATAAAAACTTGGCGGATGCCTAAGTGGACCCTACCGGATGAATAGATCCCTGCGAGGGTCTTCCTTTCCTGGCATTCCAGCCGTAAACCTTATTGGATAAGGAGATAGGAGGAGCTTGTTTGCAATATGAAGTGATTCTTTTTGACCTCGACGATACGCTGTATGATTTTGCAAAAACCGAAGATTTCGCTTTACGTCAAGCTTTCCGTCATTTCGGAATGGAGGATACGGAGGAGCTGATGGGTCAGTACCGTGACATTAATCGTCAGCTATGGAAGGAGCTTGAGCAAGGGCTTATTTATCTGGATGTGCTGCGGGTGGAGCGATTCAGAAGACTGCTTGAATTACGTGAGTTTTCACAAGAACTCGACGCCGCAGAGTTTAGCCAAACGTATGTGGGGTATTTATCTGAGGCATCCTTCTTGATGGAAGGGGCTGCGGAAACCTGCAACCGACTGTTGGATGCGGGATACCGTGTTGCGGTGATAACGAATGGAATCAGGGAGGTACAGCTTGGAAGAATAAGCCGGTCTGAGCTGTCCGGCAAGTTTGAGCAGGTGATCATTTCCGAAGATGCCGGTTCGCAAAAGCCTGACCCGGCTATTTTCGATTACGCATTTGAAAAGCTAGGGCATCCGGATAAAAACAAGGTGCTGATTGTCGGGGATTCGCTGACATCGGATATTTACGGCGGGAATCAATACGGAATCGACACGTGCTGGTTCAATCCGAAACAAGCCGACAATGCTTCCGAGGCAAAGCCTGATTACGAAATTCGGAGTCTGACGGAGCTCCTGGAGCTTTTGAAGGTGTAGCCCGCTGCTTAAACATACAAAAATATGGAGACTACTGCTTTGACGGTAGTCTTTTTTTATTTATTTAGGTAAGTCCCGAAATTATTAGACGGTTCCGCTGAAAATGAGGTTGACTCAACATATCAGATGTATAATCATGGAAGAAGCATACCCTAACGATGAATTGGAGTACAGAATGAATACATATAAGTGGATACCTATCATAATTTGTTTTCTTCTGCTTTTGGCAGGGTGCAGTACTACCCACAGTATAGATACCAGTTCAACCAGAACCTTAAAAAAAGACTTAAAGGATCTATCGCCGTCGATCAAAAGAGTACAATTTACATTCACTCGTCCAAACCTTTTTTGTAGAATTGATATGAGAAATGAACCGAGTACAGAAGAACTGGAATCGATTCTTGCGGAATTCAAGGAATTTTCAACAATGGATAACATGAATGAGATCGCTCGCAGTGTCAAATGGGGATTGGAAATATCAGAAATTCATGTTGATATAAATACGGATAAAGATAAAAAATCCATTGAACATGCTTATTACGCAAGGTATTTCAAAACATTCGATGCTAGTGATCACTCGGAAGCAAACATTGAGGGGTACAGAATTTGGTATGAAATATAACATAACTGTATAACTGGGAGGTGTTTAGTAAAATGAAAATTCCATTAATCGTCTTAGATTTAGATGGTACACTCCTCAACTCAAGCAAAGAAATAACCAATCGTAATTCTAAAGCTATTGCAGATTGCGCAGGATTAGGAATTAAATTCATCTTTGCGACAGCGCGTCCTCCAAGGGCAGTCAGATCATTTATGAATGATGAGTTATTCAGATTAGGTTCTTTTATTTATTACAATGGCGCCTATATCGATTGCAAACACACGGGAATCCAAGAACATATATCGATTGAATCTCAAATTACAGCTGAAGTTCTAGATTACTGCCTGCAATGTAACCCGGCTCTTGATTTAAGTCTGGAAGTGAAGGATGAGTGGATGAGTTTAAGGGAATATGACTACACCGCACTCATTAAGGTCGAAGATAATCCTGCTGTAAAGTCACTGGAAGAACTCAAACGACATGATGCATCAAAGATTCTTTTTTCAGGGAGAATGAATTTGGATTTATTTATGGATAAGTTTAATACGAGATTAAATATTTTAACTACAGACAATGGAGAGCTTGTTCAGCTTTCATCCCTAAGAGCTTCGAAAGAAAGTGCGGTATCGGTTTTGTGTAAGGCGATGAACATCCCGCTCGAAAAGGTCATGGTCTTTGGTGATGATTTTAATGATATCGGACTATTTAAATCTTGTGGATGGCCCGTGGCAATGGGGAATGCAATTGAAGAATTGAAACAGATATCTAAAGAGATTACCGAAACTAATGATAATGATGGAGTAGCCATGGTTTTAGAAAAACTTTGCAGATCATAGGAGAATGATTCATGGATGTAGAGATTAGATTATTAGGCCCTAATGAAGCTGTGCCAATAGAGTTATTACTGTTAGCTGATCCTTCGGAAGAAATCATCTTAAATTACATAGATAGAGGGGAGTGTTTCATAGCTACCAACAATAATGAAATTATCGGTGCATTGGTAATTATTAAAACTCGCCCTGAAACCATTGAAATTGTAAATATTGTAGTAAAAGAAGATTTTCAAGGTAAAGGAATCGGAAAGAAATTAATTGATTTCGCCATAATCTATGCAAAAGAGCAACGTGAAAAAACGATGGAAATCGGTACGGGTAACAGCAGTATATTTCAGCTGTTGCTATATCAAAAATGTGGATTTCGAATTGTTGGCGTAGATCCTGATTTTTTTATAAGACATTATAAAGATGAAATTTATGAGAATGGAATACAGTGTAGGGATATGATTAGATTAAGGCTTGAACTTTGATAGTTTTTTTTGGGGCTACCGCCCGCTGACTAAGCCCGTCGGATGTACTAGGAGGTGTAAAAGACACTTGCTGAAGTTTAAAATACTCTTTTTACTGTTATTAGTTCTAATGTCTACAGGATGTTCGTTTTCAAGTGAAGACACATGGAAAGAACGGAGCCATATTAAGCAGGGTGATGTAAAGCAAATTTTGATAGAAAACTCAGAAGGGGTAAGTGCCAGTTTGACCGATCGGGTTGAGATTTCTGCAGTTATTAATGCATTGAAAACGGGCGTGTTTGATCCTGGAGTTTTTGATATAAGAGTGCAGGATTTCACTGCGACTATTGAATTAAACAACAGTGATAAAAAGAAAATCCATCTTTGGCTTTTATCCGGGGCGAATCTCTTCACCGACTCTGAGGATGATGGTCATTTTACATTAAATGAAGATGCACGAGAAAAATTGGTTAAAATCATCAAAGAAAATGAATTATGGAATGAAGATTCGGCGGCTAATTAATAAGCCCGATGCTTTTGATAAACATCTTATATTTTGGAGGATCATATGAACTCTTCAGACATTATTCAAAGCACGATTGAAGAAAGTAATTTCGTTCGAAACAAACTGATTAAATTTAATTCAGAACATGTACCCAACGGTCGTTATGAGGAAATTAATTTGTGTTTGAAGAATAACAAGGGAGAAATTATTGCAGGATTGAATAGTGCAATTTGTTGGAATTGGATGGAGGTTGATATTTTATGGGTTCATGAAGACTATCGAAAGAAAGGTTATGGAAAACAACTTCTTGATGAAGCAGAACAAATATCTCGCGAAAAGAATTGTTCTTTCATTAAATTAAACACGTTTAGTTTCCAAGCACCTGATTTCTATAAAAAGAACGGATATCAAATCATTGCAGTTATAGAAAATGCCCCAAAGGATTATAAACACTATTATTTATTAAAAGAGCTCTAATAATTTCAAGGTACGCCCCTGATTCTCAAGAGGATGAAAGGAGAATATCAGTTGCATGACGATTATGAAATAGATGATTACATTATCCAAGCAGATGTTTCCGTTCCATTAGTAGTGATGATGTGCGGAGTAGCCGGATCAGGAAAAACAACATTTGCTCAAAGATTAGAGAAAAGAGGTTTTGTACGTCTTTCCATTGATGAAGAAATATGGGCTACACACGGACGTTACGGAATTGACTATCCAATTGAAATGTATGAGCAATTAAAAAGTGAAGCCGAGTTAAAGTTGCGCAATGAATTAGTAGATCTTATAAATGAAAAGCGTAACGTGGTAATCGATTTCAGCTTTTGGCAACGAAAGAGACGGAATGAATATAAGAAATTAATTGCAGATGAAGGCGGGGGATGGAAGCTTATATATTTGAAAGTTCATCCTAATGAATTACGTGAACGACTCCGTATTCGGAGTCAGCGGTTCGATGCAAATGCAGCATTTACAATAACAGAAGAAATACTAACTTCATTTCTAGAGGGTTTTGAAGTGCCTTCCGGAGAAGGGGAAATTATCATTGAAGCAAACGATTGAACATCTTTGAGTGGAACTTAAACAAAGACCAGGTGTTATCGACACTTGGTCTTTGTTACATTAAAGAGCCATTTCTCAAGATGCATCCGTTCTCGATGATACTTATCATTCATTAAGAAGGAAATGGGTAATAACAAAGAATGTGTGTTTGAATTACGGAGTGCTGGCTGAGTCGGTTAGCATGTACATCATGTAGGAGGATAATACGAATGGTAGAATTGAAAAAAACAGAAAATTGGGTTGCAGGGCTGCAGTGGCTATTTTTCATATTTGCGAATATTGTGATTATCCCGGTCACCGTAGGACAAGCCTTTCAATTATCAGATAGCTCTATTATGACGACCCTGCAGCTATCCTTCATAGTGACGGGGTGCGCGTGCATATGCCAAGCATTATGGGGACATCGCCGGGCCATTTTGGAAGGGCAATCGGGTTTATGGTGGGGAATGATCCTAACTACCGTAAGCATTGCTGCTTCTCAAGGGATCTCCTTGCCTGAAATAGGGGGCAGTCTCGCCGTTGGGATTCTAATCTCTGCTGCTATCACCGTGTTTGTGGGCCTATTCGGCTGGGGCAACGCGCTTGCAAAACTATTCAAGCCAGGCGTGATGGGCGTGTTCATGCTACTGTTTGGCTTCCAGTTAATTCAGATTTTTCTCAAAGGGATGCTGGGAATCCCTATGGGCAACACGCCAGACCATGTGTCGATTCAAGGGAATATTGCTCTTCTTTCCATCATCATGATGTTACTTATGGTTATTGTTAATGTGACGCTGCCGAACAAGATCAGTAAATATTCTCTGCTCATCGGCATTGTCATTGGGTGGGCTGCATTCGCTATATTTTTGGGCGAGGAAGAGACTGTAAAGGAGAGTGCGTCGCTAACCTTCAATTTCTTTTTGTTAGGAAAGCCTGAATTCAATGTCGGCATTATTATTGTGGCTGTGGTAACAGGCATTTTGAATTTAGCGAACACCTTTGGCGCATTGAAGGGAACCGAAGATTTATACGACAGCGAGACCAGCAAAAAGCAGTTCAGCGCAAGCCTCATCATATCCGGCATATTCACCGGAATAAGCGGATTATTTGGGCTGGTTCCGTACGCTCCGTTTGTATCATCCATCGGGTTTTTAAAACAATCCGGCATTATTCATCGAATGCCTTTTTTGATTGGCGGGGCGCTATTTCTCATGATGGGTGTATTTCCGCCGGTCACTCTATTTTTCTCCAATATTCCGTTAAGCATTGGCAGTACGGTGTTGTTCGTTTCTTATTTGCAGTTGCTGTTGTCTTCACTGGATTTCTTGAAAAAGATCGAATTCAATAAACGCAATGTCTACCGGTCCGCTATACCGATCTTTGTAGCCGTGGTGATCATGACGTTCCCGGACTCCTATTTTGCCGGTGTCCCAACTTATATTCAACCTTTTATTCAAAATGGCCTGCTGGTTGGAATTACGCTAGCCTTGGTCCTGGAAAATCTCATTCCTTGGGACAAAATCGTAGAACCGGGTCAAAGTAACAATTAATGCATAAATGACGAAATGGGGGGGTTAGCTTTGACCTCCTTCGGGTACCCAATGCCATTTCTTTTTTAGCAAATAATGGATCACTAAGGTTATAATGATCTTGAATAGATAGTAAAAGGAATGATATAGACATGGAACAACAATTAGAAGTTGCCATTCAATTAAGAGAATCAGGGAAATTGGAAGAGGCACGATCTTTATTACTTGAATTATTGGATCAACAACCATTAGATCCCTCTGTCTGGTATCAATGCGCTTGGATTCATGACATTCTGGGATTAGAAAGTGAAGCCGTGCCTTATTATAGAAAGTCTCTAGAGCTTGGATTAAGGGGAGAGGAGAGACAAGGTGCATTATTAGGTCTGGGAAGTACATATAGAACTTTGGGGATGTATGAGGAAGCCAAAACCATATTTGAGACGGCCATGAAAGAATTTCCGGACCGAAGAGAATATCAAGTTTTCTATGCTATGGTTCTATATAATAAGCAGGCATTCAGCGAGTCAATGTCCATATTACTAAAGCAACTGGCGGAAACAAGTAACGATGAGGGGATCCGAAGCTATAAGAACGCAATTTTATTTTACTCGGATAAGTTGGATCAGATTTGGGATTAAGGTTATTTTCGCCAATGATTTTACTAATATAAATCAAAAAGGCGGTAGGTCCATTGAAGAAGAATTTGAAAAAAGCTTCAGTCTTGATCGTAATGATCATATGCTTGCTAACTGTTGGATGTACGGCAAACGATGAGATTAAAGTTTCGAAATCTAACGTTGTTACACCAAGCGAGATAAAGCCAATAGCCAGTTCGGAAGTTGAATCCTTGTCAGACATAATAGATGCCTACCTGAGCAAGCTCAATTTCAACGGCTCCGTGTTGCTGGCCAAGAATGGTAAAGTGTTGGTTCGTCAAGGCTACGGTATGGCAAATTGGGATAAGGAATTACCTAACGGCCCAACGACTATCTTCCGAATCGGCTCCGTCACCAAACAATTCACCGCGCTGGCCATCATGCAGCTTCAAGAGCAAGGTAAGCTGAATGTGAACGATCCTGTTCATACATACCTGCCCGATTATCCACACAGCGATCAAATCACTATACATCATTTGCTCACACATACATCCGGAATCCCGAATCTTACCGAATTTCCAAATTATCTGGAGACGATGGGACAGCCAGTTACTGTCGAACAGAACTTATCCATATTTAAAAACGAACCGCTTGAATTTGAACCGGGAAGCGAATTTCGTTACAGCAATTCAGGCTACATACTACTTGGTGCCATTATTGAACAGGTCAGTAAGCAGACTTACGAGGACTACGTTAGCGAGCATATTTTCAAACCGCTTGGAATGAACGATTCCGGATTCCGGGATGGAGAGTCAACGGATCCAAAATATGCGGTGGGTTATATGAATATTCTAAATGAACCATTACAGGCGCTACCCATTGATATGAGTGTTCCTTATTCCGCTGGAGCAATGCTTTCGAGTATAGATGATCTGCATAAATGGGATCAGGCGCTTAATACGGAGCAACTCATTAACAAGTCATTGGCAGACGCCATGTTCACGCCTTTCAAAGATCAATATGCGTACGGATGGGTGGTCATGGATGGAGGTAGAAAAATATATTTTCACAACGGGGGCATTAATGGTTTTACCGCTTATATCAAGCGTTATGTGCTGGATGACATGACCGTAATCGTGTTGAGCAACTATGAGGGGACAGATATTAACAATATCGGGGATAGACTTGGAGTTATGCTGAATGAAAGTCCGTAACGAAAATATTGAAGCCAAAATAGTGAGGTGAAACGGTGCCTATTCGACTTGCCCACAATAATCATTATTCAGAACGAATTGATGATGTAATTAAATATATGGATGATAATTTTTCAAGGAAGATAAGTCTGGAGGAGCTTGCGGAGGTCTCCAACTTTTCCAAGTATCACTTTTCGCGGGTGTTCTCGTCGATTGTTGGAATGACTCCCTATGCTTTTTTGAAAAAAAGAAGATTGATCGCGTCCGTTGAATATCTTTTAAATACAGATAAGACTATACTGGAAATATCTATGTTATGTGGATTTGATTCTGCGTCGAGTTTTAACCAAGCCTTCAAACAGCTTTACGGTAATACTCCTGGAGATGTAAGAAGAGATCCAACAATTATTAGCAATATTCCCTTATATCATGGCAACAAACAGGCAGAAACAGTACAACCTTCTCGTTATTCTGAAAGTGGGATTACAAATAACTTTCTGAGGAGGATCTGGGAAATGAATATTACCGTTAAGGAGCTGCCGGATTACGAGGTTGCGTATGTTAGGCACGTTGGAAGCTATCTTGAAACCCGTAAAGCATGGGAGGTATTGGGTGAATGGGCAGCTAAGAAAGGCTTCTATCCACCCGAGCACTCATATATTGGGATATCTCTTGATGACGCAAGTTTAACGGATGAATATGCATGTCGTTATGATGCATGTTTAACGATCAAGGGTGATCACAACAAGGATTTGGATCCTAATATTAAGTATAAAACTTTAAATGGTGGCCTGTTTGCATTGTATCAGTTCTACGATACGATCGATAAATTCGCTATCGCATATCAAGTTGTATACGGCCAATGGTTGCCCAATAGCGGGTACGACCCTGATGATAAACACTGCCTGGAGTTTTGTATGAATAATCCCTTTGAGGATCCCGATGGAAAAGCTAAGGTTGATCTATATATACCTATAAAGAAAAGAGCAGAAGAGTAACCACAATATAATCCCGGACAACTCACGACCCAGCCTAAGATAAGAGCTATCTAGGGCTGGGTTGTTTCATAAATACTATAATGTTGTCCTGTCTTAGGGTTAATAAAATAAGGTTAAGGGGGATGTTTGGTGCCTAAAAGAAAAGTACTCCATTATGATGCATTTTCATCGATCGCCAACATGGGAAATCCGGCTGGCGTCGTTCTGGAAGCTGATGACTTAGATGAAAAATCAATGCAAGCAATTGCTGAAAAGGTTGGATTTAACGAAACCGTATTTATTACGAGTTCGAAAAAAGCAGATTTTAGACTGAGGTACTTTACGCCAGGTCATGAAATTAATCTTTGTGGTCATGCTACGATTGCGTCAATGTATTGCTTGAAAACCTTAGGATGGTTACAAAATAAAGATTCGATAACGATCGAGACGAATGTTGGTAATTTACCCATTTCCTTTGCAAATAGAAAAGGAGATTTATTTATAACCATGAAGCAGGATCACCCCCGATTTATTCCATTTCGTGGTTCAATCCCGGCCCTAGCCGACAGCATGGGGCTTCCGGAAGAAACGATCGATATATCCAAGCCTATTGTCTATGGAAGCACTGGTACCTGGACGCTGTTAATACCTATAAAAGGGTTGGATCCATTCGCAAGAATGTGTCCCAACAACGAGATGTTTCCTGAAGTATTGCGCGAGAATCCAAGATCATCCATACACCCGTTCTGTATTGAAACCATGGATAAGAATGCTTTTATGCACGCGAGGCACTTTTCATCCCCGTACTCAGGGACGAAAGAAGACGCGATTACAGGTACTGCATCGGGCGTGATGGGGGCCTATTATCTGACGTACTTGAATGAAAATAGTGAGGCTGCAGATTTTTTTGTTGAACAAGGTCAAGAAATTGGCAGGGATGGAAGAGTACATGTCCAAGTTATACGTAATGAAAGTAAAATGGATGTTTATATTTCCGGAACAGGAGTTTTCGTTCAAGAATTTGAAGTTCAGTATCCTTAAGGAGCGGGATAAAATGAAATCTCCAGGTGGCTCGATATTTCCTTATTATTATAAGGGTGGCGAAATTCATTGCTTGAAGTATGGTAGTAAATATAGGGATGAAGGAACGCTTTTTGAATTAATGAGACAGGAAGAAGAGTTTATCTTTAAAACCAATAAGAAACTTAAAATATGGATAGATATGTATAAGACATCGGTAACAAGTGCGGTTCTTAATGAATTAATAAACAATCTAACTAATTTAGATCCCTATAATGAAAAACTAGCGTTCGTTGGCTTTTCTAGAATAAATCAATGGCGATTTAAGCGATACGTGAATAAAGCAGGAATCAAGAAACCAGTTTCGTATTTTTCGGACCCGGAGGATGCTAAGACCTGGTTAGTATATGAAAGATAGAATCTATTTTAATGGGAGGAACGGTTATGCGGGAAAACGAGGAAATCAAGATAGAGGAAAGTCTGGAGGACATTACGGGTGTAACTTGTATTTATGTACCAGTTAATGATGTTTACGAGTCTATTAAATGGTACCAAAAGAATTTGGGGTTTCAACCCGCACACCGAGATCATGTTGAGCCAGGGATGGAGACTGCAGTTTTGAATTTACCTGATCGGAACGGAAATATGCCTTCGCCTGGGTTACGGCAAGTTGTGCCTGCTCTTTTCCTGCACAAATCGGACGAGGAAGGCGGTCGATTACGCTTTGCCTGGACATTGGATAACGGAAGACCCCATGCCATGGCCTGTTTCATAACTCCACGGATCGAAGAGCTATATGAACGTTTTAAGGAAAACGGTGTGAATATCATTGGAGAACGAATGACAAGCGGACCAAACATCACGTTCGCAGATCCGGACGGCAACATATGGGAAGTATGGCAACCATAGAGGAAGGGGCACTTAAGATGATAGACTTGTTTAAATATAACTGGATGGTTAGAGAAGAATGGTTTAGTAAATGTTCAAAATTATCGGAAAACGAACTTGTTCAGGAGCGTCAAGGGGGGCATGGCTCCATACTTAAAACTCTCTTTCATATTATTGATGTGGAATGCAGTTGGATACAAGCAATACACGGCGATGTGGTTTCCGAACCGGATTATGAACATTACAAGTCATTGGAACTGATTCGACAATTATCAAGGGAAAGTCAAGAGATAGTGAATAAACACCTATTGAAATGGTCTCCAACAGAAGAATTTAAGACTGTAACCGTGCCATGGTCAGCTGATACTTATTATTATGGTGAAGTCATAAAGCATGTGATCGTACACGAAATACATCACATGGGTCAATTATCCATATGGGCGAAGGATGTAGGGCTTGATGCGGTCAATGTAAACTATATAGGTAGAAGAATCATGGATGGTCATAAGGGGTGTTCGAAATATGTTTTGTAGTAGATGCGGGGAGGAGCAGAAGGAGCAGGAGAATTTAGTCTGTCCCAATTGCGGTAATAATGTTTTTACCCCCTATAAACTTAAGGGTTTAAATTGGAAGAAGCCCAAAGAAAGTGATAGAAAATTTGAAGATATAACTTTTTACCCGAATATTAAAGTAAACCCCGAACACGAAGCCGAAAAATGGTTCTATGTGTTTAATGGGGAGAGGTACGGCCCTGTTTCAAGGCTTGAGCTGCTTCATCTTTATAACGCTGAAAGAGTATTTTTAAGCACTAAGGTATGGAAATCAGGAATGTCAGATTGGGCCGATATAGGCCAGACAGATTTAATTGATAGAAGTATTGTACCGCCGCCTTTGAAGGGTGAAGATATTAACAATACATTAGTATGGATATTGGCGTTCACACCCATTTTAGGGACTTTGTTAGAGTACATACTATCTGGAGCGATCGGTGTGGCTAGCGGTTCACTATGGTTCATTACGACAATACTCAATACCATACTGTGTGTAATTGATGAAAGAAAGATAAAAAGAGCAGGTCATAACACTAAAGAAATGTTGTTGTGGGCCATATTCATCATTCCCGTTTATCTTTTTAGAAGAGCACATATATTGAAACAGAAAAGTGCTTACGCCATTGTTTGGTGTATTACGTTTGCAATTTTGATCTTCGCCCCCACGTGGATTTCCGGAATTATCGGCATTGCCGACCCAAGTGCTGTTAATATGGTTAAAGAGGGGACCATGAATTCGTATCCTGATAAAACAATAAGTCAGATGGTAGATAACTATTTTCTAAATCCAAAATGGAAAGCCATTGTAGCGGACGATAATAATACATATGTTAATGTGATGGGCAAGATTACATATCTAGGAGACGACACCAAAGTACTGATTCAATACAAACTGATTGATGATAGTTCATTTGAGTTTTATGCCTTGGAATTTAATGGGGTGCCGCAAGATATGACAACTTATACTGCATTAATGAATAGCATGTATGCCGAGTGAAGAAAAGGAATGATGAAGGATGGAAGTTAGACAAATGTCTACAGCCTTTCTATTTAATGAAAACAAAGTAATTATGATGAAGAAGGATTCAAGTAGAATTACAGATACTGTGTTTTGGACAGGACTCGGTGGGCATTTGGAGGCGGATGAGCTGAATTCTCCGAAAAGGGCCTGCATTCGAGAAATTTACGAGGAATCCGGAATACAAGAGGAAGAAATTGAAGAACTAAAATTAAGATACATATTATTACGAATAAAAAAGGAAGAAATAAGGCAGCAATTTGTGTATTTCGGAAAAACCAAAGTATTAGACTACATAAATTCAGAAGAAGGGGAATTACACTGGATTGATAAGGATAAGATTTTAGAGCTGAGACTATCGAAAATTGTAAGCTTCATGATGGAACATTATTTGGAGAACCCGGATAAAAACGAAATTTTAGTAGGAACCATTACAATAAATCATGAAGATCAACCAGACATACAGTGGTCGGAACTTAAAGACCCAAAGATATTTTAGACAATCGGGAGACTAATTCGAATTTTCCAACCGCGCATGAAAAGGCAGTAATATGGTATAACAGATTTTAGAGGCACGGATACCCTGCATATATTATTCACGAATTAGAAAAGGAAAATAAAAATGGATCTGATAGAACAATATAATAGGTTATTAACTATTGCAGAAACTCTATTAAAAGCTTATCAGGACAAAGTGAACGATATAGAGACTTATAAAGAGGGACTACGCGTTATTGATTTGTGTAAAGAATGGACAACAAATCAAGAGATAACCGCTGATGATATCTACGGAACTATTGATTCCGAGGATGGTTACGATATCGTTGAATTTTGTGGTTTGGAAGGGATATCCGAAGGGGAATCATCCATGTGGATTTTATTTACGGATATGGTATGTGCGCTATGCAGTTTGGCATATCGGATGGAACATCACAAATATGTACCTCAGGTCATCGAAGGGATTATCTTTGAAAAAATCGAGGATTTCGTTATTTTTCTTAATGGAAATTTGAAGGTACATGAAAACGTTAAGGAATGCGCGAACTATTTTGCTGAAAATGTCTGTTACTGAATAAGACAGAGTGTTTCGCGGAAAGGAGATGGATCAAGGATGTATAGGATCCTCGTTGTGGAGGATGACGTAAAGATCGCGGACAAACTCCGTTCATCCATGATGAAATACGATTTCAGCGTGACGGTTGTCGAGGATTTTAGTCAGGTCCTTGATACGTTTCTGGAAACGGAGCCTCATTTGGTGTTGCTGGATGTGAATCTTCCGAAGTTTGACGGTTTCTACTGGTGCCGGCAAATCCGGGCCAAGTCGCTTTGCCCAATTATTTTTATCTCCGCACGAGACGGACAGATGGATCAGGTTATGGCTCTGGAGAACGGGGCTGATGATTATATAACGAAGCCTTTTGACATGGAGATTGTGATGGCTAAAATCCGCAGCCAGCTTCGTCGTGCCGTTGGGGCGTACTCATCCGGGCGGGAGCAGGAGCGGAGTATCGAATATGCGGGGCTCGTGTTGTATCCCGAGCGCTTTATGGCGTCATACCGAGGGACTTCGACTGATTTTACGCAAAAAGAAACCGATCTGCTGACGATGCTGATGGAAAAGGGCGGCCGGGTCGTCAGCCGGGAACGATTGCTGGATATGATGTGGGAGGATCAGCACTTTATCGATGACAATACGCTAAACGTCTATATCACGAGAGTACGCAAGAAGCTTAGAGAGCTGGGAGCGGAAGCCGGGATCGAAACGGTCCGTGGCGCCGGCTACCGGATTGCCGCGGAAGAAGAGCCTCCGGTATGAAGCTATTCTGGAAGGAACAGTTGCCGCTGATTCTGTTTTTTACCGCTCAAATGCTGCTTGTCCCTTTCGTTTACGGGTTGACGGGCGAAGGACGTCCGGTACGGATCATCCTGTACGGGATTCTGCTGAGCGTCTCGGTGCTGGCGATCTATCTCGGATACCGGTATTTTACGCACCGTGCGATGTACAAATCGCTTTCCTCGGAGGAGCCGCCTGGCGAATTGTTCAATCCGCCGCTGGGAGACGCTGCGCTGCCGGAGGCTTTTCACGAGCGGATCGCCCAATTCGAGCGGCTGTACCGCGAACAGCTTCACCGGCATCAGAGCCGGACCGAGCAGCATCTGACTTTCATGAACCGTTGGGTTCATCAGATGAAAACGCCGCTCTCGGTCATCCAGTTGACACTCTCCGACGTGGAGGAAGAACACGCCGAGAGTATCCGCGAGGAGCTTGAACGAATCCGGAAAGGATTGGATATGGTTCTCTATTCCGCCCGCCTTGAGCATTTCGAACAGGATTTTGCGGTTGAGGCCATCGGACTGCTCGTGGCGACAAGGGAAGCCGTCGTGGAGAACCGCGCGCTGTTCATCCGTAAAGGAATCACGCCAAAGTTCGAGATCGACCCAGAGGCGCGCGTGTTTACGGATGCCAAATGGTTTCGCTTTATGCTGGGCCAGATTTTAACCAATGCGGTGAACTATTCCGGCGGTCCCGGGAAAGAAGTGGTTCTTACTGCGGAGGACGCCGGAGAGCACATCAGGCTCCATATCCGTGACGAAGGCATCGGGATTGCACCGGAGGATATCGACCGGGTGTTTCATCCCTATTTCACGGGGGAGCGGGGAAGGCAATACCGCGAATCGACCGGCATGGGACTTTACCTCGTGCGGGAAATCGCCGGAATGTTAGGTCATGATGTCGAGCTGGAATCCACGCCCGGCGAAGGGACGACGATCAGCTTATCTCTGCGCAAAGCGCAGAACAACAATGAGGGCACATCCTCCTGAGGGGGTGTGTCTTTTTTGGCTCTGATTTTTTTAGCCTTAACACGCAAAGCGAACAAAAAAGCGAACATAACCTTATCGCAAATGTAAGCTTCGGTTCACCTAAACCGATGGCAGCCCAAAGATGAACTGTCGTAAAGTTAGTGTATAATTTGAACACAGAACAGAAAGGAGCTGCTTCAGCTTTGGATATTCTCGAAGTGAAGGCACTAAACAAAGTCTACTCGGGCAAGGTGGCCACACAAGCCCTGACTGATATTCATTTGACGATCCGCGAAGGGGAATTTGTCGGCATCATGGGGCCGTCGGGCAGCGGGAAGACCACCCTGCTGAACATGGTATCCACCATCGACCGTCCCAGCTCGGGCGAAGTCAGAATTGGGGGACAGAATCCATACAACATGAGAAAAAGGGAACTGGCCCTTTTTCGCCGCCAACAGCTCGGCTTCGTCTTTCAGGATTTTAATCTGCTTGATACGCTTACCGTCGCCGAGAATATCGTACTACCGCTCACGCTGGACAGACGTCCGTTAAAAGAAATGGATGGCCTGCTTAAGCAAACAGCCTCTAAGCTTGGAATCGAAGGCATTTTGAACAAACGCATCTATGAAATTTCGGGAGGCCAGCGGCAGAGGACAGCGATTGCCCGGGCCATTATCGGATCGCCCCTGCTGCTGCTGGCGGACGAGCCGACCGGTGCGCTGGATTCCCAATCCTCGCGGGCGGTCATGGAGTCGATGGCTGAGATCAACGAGAAGGACGGGACGACGCTGATGCTGGTCACCCATGACCCGGTGGCCGCCAGCTATTGCAACCGCATCGTTTTTATCAAAGACGGAAAACTGGCGGCGGAAATTCACCGCGGCGAGAACCGTCAGGCTTTTTTCCAAAAAATCATCGATATGCTGTCGTTCTGGGGAGGGAATACGAGTGAACTTTCCTCAATTCGCGTTTAACAACGTCCGCCGCAATGCGCGAGCTTATGTCGCCTATTTGCTGAGCAGCTCGTTTATGGTCATGATATTTTTCACTTATGCCGTATTCGTGTATCACCCGAAAATCGCCAACTCCGAAATGGGCAACATGACCCGGGTTGGCATGAGTATCGCGACTGCCATCGTCTATGTGTTTGCCTTCTTTTTCGTGATGTATTCCATCAGCGTGTTTCTGAAATCGCGTAACCGCGAATTCGGCATTCTGACAATTCTGGGCGCGGAATCCCGCCAAATCAACCTGTTAATCTTCCTTGAGAATATACTGATCGGAGCCGTGGCCATCGTGACGGGAATCGCGGCTGGCTTGATATTGTCCAAAGTGTTTCTGCTCGTTAGCACCAAAGTGATCGATTTGGACGACTTGCCCTTTTACTGGCCCGCCAAAGCGATCCTGCTGACTGCCGGAGCATTTATTCTGCTGTTTCTGTTTATTTCCTTGTTTACATTAATGTTTATCCGGAAACGCCAAGTGCTGGATCTGCTTACGGGAAGCAGCAAGCCGAAAAAAGAACCGAAAGCGAACGTTTTTACTTTCCTGCTCGGCATCGCCCTGCTAGCGACCGGGTATTGGGCTCTCCATGGGAAGAAACTCGATGAGCTCGGACTATTGATCGCTGCTGTCACCGGGATCGCCGGAACGTACTTTTTCTATTCCCAGCTATCCGTCTGGATTGTGAAAAAGCTGCAGCGCAGCCGCAGTGCCGCCTGGAAAGGTACGAATCTACTGTGGATCTCCGAGATGAGCTATAAGTTGAAGGATAACGCACGAATGCTTTTTCTCGTGACTGTCGTCGTTGCTTTGGCATGCATGAGCACTGGATTTGTTTTGGCTTCCCAGCAGGCGATCAAGGATTCCTATATAAGCAACCCGTTCAATTTTAGATACACGACTTACAGCGATGGGGATATAAAGAAGGCTGAGGAAGACCTTGCCTACATCGAGAAATCTCTAGGCGTGGAAGGCGTGGAATATCGCGTGGCGAAGGTGGATTTGATCCCAGACAACAGCTACGCGGCGGGGAAAGAGAAGACCGTGCTGATCTCGCAAAGTCAGTTTAACCACTTGGCATCGGTCATGACAATCGACCCGGTGGAACAACTCGGGCAAACCGAATCGGTACTGGTACAAACTCCGGAAAGGGAACGTAAATACCCCCCTCAAGGGAATACCATGGATGTTCGAATTGCTGACTCGACGTATGCGTTCCGGTTTGTTTCCCGTACGGAAAAAGTCGCTTCTCTATCCTATACGGGGAAGCTGCTGGTCATCCAGGATGAGGAGTTTGAGCGGCTGAAGCGGGAACATCAGGCCTGGGGAGATTACATTCAAAATACCACCGTCTATATGGCTCCCGATTCCGGGAAGTTTCCCGGCAAGGAGGATCCGGAAACGAAGCTGGGCCTTGAGCTGGCCGAGTGGAACCGAAGCGGAGATCATGGAGGTTTTCTTCAATCCCGGGCGGAAAATTACTATTCCTTTAAACAAACCTTCTCCCTCTTTAGTTTTATCGGTGTATTTATCGCGCTGATATTCTCGGTCTCCTCGGCAAGCTTTCTCTACTTCAAATTGCACACGGAGCTGTCAGGCGATGCGGTGATGTATCGCTCCTTGTCGAAAATCGGGCTAAGCAGCCGGGAAATGAACTTCTCAGCGACCATTCAGATAGCCGTTTTGTTCTTTATTCCGATCGCGGTGGCGACGCTTCAGTCGCTGGTTGTACTCGGGCCGGTCATGGAGATGATGAATTCGATGAGTCCCGTCTATGTCCCTGTGATAACCGCCTCGGCGGCCTTTCTCGCCGTTCAGACCGTGTATTTCCTTGTTGTAAGAGCCCGCTATATCAAAGCGGTCAATAAAACGATGGTTTAAAGCCCGCTTTTCGTGAGAGGAAAATAGAAATGAACCAGTCTGCCGCTATCAACGATAGATTTCCGTTTTTGGACTCTCTTATTGCTGAACGGGACCCGTGCGGGAGCACGGCTGCTTCAGCCGCTTCAAGCCTACGGGCGAATGGCGCTGAGCAATTATATCGGACAAACCGTGCTTCTGCTTGCCATTCAGTCTATTTTCCTGAAAACAGACACGACGACCTATGTTGTATCTACGCTGGTGAGTCTTGGAATCGTAGCGGTACAAATTATTGCGAGCAACCTTTGGATGCGGCGATTTCGATTTGGACCGTTGGAATGGTTGTGGAGATGCGGGACTTATTGGAGTATTGTGCCGATAAAAAAGGAGAAGAATTAACGTAGAGCTAGGAGATCAGAACCTAAGGGAGTGTCATTGATGCAACTTAACATACGGTACTAACGTATTACCATTTATCATACACAGGGAGTGAAAGATGATGAATGACAAAGGGGGCATCAAATGCGGAAGCAGAGACGCTAAGACGAAAGAAGTCGCCATGACCGGGACGGGCCTCTCCAAAATGTTCGATATCCAGCACAATCAATTTATCGTTGTATATTGCGGAAATTGCGGATACTCGGAGTTCTACAATAAACAATCTTCGGCAGGATCGAACATTCTTGATTTATTCTTTGGATAACCCTAATTAATGGTTCGGCGGACTATCGCCCGTTTGCTGACCGATGTATAATCGTGGAAGGAAGCTCACACACAACTATTGCCTCAGCCTAAGATAAGAGTTATCTAGGTTGGGGCATTTCTTTTATCCAGAATATTAGTTAATACAACACAAAAAATTCAGATGGAAAATAGGTGTGGGGAATGTTGAAGTCAATATATCTCGTTAGACATTGCCAAGCAAGTGGCCAAGATCCGCAAGCCCAACTAACCGATGAGGGGGTTCATCAAGCAGGGCAGTTAGCTGAGTTTTTTAAACATAAACCAATCGAATATATAGTATCAAGTCCATTTGTTAGGGCGATAAATACGATTCAACCTTTAAGTGAATTAATTCAAGTGGAAATTCATAGGGATGAGCGGCTGCAAGAACGGATTTTAAGTGCCACCCCCTTAGCAAATTGGATGGAGAAACTCGAAGAAACCTTTTATGATTTCGAGTTGAAGTTTGATGGCGGTGAATCTTCAAACGAGGCGTTAGGAAGGGGACTGGAAGTTATCGCAGAACTGTTGGACAGACCGGAAAAGACTTTTCTAATCGTAACTCATGGAGCATTACTTTCCCTAATTATTAAACAGTACAACAAGGATTTTGGATTCGAGGACTGGAGGCGACTCTCGAATCCAGATGTATATAGATTAGAAATTCAAGATCATATAACTGAAATAAATCGAGTTTGGCCAGATCATATATGAAGAGGGGTGCGTCGAAATGACCGTCGAAATGACTACGTGTAGACTTGTTCATGAAGATGAACTGGAGGATCTACTTCTGTTATATAAATTTTTGCAACCAAGTGACCCTGAATTAGTCAGAGACCAAAAATTGTACGGGCATTGGCATGAAATCTTAGCTGATAAGAATATGAAGATAATTGTTGTAGAACACCATGGAGTTATCGTGGCTTCATGCGTTTTAGTGGTCATAAAAAACCTAACCCGAAATGCTCGACCTTACGGATTAATTGAGAATGTTGTGACGCATGAAGCTTACAGAAGGATGGGGTTTGGACGAATGGTATTAGAGAAAGCCAGGGAGATTGCTAGAGAACACGATTGCTATAAAATCATGCTTATGACAAGTTCCAAGAGTGATGAAGTACATACATTCTATGAGAGTGCGGGCTTGATGAAGGGGAAGAAGATGGGCTTCATTTCATATATGTAGAGAACTATCAAATATCCTATTTGATAAGTGTAAAGGAGGAAGACAGCAATGCTTTATGATTTACAATGTGAAGCCAATATGGCGCCTATTGTTGGAATGCTATGGTCCGCTGTGAGAGAAAACAACCAGAGATTAAAACTTATTACGGAAGGCATGACCCTGGAAGAAGTAGATTATAAAGGTCCTGACGGCAGCTATAACAGCACCGCTCAATTAATCAGACATCTTCTGTATGTGGATCTCAATTGGGTGTATAGGATAAAGGGCGAGTCGCTTCCTAAAACATTAAAAGAGCAATTTGGTCCCATGATCGATGAGAATAATCGGCTTCCGATGATTGAAGGCAAGTCTGTAGTTACTCTTATGACAAACTATGAAGAAGTAATTAAATTGTTGGAAGATGTCTGTATACAATTACCAGATACTGATCTTGAGAAAATCGTCTATTTCGGACATGAAAATGAAAAGCAAGCAACCATCCGGTGGGGAATTTGGCATATGGCCGACCATAGCAGGTATCATCAAGCCCAAATCAATCAGCTTAGAAAATGGTACAGAAACGTTATCTGATAATTGTCGAATAACAATAAAGAAAAAAGGAGCTACATCATGACTTGGAAGCAAGCTCTCACCACTTTTTGCGATCTTTATTCGGAATCCGGCCTAACAACTAAGTGGATTATTGTAGGTTCGGTCGGTTCAGTACTTCAGCACGCCGTCATGACTCCAAATGATTTAGATATTTATGTGCGGAATAGCGAAGATATTGCTCAGATCGCTGAACTTTTGAGTCCATTCCATATAAAGAATAAAACTGAACTTTCATATTTTGATCCGGAATGGCTCTCCTCGGATGAAGAACCATTCTTTACTCAATCCTTCCCTTCCGGGTTTACATGGACAAAAGGGAAATGGAAGATTCAAGATTTTCATGTGGAAGTGGTGCAAATTTCGAATTCCGCGGGAATACCCGATTCTGAGACGGGGGAAGGGATATGGGAAGGCGGACAGCATATTTGGAATTTAACAAAGTATGTTGAGTTAGAGAACCGCCTGATTCCGGTCGTTCCCTTAGAAATCCAGCTTGAATCCAATATTAGAAGAGGAAGACAAGATCGGGTGGATGCCATTTTGCAAGCATTAATAACTCATGGTTACGACAAATCGTTGTTAAGTAAAGCCCTATCAAATACAAACAAAGAGCAATATAAAGATCTGATTACGTAAATCGATCATTAAGGAAGTGAGATTGCATGAACTTAAAGATTCGGAAATTAGCAGAACATGATCCATGGATCATTTCAAATGCTTTTAAGGAACAGGGCTGGGAAAAACCGGCTGCTCAATTCGAAAGGTATGTTTCCGAACAGAGTAATGGAGATAGAACGACACTAATAGCCGAAATCGATGGTGTATTCGCTGGCTATGTGAATGTTATTTGGGAATCCTATTATCCAGCATTCAAGGAAAGAAATATTCCTGAAGTAAATGACTTTAATGTTCTATTGAAGTTTCAGCGGTTAGGAATAGGATCAAAGTTAATGGATAAAGCAGAAGAAGTCATAAGGGAAAGATCATCCCTTGCCGGTATCGGGGTGGGCGTCTTTGGTGACTATGGTAATGCCCAAGTGCTATATGTAAAGCGAGGATATGTCCCGGATGGGAAAGGGATACACGATGGTCAACATTATATTAAATATGGGGATAGCGTCGTCATAAATGATGACATTGTCCTCTATCTCATAAAGACATTGGATTAGTACTCTCTAGAAGGGAGCTGAACTTATGACTATTAATAAGAACCCATCCAGTAATAAATCAAAAAAGCTATCAGGAGAACAACAAGTCGCTAATTTTCTGGCAAACCTTGAACATCCTCTAAAGGCGGAAATCGAAGAAGTTCGAACCATCATATTAAGTGCGAATGACGAAATAACAGAACATATTAAATGGAATGCACCAAGTTTTTGTATTAACAATCAGGATCGGGTGACTTTTAATCTCCATGGTAAGGATGGTTTCCGTCTTATTTTCCATTGTGGATCTAAAGTTACAGGTAACGAAGCGAAAGAACCGTTTTTCGAAGACACCACCAAACTATTGGAATGGGTAACGGGGGACAGGGCAATTGTAAAGTTCACCAGCATGAACGATGTAGTAACCAACAAAGAGAACCTGAAGGAAATCGTTAAGAAATGGATTGGAGCGAATTAGATGCTCGGATTTGAGGATATTGTTCAATCGGAGGAAGAAATTCGGGAGTTAATCGGTTACCCGAGTGAACTTGTAAATAATAAAGTTATCGATTCTCTGGACGCACATTGTAAGGAGTTTATTTCCTTGTCTCCATTATTGTTTATATCTTCGTCAGATAACCTGGGATTTTGTGATGTTTCCCCACGTGGAGATGAGCCGGGATTTGTATATGTTTTGGACGAAAAGAGGATTGTCATTCCCGAAAGGCCCGGTAATCGAAGGATCGACTCTATGAGAAATATTTTGAACAATCCAAGAGTTGGTTTGATATTTGTTATACCTGGACTTGAAGAGACATTACGGGTAAACGGCAGAGCACAGATTATTAAAGATAAGCAATTATTAAACCGTATGCAAGCCAAGGGGAAGACGCCTTTACTTGGGATAGGCATCATTATTGAAGAATGTTACGTCCATTGTGCAAAAGCCTTTAAAAGATCGAAACTATGGAGCCCGGATTCCTGGACAGATAAACAGGAGTTGCCGAATATACCCCAAATGATATCCAAGCATGCCAATAAACTAGGATTATCAGAAAGCGAGGTATCTGATGCTATGCATGAGAGCTATACAAAAAGGCTTTATTAGTAGCATGCTATTAATTCTGATGATTGTCTTGCTCGCGGGTTGTAACTCCGATGAAGGGTCTTTGAACCAGTCACGATATGATGGAGAAGGATATATTTTGGAAGTAACCGGAGATCGTATTTTAGTGATTGACCAACCCTATGTAAACAAAACTTGGAAAGATATTATGGATGTTTATACCGGTGAAGCAATATGGTTAAGCACGAATACAAGAAATTTGAAACCCGGTCAAAAGATCCATTACAAGATTAGGGGCGGAATCGATGATTCCTACCCATCTCAAGCAGAAGCTAAAGAGATTGTTATTTCAAAATAAAATCCATAGATTTCTCTATTTCCAGCCCAAGCTTAAAATATAAAGTATACGCACCTGAAGGCCATTGTAAGTTTTCCAATCTCATTGGATAGGCTGCCAAATCTGAAAATACACGGATATCTTCTTTTTGGAGAACTGTTGTTTCGCCTTTTCTGGTTACAGAAAGCTGTGCACGAAGTAAATTCTTTTTCTTATCCCCATCAGGAAATATAGCCATAGCAGTAAGTGTGGCGTCATTCTTGAATTCCGTACCATGATCTACCATCTTCGGGAATTCGTCGTGTTGTTCTGTCCCTAGTTGAAGATCGTAAGTTGTATTTTGGCTAAATGTCTTAAATGCTCCAAATAAGCAGACCAGAATAAGGACAGGAATAATAATTGCTGATAACAACAAAGCTTTTTTTCTATTGATCAGAATCACACCTTTAAATTTATTGTTTTATGTCTTAAGCATAGGGGCTATGAAAGGAAGGACTCTTAAGATGCGAATTGTAAAAGCTGATCGACAAGACCTGAAAGATATTCTGGAACTGCAGTATATGGCATATAGAAGCGAAGCGGAAATTTATAACAATTATAACATACAGCCGCTTAGACAAACCTTAAAGCAATTGGAAGAAGAGTTCGATCAACAAGTTATACTTAAAGCGGAAATGGATGGATTGATCGTTGGTTCGGTGAGAGCATTTGTGGATCACGGAACCTGCAAAATCGGCAAATTGATTGTTCACCCTCACTATCAGAACAATGGGGTAGGAACGAGTTTAATGAGAGAAGTGGAGACTTACTTTAATGGATGCTTGAAATTTCAATTGTTCACCGGTGATAAGAGTCTGAGGAATTTACACTTGTTTACTAAATTAGGATATAAGGAGTTTAAATCTGAAGAAATCAACCCAAAGCTGAAGATTATTTACTTAGAAAAGGAGGCGTCTAGGGACAATATTTTGAAGGGCGGCAAGCATCTATGATTAGATCCGTTATATTTGATCTGGACGGAACTTTATTGGACCGTAACATTTCCTTATACCGCTTCTTGGTCGATCAGTATGATAGGATCATTAAGAACACTAAGAATATAGACAAGGAGAGCTATATCCATCGTTTTATTGAACTGGATCATCGAGGATATGTTTGGAAGGATAGGGTCTACCAGGAACTAATCAAGGAATTTGACCTGCCGTTGGATTGGAATGAATTATTAACGGATTATAAAATTGGATTTTGTAAGCATGCCACACCATTTCCTAATACGACTGAATTATTGGAAAATCTCATAGGCAAAGGGTACAAACTTGGAATGATTACAAATGGTTTTGGTGACTTTCAATCCAGCAATATTCAAGCTTTAGGGATCCAAGAATATTTTGAAGTGATATTGATCTCGGAAATAGAGGGCATTCGAAAACCGGATCCGGCGATCTTTAATAGAGCAAGTGATTTGCTGGGCGTAAGACCTGAAGAGTGTGTTTATGTTGGTGATCATCCTATCAACGATGTTACGGCCAGCAAAAGTGCGGGAATGAAGGGGATCTGGAAGGAAGACACCTTTTATAACGATGACTTTAAATACGATGGAATTGTAAGAGACTTGCTGGATATAGAAAAATTGATCGAACAATGGAGCTGAAAGTGGGAAAAGGGGTTGATGACCTATCGTTAGGCATCTCATAAAAATGAATATGGTTAGCATACTCTATGCTTTCTTTATATTCGTGCCGATCGAGCTTATGGTAAATGTATATAGAATTAGCCGGCTGACTGGCTGGGATCTTAAAACAATCAATACATTAAATACGATCCTCCTGTGTGCAGATATTATATTTGGCACAGTGATCTTATATATGCTGACCACAAAATGGTTAGGCAGAAGGAAACTAAATTACCTGACGATCATCCTTTGGGCACCCTACTTTATTTTGTTTACATATATCTTTGCTAGATTATTTCCTATTACTTATGGCGGAGACGATCCAAATCCGGTAACAGGTTTACTAGCCATTGGAATGCTGTTGTTATATCCGATTTACATTTTTTTTATGAACCTGATTCATGCATTGAAATGATTTCATATCCATAATCGACATAAAGATGCAGGAGGAATATTGATGATACAACTTAAGGAAATCGACCGCAACAATTTTTTTGATGTCATTAAGCTAAGTGTGGCAGAGGAACAAAAGGATTTTGTAGCGACAAATTTATTTTCGCTCGCCCAGGCTAAAGCTTTTCCGGAATGTATTTGTTTAGCCATTTATGATGATGACGTTCTGGTTGGATTTACGATGTACTGTATAGATGAGGACGACCATGAATATTGGATTTACCGGTTAATGATAGACGCCAAGCACCAGTCCAAGGGCTATGGAAGGGCAGCCATGGAGCTGCTTATAGATCGGATTAAAGAAGATGAACAACATCGGGTTATCCACATTAGCTTTGAACCAAATAATGTGCAGGCTAAACATTTATACGAAAAATTAGGCTTTGAAGCGGATGGCCGCGTGATTGATGGGGAAGTCGTTTACAAGCTGGAATATTGATCGATCATTATAAGATTTCTTCAGGGAGGGAATGAATCATGGAAGAGGCGGAAATCCAATCTCTCATTAAACGCTACATCCAGGCGTATAATTCTTTTGATGTTAATGGGATGGTTGATCTCTTGCACGAGGATATTGAGTTTCGAAACATTTCCCATGGTGAAGTGGATACAGAAACTAAAGGAATGGATCAATTTCGTAATTTAGCCGAGCAATCGGTGACGATCTTTTCGCAAAGGGAACAAACGATAACACAGATGATAGTTAATGGGGATAAGGCAGAGGTGGAAATTAATTATGAAGGCAAATTGGCGGCGGATCTGCCTAACGGATTGAAGGCTGGGGACACCATAGAACTTAAGGGGAAAACCATCTTTCTTGTAAGAGATCAAAAGATAGCTGTGATCGAAGACTATAGTTAAACAAGGAGCTGGGCTTGATGGAGAAAATGCTAAAGCAATTTAACTTCATCGTTGAAATAGATAAATTAAAAACCATTGAAAGAAGAACGAAAATCATACATGGATCCAGATTAGAAAACGATGCAGAACATTCATGGCATCTTGCAATGATGGCGATGATTTTGCAACATCACGCAAATAAAACCAACGATTTGCTCAAGGTGATTAAAATGCTTTTGATACACGACTTAGTGGAGATTGATGCAGGCGATACATTTGCATACGATACGGATGGGCAAGTTGATAAATTTGATCGTGAGACTGAAGCTGCCAAAAGATTGTTTGGAATGTTACCCGCCGAACAAGAGGAAGAATTTACTCAATTGTGGCTTGAGTTTGAAAATAAAGAAACGGAAGAAGCGAAATTCGCTTCATCGCTGGATAGACTACAGCCGCTCATACATAATTCGTTGAATGAAGGCGATACATGGCAGAAATACGGAATTACCAGCGAACAAGTTATCAACCGAAATAAGGAGATTAATTATGGATCGGAGAAGCTGTGGGAGTATGCTCAAACCATTATTAAGAGTTCTGTAGAGCAAGGGATTCTGACTAAGTAATGAACATTCCGGCACGGTACTTGGAAGGAAGATCTATAACATTAATAGGACGGTTATGATGTCAAAGAAAAAAGCAGCTATATGGATAAGCCTAGTCATTATTATGCTTTTAATAGGTTGGCTCAATATCAAAACCCCATCGAATCCAGTATGGTTAGAGAGCGGGACTGAAGATAACACCTCATTTTTATCGGATGAATATTTTATAGGGCTCAATGATTTATTCGAGAAAGTTAGAAATGATCACAAGAAGTGGTACATTGTGGATGGATCTAATGAAATAGCAGCCCGAGCCGTCATTGTGAAAATGATGCAAGATCTGGAGAGCAATCCAGGCGCTTTAATAAATCATGAGAACTCCACTCGTTATTTTGAGACATTTGATAGAAACATTAGAAAGGCAGGAAGCATTACAGAGGAAGTACATTTTTTTAGAAACAAATTGAACTCGTATAGTGGCGCACCTGTAAGTCTGGATGACATGATCACTTTAGCGGCGGAAGGGAAATGGAAGTTATTCAGTGCAAAATACCATAGATATAACCATGAGGGAGTAAAAGGAGCACTTAATCTTAAGTTTATTTCCAAAGACGGCAGATTTGAAGCTGTTTATAATTCGGAAACAGGAGAAATGGTTACGGATCCATTTAACATGGGGACCTATAACTATGCCCCGGGATCAATAAATCCGCTGAAATATTACAAGCACTATACGTTTGATAAACAACCTTGGAAAAAGTGGGGGAATGAAAGCGGAGTCTCTTTTGAGGATATCATGAGCCTGGAGTCGGGACATGGTTCATCCGAAGAGAAGAATAATTCAAAGGAAATTAAAAGGTGGATAAAGCAAAGAAAAGAAGAATTGAAACTGGAATAAGTAAGCGCCCAAAGCGGTCGAGCTTTATCGTAGCCAGCCCCACCGCTCGGAGCGTCTTGTCGCGATAGCTAAATTAGTCGGTATGTGCAACGGCGCGGATTTCAATCAGTTGATGAGGAAACGCCAACCCGGATACGCCAACGAGGGTACCGGCCGGCCGATGGTCGCCTACATATTCTTTGAACAGTTCTACGCACTTCTCAAAATGCTCTTGCGGATTTGTCAGAAAGATCTCCATCTCCGCGATGTTCGATCTTGTGACTCCAAAACCCGCCAGCACACGATCAATATTCTCCAGCGTCTGCCGGGTCTGTGTTTCGATATCGCCCTCCCCTACGAAAGTGCCTTGCATGTCATGCGAAAATTGTCCTGAAATGTAGATGGTCCCATTGACGCTGTATCCTTGTGAAAGGCCGAACTCTTCCTCCCATGCAACGCCGTGACCGTAGGTAGCAATTGTTTTAGTCATTTATAACTCCCCTTTCAATCAAAGTAAGGCTAGTATAAACTGAGCATAATATAAAGAGTAGTACGCACTTTTTGGATAGGTACTACCCGAAAGGATAGTGTTAATGTGGGAATGGGTGAATTTATAGGTAAAGTCAAAACGATTCAAGATACACCTTTTGGCTATACAGTTTCAGTGATTGGCGGTAAATGGAAAATGGTCATTCTTTATCTTTTGGCAGAAAACCACCCGGTTCGATTTAATGATTTGAAAAGACAAATAGGTGCCATTACGTATAAAACATTAAGTGCGCAACTAAAAGAATTGGAAGCGGATGGTTTGGTTAAACGGAAAGAGTATCCTCAAATACCTCCTAAAGTGGAGTACAGTCTCACGGTCAAAGGAGAGAGTTTACTGCCTGTATTGGAGAATTTATGCGAGTGGGGAGCAACAAACCGGGATCGTTAAATCCGGCTATAGGTTCGTCAACACTAACCGCTCCTGCCTAGGATTTAGAACTATTGTGTTTGGGCGTTAAACAAGGAGAGACTATGAAAAAGCTGACGGTTTTTTTGAGCATACTCATTCTGATAGCCATAGCGGTTTTTGTTAGAATTAACTTATCTCCTAAGGACATCCATATTAGCGCTCAAGGTTTTAAATATAGATTAGGAAACGACAACACAGAGCCCGAAAAAGTTGTAAATGTAAATGTTGAGGGGAAATTGCACAAAAGCATTACCGGAAAAAGAACATTTAAAGGGATCATTAACATAGAGGGCGAGGATATACCTGTTCCCGCAGATCAGAGACAACTTAAGATGCCCATTTCAGAAGATGGTTGGGGCGTGATCAGCTATCCTTATTTTGAATACAAAAAAGCGAGTGATGGGACACCAGGAGCAGTAAACAATACACATATATATCAGTATGGCTCTCTATTCATAAATAGTGATTTCAGTAAGGTAACGATTTTGGTCTCGGATCAAAAAGAATCAGATGGTACGGGAGCGTCATCTTGGAGCGCCGAAGATGGTCAAATGATCACTGTACCGGCCAGCAGCAGGTCCGAAGCGATTCGCCTCTCAAATGAGCTGATGAGGGATTTTTTGAAGGGATTTGAATTGAAATGAGGAATTTCGCGATAAGAGCTTTCCTTGTCGGAACGGTTTTGGGTATCGTTACAGCCTTAACTGCCGGACTCTTGAGTCATTGGGAAATGGCCATTAAAATTACCGGGGGAATCGGAGTCGTGTCCTGGCTGTTAGCGGGATTATTATCTGGGGCGTTTATTAGCGGTGACCGGACAAGGGCCAACGAGAGCATCGAAACGGCAGAGGATAAAAGGTTTAGAAGTAAGTTTTCTTCCGTATTGTTTCTGTTTGGCCTGCCGTTTCTAACTGTCGCGTTACTCATTTATTTGGCTAACTTAAGAGGTTATCTGACCGCCGCATCATTCGTGCTTCTGGCATGACGGATTTGGCCCCTATCTTTCCAATACAGTTGTAAAGCGGACATGGCGCAGAAAATCGAGATGACAAAGAAAAGAAGAGACCAGGCTAAAGCCGGCATGATCGTGATGTGCGCCAGATTGGATGCATCCCCGGCTTGACTCGGATCCGTGAGGGATCGCAGCAACAGCGTGAACGGCCCCATTACCGATTCCTCCAGACACAGGAATGCCAGCAATAAATAATAGAAATTTAGAATCCGTCCTCCAAGAAGCAAAAACACAAAATTTACCACGATGAAAATGATCAGCCACCACAGCCCGTATCCCGACCGCACGAACAGGAGAATCATTGCCAGTGCAATGACACTAATGATCATAATCCCTGCCCGTTGTTGATGCTTGTAACGGACATAAAACAAGGCGATCGCAAACAAGGATGCTGAAATGTATCCGGCGAGTGACACGGCAACCTGGCTCCAGCCCGACGTGGCCAGCACGGAGTAAGTTACACCGCTGTGATCGGGATTCAACTCAATGCGCAGCACGCGGCCTGACATCAACAAGGTCATCACGGCATGACCGAGCTCATGGATCATCGTGTCCAGTATACGGAACCAGTCGGAAAATGGAATCAGCCTCGTAAGGATAGCGGCCCCCGCAAGAAACAGGAATGCCTTAAGCCATTTATTCATATTTAATCCCCTTTAAATCCATCTTCGATTACAACTCTTCTACAGCATAATATGAAATCTGGCTGGATGCCAGTCGTGAAAAAGGAATACAATTTGCCTTCAAAAAAGCGAACAAATTTTCGGTTCAATGATATAATGGAGTTGTGATGGAGGTCTGGAGTCATGAACGATAAAACGGACAAACACGACATTCATATAGAGCAGAGCGGACAACAGAATAGACGCGAGCAGCAGTTGAGGTTTGCCGAATTGGAACTCGGGGCGCCGGAACCGCAGGAGCGGGAGACCGTCAGCCGGGTCGTTACGCCGGATGGCTGGGAGCGGAGCCTGGATTGGCAGCAGGATTTTCGGTATGTTTCGCGCGAAGGGCAATTTGTTCAGAAAGCGCGGGAACTTGAATCACAAACTGAGGATCATGCAGAGTTCGTCCCTTTTCAAACTTACTGGCCGACCTATGATCAAATGCAGCCGGGACAGCTTAAATGGTATTTGTACTGGAGGGGAGAGGTCCGTTCGGAACGTTATCATGATACTGACCTATCTTATCTGTTTGTGTACTTGTATGAGCTGATTCACGGAATCGGCTGGAGCGAGCCCGTGCAGGGGGTCCAGTTGATGGACAGGGTATGGCACGCCTACCGGAAAAGGTATCCGAAGCTGGATCAATATGTACGGGAATGGAAGTATGATTTTGCGCTGGTATTCGGGTTGGATCTGCCGCCTTTCGAGCCGCTTGCAAAGCTTCCTAGAAGTCTGTCGCCCGAGCTTAGGGAGCTGGAATGGAAACGGAGATTTTCCGCCGAGCCGGTGGAATTGACTTGGGATTTGGTTTTGCAGCTGTGCGACTATGAAATTGAAAAAAGCCGTTATTACAATGAACAGGGTCGAAAGGACCTGAGGGAATATATCCCGAAAGTGATAGTGCTGGTAGATGGGTACCTGGCAAAGACTACGGGAAACAAGCTGATTAATCATTTTATGCCCCGTGAAAAGAAGGTTACCCGCTACTTGTTCCGCAGCGCCGTCTACGACTACGAGCAATACGGGCGCACAGCGACGGTTTCTATATTGGCGATTAGTGAGCATCTCCCGCTCCGCGCTTATTTGACACAACTGGTCAGGTTTACGGAAAACAAGCTGCGGGAGCTGTCCGGCTTTAAAGGGAAGCTGCGCGGGATCACCCTTGAAGCTGAGGTGGAGGAGCTTGTTTCCCGCTTTCTGCATAAGGAGTTTGAGCTCCGCAAAGCGGAAGAAGCCAAAGCCCGCGCTCCTAAAGTGAAGATCAACACCGCCAAGCTCCGCAAACTGCAGCATGAATCGGATGAAGTACGGGACATGCTGTTGACCGAACAGTTACCGGTGATTCCGGAGAATCAAGGTTCGTCGGTGGAGCATCCGGTTTCATCGGGTTTGCCGGCCATGGAGATATCCCTTGGCCACCTCGTTACGCAGGCCAAGCAGGAGCTAGGTTCATTGCGCAGCCGGAACCGGAATCGGAAAGATACCGACGGCCCCCAGCAGGCAGAGATGGATTTCGAACGCGGCTGGCAGACTTTTGAGGAAGAGTCGCCTGCAAACGTAGCGTTGGAAACAATGAAGAGTGAAGCACCGAAAGGTGATCAGCGTCCAGAATTGTCAGACGATGATAATTGTGCTGATGGGATGGAATTACCGGAGGAGTGGCGAGAGCTGTGGGGCCGATTGTCCGAGTCCCACAAGAAGATGCTGTCCGCATTGGTCAATGGCGATGGGGATGCGGTGCGATATGACATCGCCGAGCAAGCCGGTTCGATGCCTGAGCTGCTTCTTGATGAGATCAACGGACTGTCCATGGAGTGGATCGGCGATTTGCTGATCGACGGAGATGAGATTACGGAGGAGTACCGGCAGGAGCTCTCGGGTATGCTTGGGAGCCGCTGTTGATGTAAATATAGTGTTTAGATTTCAAGAGGTGATAACGAGATGAAACAGATGCAAATCCCTAAACGGCTGACTACGGCACTGGTGAATTCCTTGACGGCGGGAGTGGTGCCGCGGGTCGGACTGGAGCATATCGCGGTCGGAAGAAAAGCCGAGGTGGCGTCGATTCTCCAAGATATGGACAATATCGCAGAGGGCGGAGCGGCGTTTCGGCTGATTACCGGGCGGTACGGGAGCGGGAAAAGCTTTTTGCTGCAAATGATCCGTAATTATGCGATGGACCGGGAATTTGTGGTGGCGGATGCCGATTTGTCCCCCGAGCGAAGACTTGTTGGCACGAAAGGACAGGGGCTGGGCACATACCGGGAGCTGATGATGCATTTATCTACCCGGACAAGACCGGACGGCGGAGCCTTGGAGAGCATGCTGCAAAAATGGATTGCCGGACTCCAGCAGGAGCAAATGCAGGCCACCGGTCTGCGTCCGGGTGATCCGCAATTGTATGAAGCGGTGGAACTCCAAATCTATGCGGTCAGCAATGAATTACAGAGTCTGGTGCACGGGTTTGATTTTGCCAAGGTGCTGGCCGCATACTGGTCGGGCTACAAGCTGGGGGACGATGACCGGAAAGCGGCGGCGCTGCGCTGGCTGCGCGGGGAATTTCCGACCAAGACGGAGGCGCGCAAAGAGCTGGGGGTCGGCGTTATTATCGATGATGACAATTGGTACGACTACATGAAGCTGTGGTCCGAATTTGCAGTGCGCATCGGCTATAAGGGATTGCTGCTGTTTATCGACGAGGGCGTGAATTTGTACAAAATTACGAACAGCGTGTCCCGACAAAGCAATTACGAAAAGCTGCTGACGATGTTCAATGACACGATGCAGGGAAAAGCTCAATACCTGGGCATTTACCTGGGCGGAACACCACAGTTTGTGGAGGATGAACGCAGAGGCCTGTTCAGCTATGAGGCGCTTCGGTCGCGATTAATGGATGGCCGTTACAGCAGCGGTTCGCGGCGGACGTATACTTCGCCGATTCTGAGACTGGACATGCTGTCGCATGAGGAGATTCTGATCCTGCTGCAAAAGCTGCGCAATATTCATGCGATGCACTCCGGTTATGAGCCTCGCTTGAGCGATGGGCAGCTGATTGCTTTCATGCAGGCGGCGGTGGGCCGACTTGGAGCCGAGGAACTGCTGACAACCCGGGAAGTAGTCCGGGATTTCATGGATGTGCTGCATATGCTGCACCAACATAAAGAACTGACTTTTGAGGAACTGATGGGCGAGCGTGAGCAAGAATATTTGGCATCCGGCTCTTCCGGTAATTCCGGCAGCAAAGACGAACTCGATGACTTTTTGGCGGAGTTTGACCTATGAGCGGATCCGATCGGCATTACGATAACCGAGGCCGAGGCCAAGGGGCGGATCGGGGGCAACAGGGGAATCCTTTTGCCCGGCTGGCCCCGTTCATTCAGGAATACATTTACCGCAAGAAATGGGACACCCTCCGCGAAGCCCAGGTTGAAGCGTGCAGAGTGTTGTTCGATACGCAGCATCATCTGCTGATCGCATCTGGGACGGCATCGGGAAAGACGGAGGCGGCTTTCTTTCCGGCGCTTACCGAGCTGTATCATCGACCATCGGAATCGGTGGGCATCCTTTATATCGGACCGCTGAAGGCGCTGATCAATGATCAATTCGAGCGGATTAGCGAACTGCTAAGGGAAGGGGAAGTGCCTGTCTGGCATTGGCATGGAGACGTATCCCAAGCGGAGAAAACGAAGCTCATGCAACGGCCTTGCGGTGTGCTGCAAATTACTCCCGAGTCGCTGGAGGGGCTGCTCATGAACCGGCCGAATGCGATTCCTGCGCTGTTTCATGATCTGCGGTATATTATGATCGATGAGGTGCATGCTTTCATGGGTGCGGACCGGGGCATTCAGGTACTGAGCCAGTTGACCCGGCTGGAGCGGATGGCCTCTTGTACACCGCAGCGGATAGGGCTGTCGGCCACGCTTAGCGATTATGATACCGCCGCCCGCTGGCTTGGGGCCGGAACCCCGCAACCGGTGGAGGTGGTATCGCCGCAGGGCGGACGGAAGCTGAAGCTGTCGGTTGAGCATTTCTCGTTCCCGGATGCCCGGGATGAACGGGAGGCTGAGCATCTGGAACTCGCGAAGCAGAATTATTACAATTTCATCTATGACCATACCCACCGAAAAAAAGCGCTCGTCTTCACCAACAGCCGCTCGGACGCCGAGCTCACCACGCTCGAGATGCGCCGAATTGCCGCGAAGCGGGAGGAGCGCGATGTGTTCCATGTGCATCACGGAAGCATTTCCGCGATGCTGCGGGAGGAGACCGAGGCCGCGCTGAAGTCCGGCTCGGGTCCTGCAGTGGCCGCCGCTACAGTGACGCTGGAGCTCGGCATCGACCTCGGCGAGCTGGAGCGGGTCATCCAGCTCGGAGCGCCGTACAGCTGCTCCAGCTTTGTGCAGCGGCTCGGCCGTTCCGGACGCCGGGGCGATGCGGCGTCGGAGATGATGTTCCTCTGTGCGGAGGAAGAGGACGAGGAGGCGCAGTTGCCCGCGCGGATGCCGTGGACGCTGCTGCGGGCGATCGCCGTGATCGAGCTGTACGTCCGCGAGCGCTGGGTGGAGCCGCTAGATCTGCGGCGGAAGCCGGTCGGGGTGCTCTATCATCAGACGATGAGCACTCTGAAGAGCATCGGCGAAGCCGAGCCCGCCGAGTTGGCGCGGGCGGTCCTGACGCTGCCGGCTTTTCGCGGCATTGAGCCGGACGAATATAAGAAGCTGCTGCAATATTTGCTGCAGACCGACCATATCCAGCAGACGGAGGAAGGTTCGCTGATCATCGGGCTTGGCGGGGAAAAGGTGGTGAACAACTACCGATTCTATGCCGTGTTCAAGGATGATGAGGAACATGTGGTGTATAACGGTTCGGAGGAGATCGGAAGCATTACCACCGTACCGCCGCCGGGCTACTGCTTCTCGCTTGCCGGCAAGCTCTGGAAGGTCGAGGAAGTGGACGGCAAGCATAAGGCGGTCTACGTGAAATCTTCCAAGGGCAAGGTAGACACCCTTTGGCTAGGAGCCGGCGGCGACGTTCATACCAGGGTAATGCAAAAAATGCGCCAGGTGTTAGAGGAACAAACGCTGTATCCCTATCTGGCGCCCGGAGCGGTAAACCGTCTGGAGCGGGCGCGCAGGCTGGCCCGGGAAAGCGGGTTATTGCGCAGTCCGGTGATTCCGGCGGGCGGAAATTCGCTGTTCATTTTACCGTGGGCGGGAAGCAAGCAGTTCCGTACGCTGGAGCGTTTGCTGAAGCATAATCTTACGGAACCGATGGGACTGCGACAAGTCGTCCCGATGGAACCGTATTATATGGTCGTTGCCGGAACAGCTGACGCAGAAAGTCTGCTGGCCAGCATCCGGGACGAGCTGTCCGGGGCACATGACCCTGAAGCTTTGCTCGATGCAGCGGAGGCTCCATATCTCGGCAAGTATGACGAGTATGTGCCGCCCGAGCTGGTTCGGCGCGCTTTTGCCGTGGATGGTCTGGATGTGAAAGGACTGGCCGAAGTACTTCGAAAACAATCGGGCGAAAGACCGGTAATCGCAGAGAGAAACGGGCTGGTAACCCGACAACAGAAAGGTGATCAGGATGGCTTCAAAAATTAAAATGATGTCCCCGCAGCTCCCTGCGGATTTATATGAGGTTGATTTGGAAACATTGCTTGAGGACGCGGATCATGAGCTGGTAAACAGTATGATGAACGGTGCCCAGTATGAACATGAAGTTATGGAGAAATGCATTTTGTCCAAGGTGCTGCTTCGCGGCTGTTCCTTCTCGCATACCACCTTTGATCGGATGGATATGACCGATACGGTGCTGGAAAATTGCGATTTCTCCAATGCCGTACTGCAAAGGGGCATTATTCACCGCGTTCATTTCAAGGATTGTAAACTGACCGGGGTGAATCTGTCCAAGGCTAACCTGGGGTTCGTGACCTTCGAGAATTGCTTGATGAATCTGAGTGATCTGGTGGAGGGTTCTTTGAAGCAAGTGAGGTTTAGTGGTTGTTCCCTGCAAAATGCTAATTTTTACGGATGTAAGTTTAAGGATGTCGAGCTGCAGGAATGCGATCTAAATGAGGCGGATTTTACGGACACTTCGCTTAAAGGTATGGATATCAGCACCTGTACTTTTGATCGGGTCGATATTCCCGTCTCCGCGTTGCCGGGATGCACCGTGTCTCCCGAGCAGGCGACCGGCTTTGCCAAGCTTCTTGGATTGAAGGTAAAGGAATAACAGGAATGAAAAGGTCAGAATATTTAAAACACCGGGATTTCCCGGTGTTTTTTTGTTTTCCCTTTTGCGTATGATTACACCCAATTAACGATGGAATACATTATTGTTTATCCGAGATCCGGGTCATAAAATGAATTTGAATTTTTTAACAAAGGACAAATTCATTTCTTATGGGGGGATTGGTTTGAAAAGGTGGACGGTTTACGTTCTTACGGGTTTATTGCTTATTTTGGGAGTCGGGTTGTTTATGAATCGACAGATTGACAAGAGAATAAACACGCCTGATACAAGTTTGGAGCAACCCATGATCGGCAGCACTACAAACGTAAATAAGGATGTTTCAATGAAGGCGGTCCTAAGCCACGAGCAACGAGAAGTCAGATATCTGTCGCCTGTGTTCCATGTAAACACGAAGAGCAATATCGTCTATGCGAGCAAGAAGAATGAAGCACAGAACGAAGAAACGCTGAGTCTGGATTTGTACGAGCCGATAGGCGATAACAATAAGCAAAGGCCGGTTTTTATTTTTATTCATGGAGGCGGATACAAGGAGGGGAGCAAGGAGGATGCGGTGGATATATCCAACAAATTGGCGGAACGCGGGTATGTTGTATTATCCATGAATTACAGATTAAAGACCGATCCGTTCTTGAATTTTGAGCTAACCCTTTCCGACGCCTACGAGGATATTGCCGATGTGATCGGGTGGATTTATGACCATGCGGAAATGTACGGACTGGATTCCAAAAAAATAGTGATCGGCGGGGACTCAGCCGGAGGCTACCTGGCGATGAATTTTACCAATGAGTATTTGCGTAGCGACCCTTCCCTCGTTAAATCGGTATTTGCCGTTGTGGATATTTACGGCGGTTTGCTCGGGAATACCGTTCATGAGAATATGCCCCCCATCCTGATTATACATGGAACGATCGATGCGATGATCCCTTACCGGCAAAGCCTGGATTTAAAAGACGCATTGGAACAACAAGGGATTTATCATGATCTGTTCACGATAGAGGGAGCCGGTCATGATTACAAGAACGCAAAATACATCGATGATGTCGTTGAGACGATTACGCATTTTTTGTGGAACGTGATGAATGGGCCCAAGAGCGGTGAACTTCCGGCGAACGCGGGGCTAACCGCCGCTTCTGGTGATCCCGTGAGCATAAAGCTGCCGGAAAGCTTTATCCGTAATTCAAGCGTAGGAATTCTTCGGATTATTGTACCGGAGGGTTGGGAGCTTGCGGAGAATGATGTGGGTGAAAATGTTACACTCCTAGTTCCTGCCGGTTTAACACCCGGGAATTACACCGTATTCGCAAGTATGGAACCGGATGATCAGAAGACCGCTTCGGTTCCGGGATACGTCTCCCATGTTAAAGTTTTGAGCCCGCTGCAAGAGAGCTTCGAAACGTATTTTGATGACACCGACCAAAAAGCAAAAACGCTGATATCCATAACGAACCAATCAAAGCATATTTTCAATGGTTCTCTTCAAGTTACTTACGAAACGAAGCAAGGGAATCAGACCTTCACTAACGAGTTAAAACAACTGGAGCCGGGGGAAAGTACCGCAATCACGATTCCGGAATTGATTAACGGGAAGTCAATGGGGCGGGGATATGATGCTTCGGGAAAACTGCTGCATAGCGACGAGGACGTTTTCCATGCGTTGCAAATTGACAAGCCACAAAGCAATATCCAAATTGATGGGGACCTTAAGGAATGGAGTAGTCAGGCCAGTTTCGAAGTAGAAGACGTTAAAATGAAGGATTGGCGTGGGAGAGACGATGCCGGCGCGACAGGTTTTTTAAGCTGGGATTCCGCCAATCTATATATTGCCCTGGAAGTTACCGACGATGAGCATTTCCAAACGTCAAGCGGGAGCGAGATTTGGAGCGGGGACGGAGTACAGTTCGCGATTGGCCTAGCGGATGAGAATGGCGGCAACCCGTCCGAATACCACGAATTGGGTATGGCTATGGACGACAAGGGACGATTGATCAAGTGGCGCTGGATAACACCGCAAGGTTTTAATATCGATGATTTTTTTGAGACGGAGCTTGCTATCACCAGAAAGGAACAAACAACGGTTTATGAAGCCGCTATTCCATGGAACGAGCTGACGCTGGACACAACGTTGGTAAAACCGGGGCTGAAGCTCAAATTTTCATTGCTGGTAAACGACAATGATGGAGAAGGACGTAAAGGATGGCTGGAATTCAATAGCGGTATCGGCACGGCTAAAGATATCAACGCCTTCGGCGATATTTACCTGACGGATTGACAACAGACTTGCTAGCAGGCATGAACAAACTCCCCATTTAGTAACAGGTTGTATGATTTAACTTGTCTACTAATTGGGGAGTATTTTTGTTGTTGGAGTGAATAATCCGTGCTTCCAGATTTATGGAATTGAGTTATAATCAAGGTTAAATGATGAGATCCAAAAATATCCACGAAAATCTGCTATCCTATCATAAATATTGAATTCTAATCGATTCAAGTCTGGAGGGGAGTTATGAATACTAATACTAAATCTAGTTTAATTTTAGGAGTTTCGATCATTATAGGATTCATTCTTTTGGGGCTTATGCAAGGATTGTTTCGTGAGGAAGGAACCGTAATTACCGAAAAAGTTAGTAGTCATGAAGGAAGATATGAATTTATAAGGGCAAATGATAGTAATGTGATCATCTTTGACAAAGAAACGGGAGAGTATTGGAGAAAGTTTATCCCTGTTTCTGAGGGACCGACGGATTGGACGAAAGAAGAATCACCCGTGACATCATCCAAATAATCTAAACGAATCAAAGAAGGGAGCATGCAATGCTGACAAGAATGAAGCAAGAGCTTTTACAAAGTGAAAACCTTAGCTGGTTGTGCATCGAACCCATGTTACTTGCAGTTCGAGGGAAGAGTCCTGGTGCGAAAGTGGAAATGTTCAATCAATTAAACGAAGGACAGCAAGCTTTGTATTTATTTTATGCCTTCCATAATCATGCCAATACGATGGCTGAATTTTATTGGTTTACGACCTATTTTATAGGTGACCTAAAGGCTTGGACAGGTTTAAAGACAGGAATACTTTTCTTTCGGGGAAATGAATTAATAAAGGTATTGGAACAAATGGAAAACGTGATACATCACAAGAACAAATTAGCGGATGGCAGCTGGAGAGAGGCATCACCGGCAGATCTTGAACGGGATACGGAATTAAATGACTGCATACAGCCGATTTTCAAAGAGTACCAAATAATCGCCCGAAAATTTATTGAGAGTACGAATAAGTACATTAAAGACAATAAGCACGAGTTTTTAGAAATCGAAATTATATAACGAATCAGTCAATATAGGCGTTTAACGTAATACATATGTCGTTAGGGGGAAACAAGATTGTCTTATACAATTAGACCTTTATCTCAAAATGATATCCCTTTTATGTGGGAAATGCTGTATGAATCCTTATTTGTTCCGGAAGGCCAACAACCTTTTAATAAAGAGATCTTAAAGGATCCCCTCATTTCCAAGTATGTTGAAGGCTGGGGGCGGGAAGGAGATTTTGGATTTATCGCGACTAATAAGGACGGTAAGCCGATGGGGTCCATCACAGCCCGTAGCTTCAATGAACGTAATAAAGGATTTGGATATATAGATGCGGATGTACCGGAGTTAGGAATGGCACTGCTGGAGGATTACAGAGGTAAAGGAATAGGTAAAGCATTACTGGAACATTTATTTAATGAAGCGAAGCAGAGGGGAATAAAGAGACTATCCTTAAGTGTCGATCCCGGCAATGTGGCCGCTGTGAAACTGTACCAACGATTTGGATTTGAAGATGTAGGAATGGTTGGAACATCCATAACTATGGTGGCGCGCGTAAAATAATGGTGGTTGCAAACGAAACTAGAAAAGGGCTGGTCATAGGATGATGTTAATCGGAATGGTTATCGGAGCCATTATTTTATTTCTAACCTTTTATATTGTAGGTCCATATGGAGCGGGCATCTTCCTTATTGTCTTATTCGGACTGGTATTCAGCACGTATCAGAAAAATAAAGAGATCTATGAAGACGTGAAGATGATAAGAGAAAAACTGGGACTCTTGCGCGAAGAGGAGCAATTTCAACAAGAAATCGAAATGAATCAAAAAGAATACGATAACAACAAAGACGAACCCAAATTTATTTCTAAATTAGATGAAGAGATCGAGGAAGAATTAGAAAAGTATATGAAAGACAATAAAGAGTAGGAATGGTGAGGCGAGGACAATATGAATATCACTACAGTTTCTAAGAACGGTGTGGAAATAGCCTCAGTTCATAGCGATGAAATATTAATTAGCGATGTTCAATCTGCTTTGGATCTTATAGCGACGGTAAGCTATGAAGTTGGATGCCATCGAATTATTTTACAGAAGTCTGTCGTTAGTGAGGAGTTCTTTGATTTGAAAACGCGACTTGCCGGAGATATCATTCAGAAGTTCATTAACTATCAGGCTAAAATTGTCATTGTTGGTGACTTCTCCGTGTATTCAAGCAAGAGTCTTAGGGATTTCATATACGAGAGCAATAAAGGAAAAGATTTATTCTTCTTACCCAATGAAGAGCAGGCTATCGACAAATTGAGCTTAGTTTAGTTGAAGTTATCATCTTATCGCTCAAGGCGGGGAAGAGAGTGGATACCCATGACCAAAAAAATAGTATTAGCCGGCGGCACCGGGTTTGTCGGAAAATATCTCGAAGAAAAGTTTCAGAATGCCGGGTACGAAGTGATCCTCATTTCAAGGAAAGAAAGTCATGTTTCTTGGAATAATCAAGCGGGAATTTTAGAGGCAATCGATAATTCGGAAATGTTAATCAATCTTGCGGGAAAATCCGTGAACTGCCGTTATAATGCGAAGAACAAGGAAGAGATTTTTAATTCCAGAACAGAGACAACCCGAATACTCGGAGACGCCGTCCTGGAGTGTAAGAATCCGCCTTCCCTTTGGATTAATTCAAGTACGGCAACTATTTATAGACATGCTGAAGATAGACCCATGACCGAAGAAGGCGGGGACATCGGATCCGGTTTTTCGGTTGACGTGGCCAAAGAATGGGAGAAGTCTTTCTTTGCTTTTACGTTGCCAAAGACAAGGAAGGTCGCTCTAAGGATGGCTATTGTATTAGGGAAGGACGGGGGTGTCATTCCTACCTACAAGAACTTAGTCAGATTTGGACTCGGAGGAATTCAAGGTTCAGGGAATCAAAAATTCAGTTGGATTCATATAGAAGATCTATATCAGATTATCCTCTATCTTAGAGAGAAGGAAGAGCTGAACGGGGTCTTTAATTGTTCTTCACCTAATCCGGTAACCAATCGTGAGTTAATGAATCATTTGCGAAAAGCATTGAATACAAAAATCGGATTGCCATCACCAAAATGGATGCTTGAAATGGGAGCTATCTTAATTAATACAGAAACTGAATTAATTTTAAAGAGCCGTTGGGTCATTCCGGAACGCTTAGAAAAAGCAGGTTATAAATTTAAATATAGCAGCCTTGATGAGGCGCTCCGGCAAATATTTACGAAATAAAGAAACTATGGGGGCGGCGAGTATGAAGTTTGTAATTATTTTTGGGCCGCAGGCCGTGGGGAAAATGACGGTTGGACAAAGCTTGGCGGCAATGACCGGCTTTAAGCTTTTTCATAACCATATGTCCATTGATTTTGTATCGCAGTTTTTTGATTACGGCACGCCTGCCGGCAAACGATTAGTAGGCATGATTCGCCATGGAATTTTTGAAGAGGTATCCAAAAGCGATTTGGATGGCCTTATATTTACTTATGTTTGGGCATTTGATCTTCAAGAGGATTGGAATTATGTCGAACAAATCTCGGAGATCTTTGAAGCTAAAGGCGGGACCGTCTATTTGGTAGAGCTCGAAGCCGACTATGAAGAACGTTTACGGAGGAACAAAACAGAAAACCGACTGCAAAACAAACCAACCAAGAGAGACACCGAAAAATCGGAAAGAGATCTGATTCACTCATATGAAAAACACCGATTGAACTCTGTTGCGGGTGAAATCAAGAGTGAAAATTACTTGAAAATAAATAATACAAGCTTGGAACCCGAGATGACTGCTAAAATGATAAAAGAATATTTTAACTTTTGAATGAGCTTATGGAAATTGAATGATGATTAATTACCTGATAACCATCTTTATTTTAACGATGATTATACATACAGGTGAAACACTATCCTATTCGTTAAGATTTGCGGGTGTAAAAATAAATAAAATTGCTGTTGCGCTATCCTTGACGGGAATTATTGTACTTGTATCGAGAACAGCTAACTTGATTCAAGCGCCGTTGACTGCAAAGTTTATAGATTTTGCAAAAAAGGACCCTGCTTTTAATGTTTTGGGGTATATGAGAATAATATTGATTTCCTCATCGATAGGAACGCTTATCGCAATGATTTTATTTCCGACATTTGTTGTCTTATGGGGCAGAGTGATTGCAAAGCTGGAGATTGCGGGCTCATTGCCAAGACTTATTTCGAGTGTGACTATTGGGCAATTAAGAAATACTCGGTATTATTTAAGAAAACCCACATTTCGACTACATCAATTCAGATATTTAGGGATCTCTAAGAGATTTATTATTCTAAATATCCTGGTCACTGCAATTTATACAGTCGGAGTATTGTCCTCACTTTATGCAGCCCATCTGGTGCCTGAATTAAGTACAACTGCCTCTCAGTCTTCGGGTCTGATTAACGGAATTGCGACCATTTTGCTGACTATATTTATCGATCCTCAAGTTGGTTTAATAACGGACCGGGCCATTCATAATGAGGCATACAGAGATCGGTTAGGCAAAATCTATATTCTATTAATGGGATCGCGTTTGTTGGGTACAGTGCTTGCACAATTAATCATCTTACCGGCTGCTTATTTCATTGCTTTTGTAATAAAGCTCCTGTGACTGACAGATGAGAGATTTTTATGCGTGCATGATGGGGAGGAGGCGTAAGGCGATGATCATAGTGATTTGTATTCTTCTCGCATTTTTTCACCTTATATTGAGAATCTGTATTGTGGATAAGGAGCAAAAAGAACTTCCCGAAGAGGGGAAAGAGCTCAGTATCTGGAGTAAACTAATCTTTGCTCTCATAGGAATCGTTGCTTTTATCATTATTCTTATCGCAGACGGTTCGGACGGTATGGCCATGAAATGGTTCTGGATGATACTTGTCGTTGTGGCGTTAGGTCTTCAGGCATTTATCGATTGGAAGTATATAAGAGCATCGAGGCAGCATATCGTCTCGGTCATTGTGCTGGTTCTTGGCGTTATCATGTTTTATTTTTGGATTTAACAATGCGACCTTATTAAGGAGGGATAATCATGGTTATCGAAGAGGTTTACGGAAATCTTCCCATATTGGAAACGGAAAGACTGATATTGCGCAAGCTTAGACCGGAAGATGAGGATGCTGTGTTTGAATATTGTTCCGATGCGGAAATTTCGAAATACACGGTATGGAGCTCTCATCAATCTATAGAAGATACAAGAGGTTTTTTGAATTTTGTATTTGATAAATATCAACAAAATACGGTCGCACCATGGGGAGTGGAGGATAAGGCGTCGGGCCGGATCATTGGGACAACCGTGTTATATTACATGGGATACCCATAATTCAAAGGCGGAAATCGGTTATGCTTTAGCGCGGACACATTGGGGAAAAGGGTATATGTCGGAGGCGGTAAAAAGCGTAATCGACTTCGGATTTGATGTGATGAAACTGGTCCGGATCGAGGCAAGATGCCACCCAAACAATACCGGATCGAGCAGAGTTATGGAGAAGTCCGGTATGACATTCGAAGGAATATTGCGGAAGCATATTTTGGTTAAGGGAGTCCACGAAGACGTTAAGATGTATTCTATTCTCTCCGAGGAGTGATTACATGGCTTTTAAAGCCGTATTTCTAGACTTCTACGGTACACTGGTTCATGAAGACGAGGAGATTATCCCGCTCATTTGCGATGAAATCAGAGCAAGCAGTTCTGTTTCCTGCGAAAACGGACATATTGGCGGGTATTGGTGGCAGCGGTTTTCGAGTATTTTCAGGCAGAGCTATGGGGATTCATTCCTTCCTCAGCGGGAAATCGGGATTCGATCCTTAACTGATACAATCAACAACTTTCAGGCGAATGGGGTGGCCGAACAGCTCATCCAGAAGCAGTTTGACCATTGGATCAAGCCGGAGATTTACGAAGATACAATACCGTTTTTGCAATTCCTTCAGGAGACCCCGGTGTATATTCTTTCTAATATTGATACCGAGGACATTAAGGAGGCCATCGCCTACCTTGAGCTTCGGGTGACCGGGGTCATTACAAGTGAAGACGTGAGAGCATATAAGCCCAGACCGGAGTTGTTTGAGGAAGGCTTGCGAAGAAGCGGGTTAAGCGCGCAGGATGTTATACATATCGGAGACTCACTATCAAGCGATGTGGAAGGGGCTCAGAAGCTTGGCATTGCGACAGTATGGCTTAACCGGTTAAACAAGCGGATACCGGAGAATATCATTCCGGATTTTATTTGCAAAGATTTGAATGAAGTAAGAAACCGGGTGTTTCAGGAATTTAGCCCTCCTTACTAAAGTTAAGAGGTGTCTTATGTCGTATCATATCAGAGTCAGGCCGACCGCTTTAATTATCGAAAATGACCAGGTTTTGCTTATTGAATACTGCGATAAACACGGAGTACATTATAACCTCCCCGGCGGCGGGGCGGAGCCCGGCGAGACTCTTGTCGACGGCGTGCTGAGAGAGTTATATGAAGAGACGATGGCGGAAGCCGAAGTCGGTCCTTTGGCATTCGTGTACGAGTTTGCGCCCCATAAACAATCCGGTGACTATCAATCGGAGATTCACACTTTAAATATAGTGTTTGAGTGTTTTCTTAAGGAGGGTTCCACTCCCAAGCTTCCCGATACACCGGACCCCGATCAGACGGCGGTAAAATGGATTCCTATAGCCGACTTGAACTCCATCATTCTATACCCCAACATTAAAGATCACATCAAACGCTATATCCAGGAACGAAAAAATATAGAGATCATCGAGGACTATAAGTTAGAAAGTTATACAAAGAGGTAAAGATCGGAGGAATTGTCTTGCTAAGAAATGACGATATTTATGAATATATATCGACGCCTTATGATCTGCTCGTTTCGAAGGAGGATTATGAGGGGAACATTCCCGCTGCCTTGTTCCAAATCGCCGATTTTAAACAAAAAGATGTTGCCGATCTTGGAGCGGGAACAGGCAGATTAACCCAAATGGTGGCTGCGGAGGCCAGGAGCATCGTGGCGGTTGATTTCGCGGCGGATATGCTTAAGGTTGCCGCTAATAAATTGACAGAAACGGGATTGAAGAATTGGAAGACATGTGTTTCAGACTTGAGGCATATTCCCTCCCTTGAGGATGAGAGTGTAGACATCGTGTTGGCAGGCTGGAGTGTCTGCTACCTTAGCAGCTCTGACCACCAAGAATGGGAACTTCATTTAGAACAAGTCATCACGGAGATGGGACGGATTTTAAGACCTCAGGGAACAATCATCATTCTGGAAACCTTGGGGACAGGCAACACGGAGCCGGTTCCGCCGGGTTTTTTGAGAAAATACTTTGAGGCACTGGAACAGAAGTATGGATTTAACGCGAAAGTCATAAGAACCGATTATGCATTTGATTCAGTCGAGCAAGCGGAGCAGTTATGCCGTGATTTTTTCGGGGATGAGTTGGGTGATGTAATCAGGGAAGAGAAGACGAATATCGTTCCCGAGTGTACAGGAATTTGGTGGCGGACGGGTTTAAAGGCTGACGCTGGCAACGGTTCCGAAGAAACCTAATATTAACTTTCAATAATACAGCTTATAGAAACGCAAAAATCGGACCGCCTAGAGCGCAAGTGGAGGACATCATGGAATCAAACAAAAAGAACAAGCAAGCATGGGATACGGGGGCTTTCGAGGCATGGATCAAGAGATTCGGAACTCCGGGTGAAGCCGCTCAAAAACTGCAGACCAACCCGCAAAAGAAAATCGGCGAAATCTATCCCTATTTTGGAGAGGTAGCCGGCAAGAAAATGATCAATTTACTAGGTTCCAATGGAATGAAGGCCGTTGCCCTATCGATGCTTGGCGCAAACGTCACGGTTGTGGATTTTTCGGCCGACAACGAAAAATATGCGAAGGAATTGGCGGAAGCGGCTGGCACTCAAATCCGCTATATCCAATCCGATGTATTGCAGTTGCCGCAGAATGAACTTACGTCAGAATATGATGTCGTGTTCATGGAAAAGGGAGTTCTCCACTATTTCCTGGACCTTCAGCCGCTGTTCGAGGTGGTTGCCAAGCTCTTAAAACCGGGAGGTCGTTTTGTATTACAGGATTTCCACCCGGTAACGACGAAGTTGATCTCATCCAGAGGAACTACCGCCAACATTAGAAAACATAAAGTAACCGGTAATTACTTTGACGATTCGGTCGTCGAACGTGAGGTAGCCTATTCGAAATATAGTGATGAGGATTCCGCCAAGAAGGTTTACCAGAGATATTGGACTTTGGGGGAAGTCATTACTTCGATTGCCACTACGGGGCTATTTATAAAGGAATTAAGGGAGCTGCCCAACCTGTCTTCGGAAGTGTTCGATGCCGGCATCCCCAAGAGTTTTATTGTTGTTGCAGAAAAGCTTTAAGGATTTGAAGGAGCCAGGTATGGATAACAAGCATTTTAGAATTGAATGTAAGGACATCGTATTAATCGAGTTCAGAGCCGAGGATTTTGAAGAAATGCAGCGTCTGACCTGGCAGCCGGAAATCTATGAATTTTTACCTGATTGGAATGTTGCCCCGGAACAACGGCAGGAATGGCTGATTAACTATGAAATTCCTGAGAACCAACGTTTTTTGGAATCGGTGGCTAACGGGGGACGGATCGGTGATTTGCGCCTTCGCCTGGGTATTATTTTAAAAGAGACAGGGGAATTCATCGGTTGGTGCTGTACCGGCCCTAAAGACGAATTGCCTGAGCCGAACAGAGAGATTATGTATGCGATATCGAAGGACTACCGCGGCAAGGGTTACACGACGCAAGCGGCCCAAGGACTCATCCGGTATTTATTCGAGAATACGGAAGTCGAGGTACTGAATGCTTTGGCGCTCACCGAAAATCTTCCTTCCAACAAGGTGATCTTGAAATGCGGATTTAAGCAGATCGACGATATTATAATCGACGAGGAGCAGTACCATTTATACAAACTTCACAAAAGCGACTGGGTAAGCAGAATGCAGAAGAAAGAAGTCAGCTTTACATAAAATCGCTAGGAGGTATGCCTGCTTTGGAGAGAAGGATCGTAAAAAGCGGAATTTATAGTTTTATACTCGGCCTGTTAATCGGAATCGTTTTTTTGAAAGATACTGAAGTGATCCGTTACGACGGGTCTACGGTCAAAGAAATCGTTCAGCTTCCATTAAGAGTGTACCTGTTTAAGCTGCTTCGGTTTTCGTCCGTTTTATCGCTGGTTTCTATGGCGGTTGCCTGGATATCGAGTTACTTTGTGATTACCGGAGAAAAGACGAAGTTTAGCGTTCTTGTGAAAAGTTACTTTAAAGCTTTGATTCTTGGCTTGCTGATTGTCCTTATAGCTGTCTTTATTCAATCTTTGCTGTATCGCAATTGATTGAACGATACGACTCTCATTAGGAGTGATCATGTTAATGAAAGAAATTGAAGCATTGTTTCAAGAATTGTTCCCTGAACGCATGAACAGTAAAACATTGCGATTAAAAAGGGCTTTACAGGAGCATTTGCTTAAATCGATCAAAGAGCTGTCCAAGCAAGGAATCTCCCGGGACAAGGCACTGGAAAAGACTTTGGAGAAGCTCGGAGGCATAGATAAAGTTAAGAAACAAATCAAGAAATCTAACCGAAAATGGCCTCTACTTACGTCCCCTTACGCAGTGATTACGATTTCCTTGCTGCTGGGTTATCCGCTGGCGCTCTGGATCATCTTCGGAATATTTGATATCTCTAACTTTTCTTTAATCCTCTTGCTTCCCATGCTAATCGGCGTAGGCATGTTTATGTCTAAAGTGTACGTTGCGGTGTTCGAGATCCAATCAAACCGGTTTGGCACGTCTCTTGAGCTTAATAACGCGTCTGTATTGGCTGGCGCCGGTTTAAAGTATAAGGAACCGGGGATAAAGGATGATCAAAGATGATAAAGCATGATGGTTCACTGGGCAACGTTTGTCTTATTATTAATTAAAAGAATTCGTGAGAAACCGCCTGTGGCGGGAAGGCCGCAGCCTTTCCTCTGGCCGAGGCGGTTTTTTTCGTTGGTTTCTTTTAACAAAAAAATCTCTTGAATTCATGCCGGATACAGGATATGGTCTTGATAAATAAACCTAGGCTGGAAAAAATCTTTAATTTTAATCTTATTAACCGAAGGGGGATTACATGGAAATCCGACTATCTGTCATATCGAATAGTGATCAAGAAAGATTCTTCAATCTCTTTAATTTATATTTATATGAATTATCCCAGTTTACCGGAGAAGATGTTCGTGAGGACGGAAGCTTCGATCAAGGCAATAACCATCTATACTTGGAGAAGCAAGCGCTTCATCCTTATTTGATTCGGGCCGATGACCGGATCGCCGGATTCGTGCTGGTATGTTCGCCACCCTACACCCCTGAGGGAGCGGAGTTTTCGATTCAGGAATTATTCCTGCTAAAAAAGTTCAGGGGTCTGAACCTGGCGGCGGAGGCGGTAAGCGAAGTATTCAAGATGCATCCGGGAACTTATCATGTGGAACAGCTAGCTAATAATCAACCGGCCGTTCGTTTTTGGAAAAAGCTGTACGCCGACCGGAATATCCAATTTACCGAAGAACGGGACTTGATTGAAATCGACGGGCTTCCGGGGGAACATGAGATATTGTCTCAAACCTTCTCCGTAGCCGGAGTAAGAGTTCAATAATAACTTCTGTGGAAAGGAAGATGTGTATGGGCTGGTTTGAACCTATCAAAATCGTGGATAAATACAATCAAATCATTGAGATCAGAACGGCGGTGGGTGCGGATGCCGAGGTGATCCTAGCTTATAATCGGGCGATCCTTTCATCCGAATCTTCTTACTTGCTCACCGTACCGGAAGAATATGATATGACGGTTGAGATGGAAAGGGAATGGATAGAAGAAACTTTGAACAAAGAACACAGCCTGATTTTGATCGCCGAGGAGCATGGAAAGGTCGTCGGTTTTCTTGATTTCCACAGCGGGAATAAACTGAGGATCTCCCATACCGGATATTTCGGTATGAGTGTTCGCAGCGATTACCAGGGAGGCGGCATCGGAAAAGCCCTGCTGCAGGCGCTCATTGATTGGGCGGAAAAACATCGTCAAATCGAAAAAATTACCCTCGAGGTATTCGCCAATAACAGCAAGGCGATAGAACTATATCGCAAAATGGGGTTTGTGCAGGAGAGCCTGATGCGTAAACAAATCAAACTGCAGGATGGAAAATATGTAGATGTCATTGGCATGGGGCTGCTGCTCAATCCATCCTGAAATGGGATGATCAAGTTTGATGTCAGCGGAAAAATCATCTGATAGGAGGGACAGTATTGAAGATTGCCTTTGTTGTATTTAACGGGCTGACTTTTTTGGACTTGATCGGCTTTTATGATGTTATTTACCGGCTCAATATGTTTGAACAAACAAAGGGTGTGACCTGGGATTTTTGCGGACCTGCGGATGAAGTGACGGATGAATTGGGTTTGACGATCAAAGTAAACAAGGTAAATCCTGATCTGTCCCAGTACGATATGATTTTTGTACCCGGTGGTATGGGAACGAGAACGTTGCGGTTTAACGAAGACTTTGTATCCTGGCTCCGACAAGGAGAAAATTGCCCCTACATCGTATCGGTTTGCACGGGTTCACTGCTGCTCGGAGCGGCGGGATTCCTGGAAGGGAAAAAGGCGACGACGCATCCGAATGCCTATGATTTGCTCGAGCCCTATTGCGGCGAAGTCATCCGGACAAGAATCGTCAAAGATGGAAAGCTCATTACGGCAGGAGGGGTGGCTACCTCGATTGACCTGGCATTGTACATCGTCAAATGGCTTGCTGGCGAAGAAGCGTTACGGCAGGTAAAAGCGTCAATTGACTACCCTTACGACATGGAGGGCGTCATTGAATTCTAAAGAAAAGATTCATTCGGAAGCAGGGTGAAATCGGGATGGAAACGGTCGTTTATTTTGTCAGACATGCGGATTCCGCCTTTGTAGAAGGGCAGGAAAGAGAAAGAGGACTGTCGGAACAAGGTGCCCGGGATGCAAAGATAATCAAGGAGTTGCTGCAAGATGAGCCGTTGGACGTCTTTGTGTCCAGCCCTTATGTGAGATCCGTTGAAACCATTCAGGAGTTGGCGGATTGGAAAGGGAAGCCGATTAAGCAGTTTGAAGATTTAAGAGAACGAAATATCGGGCGGTTTGCTCCTTTGAGTTTTGCCGATGCAAAGCGGAAAGTGTACGAAGAACCTCAGTTTGCTTTTCCCGAGGGAGAATCCAGCTTGGAAGCAGCGGACAGGGCGGTCCAAGCGTTATTGTCCCTGTTGGTGCAATATGAGGGGCTGACCCTGGTGCTGGGAACGCATGGAGATATCATGACTCTCATGTTACAGACCTTTGACCCAAGGTATGGCTTCGAATTTTGGAGGTCGACAACAATGCCGGATATATACCGGGTTCATTTTGACGGCACCGCCTTAAAGCAAGTATCCAGAATAATGGGAGGCGTTTGAAGCATGAGCCAAATCGTTAGGGACTATTACGATAGCCATGCGGAGCAGGAGTGGTACCGGTTGAACGATCCGTACAGTCAGGTGGAATGGCTGTCAACCCTGCGGCTGATGGATAGATACTTACCGGATTCGGGACATATCTGCGATATTGGCTGCGGGCCGGGGCGGTATGCGATCGAGCTGCTGCAACAGGGGTACCAGGTCACCTTATTTGACCTATCCGCAAAGGAGCTTGCCTTAGCGGAGGAACGGATCGGGGAACTCGGACTGCAAGCTGAGGCTTACATATGTGAGGATGCAAGAAATCTGCAGGTTTTGGATGCGGGAATTTACGATGGCGTTCTCCTCTTGGGGCCGTTATATCATGTACAAGATCGACAGGAGCGCATAAACATCATCCGTAACGCCTTCAGAGTGTTGAAACCAGGCGGGATAGCCATGTTTTCCTATCTCAATTCCTGGGGTGCTCTGAAGGCGGGGGTGACGGAATTTAGCGACTCTTACAGAGACCCGGAACATATTTATATGTATTTGCAGGAGCAGGCTCTGGATGAGAATCAGGGGTTTACCGAATGTTACTTTTCGATTCCGGCGCGCGCGTTGGAGGAAATTGAACTAGGCGGTTTTGATGTCGTCTCGTATGCCGGGGCGGAGAGCTTCCTGGCGGGGATGAGAGCCGAAGTAACCCGGCATTACAATGAGGATCGGCAAGTCTACGATCATCTGGTGCAAGCGGCCAGCGAAACGAGCGAAGCCCCCCAATACCGTGATGCCACGGAGCATTTACTGATTATCGCGCAAAAAAAACCGGGATCAGAACAGGAGACGGCATGATGGAGAATACAAACGAAGCTATGAATGAACAAGTACTGGGCAAATATGGCGCTGGTTTTGAGCTGACGGGAAGTCTGTTACAAGATGTCGGCACGTTTTTCAAGCTGCATCAGGATACCGATACTTGGGAACATACCCTAAAAGTGACGAGTCATGCGGTCCGTATTGCCCGGCTTTATGGCGCCGATCCGCAAAAGGCGGAGCAGGCTGCGCTGCTGCATGATGTCAGCAACGTCATCCCTGTGAGTCGAATGCTTGAAACGGCAGAGGAGATCGGCATTAAGATCGAGGATGAAGAACGGACCTACCCTCGGATTCTGCATCAGAAATTGTCGCGGGCAATGGCGGAGCAATTGTTTCATATCTCGGACGAAGAGATTTTGCGGGCCATCGAATGCCACACGACTTTGAAGCCGCATGCCGCTTTGTTTGATAAGGTGGTTTTCATCGCCGATAAAGTGTCCTGGGACTTGCCCGGTGACCATCCTTATTTAAACGAAGTTCGCAGACAGGTTGATGAACACCAGCTCGACAAGGCGGTATTTGCTTATCTGGATCATGTATGGAGCCAACGGGATAAAATGAAGCTCGTCCATTCCTGGCTGATTCAAGCCAGAGAAGAGCTTCTGGAATTAGCGGAAGAAGAAGCCGATCCCGTGAAGCGGTATTTGTTGCGCGTCTATGATCATATGTCGTGGGCCAATCGCGAGATTATTAATCGTCTGCAAGAAGAGCAAAACGTGCCTGAACGGCCGCTTTCGCTCTTTGCTCATATTTTATCGGCCGAAGCGGTCTGGCTGTCCCGTCTGAATGGCTCCGTGCAGACAACGCGGGAGATTTGGCCGTCGGAAGGCTTGAATCTGCAGTATTGCATCGATTTGGCCTTGGTAAACGCGGAGGGCTATCGGCAGTATTTTGCAAACTTGGGGGCGGGCCAGTTAAAAGGTGAGGTTTCCTATCGGAGCAGCAAAGGGGAACCGTTTACGTCAGCTATTCTGGATATTTTAACGCACGTCTCACTCCATGGAAGCTATCATCGGGGACAAATCGCAACCCATTTGAGAATGGAAAATATAACGCCGCCAATGACCGATTACATTCTTTATGCGAGGAATGAAGGATAATCTTCATAGTCACGGAAGGGGAGCGGGTCATGCAACTGAAATGGTTGGAATGGGCCAAGCAGATCCAGGCGATTAGCCAGGCCGGGCTTGCCTATTCAAAAGATATTTATGATCTGGAGCGATTTGAGATGCTGCGGGATTTAAGCGTAGAGATCATGAATCAGTATACAGAGGTAGAGAGTGATAAGATTAAGACGCTCTTTGCCAGCGAGACCGGATATGCGACGCCTAAAGTGGATGTCCGAGGGGTTATTTTTGAGCAGGACAAGATTTTGCTGGTCCGCGAAAAGCTGGATGGAGACTGGGCGCTCCCGGGCGGTTGGGCCGATATCGGACTGTCTCCGAAAGAAGTGGTTGTCAAAGAAGTTAAAGAGGAGGCCGGGCTTGAGGTGCAACCGGTCAGGCTGCTGGGCGTATTGGACAAGAAGTTCCATGATCATCCTCCGGCGGCATCCCATGTATACAAGATGTTCATCCTATGCGAGGTGACGGGCGGAGAGGCGCAAGCCGGGCTGGAGACGCTTCAGGTCGGATATTTCAGCGAGGATGAATTGCCCCCGCTTTCGGCGGAAAGAGTCACGTTGAAGCAGATTCAGTGGCTGTTTCAAACAAGAAATTCGGCTCATGAAGTATGGCTGGATTAGCAGGTAAGCTGCGAATTGTCATAAAGAAAGGTAACAAACACCATGACCTGTAAATTAGTATTGATCGAAGGGCTGCCCGGTGCGGGCAAGTCAACCCATGCGAGATGGGCAAGTGAAATTCTAGCTGAATTTGGGCTGGAGACAAAGCTGTTTCTGGAAGGGAATCTGGAGCATCCGGCGGATTATGACGGCGTCGCCTGCTTCCCCGAAGAGGAGTACCGCCATCTGCTCTCGGAATACAGCAGCTTTGCGCCTATTTTTGAGCAGAATTCGGTCCGGAGAGGACGTCACTTTTTTCTGCCTTACCGTAAGCTGAGAGAAGTCGATGGCGTGGATTTTCCCGAGGAACTTTCCAATTTGATGTTCCGGAATGATATATATGAATTGCCGTTTGAACAAAATGCTGAATGGATCGTGCAGAAATGGTCACAATTTGCGGAAATTGCCGAACGGCAGCAAGCGACCTATATTTTTGAATGCTGTTTTATCCAAAATCCCCTTACCGTAGGGCTGGTCAAGCATAATGTTCCGAAAGAGGCAATTCTCCGGTATGTGAAGCGTCTGGAACAAGCGGTTCAAAAGCTGGATCCTGTAGTCATCTACGTTGATCAAGAGGATGTAGATCGTACTTTCCGGAAGGCGGTGGAGGAACGGCCACGAACATGGTCCGAAGGCTTTATCGAATATTATACCGGGCAGGGCTATGGAAAAAGCTGCGGTTTGACCGGCGTGGATGGCACCATCGAGGTGCTTCGTTGCAAAAGAGAACTGGCGCTCGAAATCGTTGATACTTTGGAAAGCACCACAACGATTTTGAACAATACGGCGTACGATTCGGTAAAGGGAAAGAGGGAACTGGCAGAATTCCTAAGCTCGTCAGTCGTACCGCATCATTTCCGCAAAATTGATTCACTGATGAAGCGACACTTCTTTATGGACATACTGCAACCGTTCGATCCGATTCTGGTGGGCACCTTTCCTATAGATATCCAGGTACAGGGAAGTGATTTGGATATTGCTTGTGAAGTCCATGATTTTGAATGGTTCGAGGACCTTGTGCAGCGAAGCTTCGGTCACATGGACGGGTTCACCATGGTTAGGCGCGAAGTCGGCGGGATTGAAAGATGCAAAGTGAATTTTCGGTGTGAAGGATGGCCGGTGGAATTGTTCGCCCAACCTGTGCCTACCCGGTCGCAAAACGGATACCGCCATATGATGGTGGAGGCTCGGTTGTTGAAGCTGTTCGGGGAAAGTTTTAAGCGGAGTGTTATCGAATTAAAGCAAAACGGAGTCAAAACCGAGCCCGCGTTTGCCCGTTTGCTTAACTTGGATGGCGATCCGTATTCGCAACTGCTGGATTTGGAGACATGGTCCGATGATGCTTTGCTGAACTTGCTGAAGAAATCAAGCGATTGATTTCTCCGTCTGGGTTGGCCGTTATTTTACTTCCGCTCCGGACGGTGTTAGAGTGAAAGAAGGCCGACTTATTACGTCGGAATTTAGTAAAGTGAGGGATTTTTCTTGGGTAATATAGCTAACAATTTAACGGATCTGATCGGAAATACTCCGATGCTGGAGCTCAACAATTTTGGGGAGAAAACGGAAGCAGGAGCCAGACTGGTGGCCAAGCTGGAGTATTTCAATCCGGCGGGCAGCGTCAAGGACCGGATCGGTTTTGCCATGATCAAGGATGCCGAGTCCAAAGGCCTGCTGCATCCGGATTCCATCATCATTGAACCGACCAGCGGCAACACCGGAGTAGGTCTTGCGTTTGCAGCGGCTGCGCTGGGATATCGCCTGATTATTACGCTGCCGGAGAGCTTTACGATTGAACGCAGAAAGCTCCTCTTGGCGTTAGGCGCTGAATTGGTGCTGACACCTGCCGCGGAAGGAATGGGCGGAGCCATTCGCAAAGCGGAAGAATTGGCTGCGGAGACGCCGAATTCGTTCATCCCCCAGCAATTTGAGAACCCGGCCAATCCGGATGTACATAAGGAGACGACCGCGGAAGAAATTTGGAGAGACATGGACGGCAAGGTTGACATTTTCGTGGCCGGCGTCGGAACCGGCGGTACGATTTCCGGGGTCGGCGCGGTTTTGAAGGAACGCAATCCTTCGGTACAAATCGTGGCGGTGGAGCCTCATGAATCGCCTGTTTTGTCGGGAGGAAAACGCGGCGTTCACAAAATCCAAGGCATCGGTGCGGGCTTCGTCCCGAGAAACTTTGACGGCAGTCTTGTGGATGAAATCATGCCGGTGAAGGATGAAGACGCCTTTAGTACATCGCGCCTGCTTGCGAGAACCGAAGGATTGTTGGTCGGGATTTCATCCGGTGCCGCGGCATTTGCAGCACTTCAACTGTCTAAACGGCCGGAGAATGCGGGCAAGAACATCGTTGTGCTGCTGCCGGATACGGCTGAGCGCTACTTGTCTACACCTTTATTCCCGGAAGAATAAAACATGATATGAGTTTTAAAGGCGGCACCTTTTACAGGGTGCCGCCTTTAAATTTATCCCTCGATCAATTTCTTGAGTTTAATTTCCGTTGCCGTTTGAGGTGCCGGCGTATAGATGCTCAGACGTAAATCCGCTTCTCCTTGGACTTGAAGAGAGGATAGATTGAACAGCATTTTCCCGGCTTTGGCATGACGAAACTCAATCATAACCTCGGGAGCGGCACTGACCTCGCTTTGATTCCAGAGCTCCTGGAAATCGGGAAAGGTTGCTGCCATAAGTTCGATGAAATTCGAATACCACGGATCGGCGACATACTGGCCGTAATAGGCCCGGAAGATCGACAGAAATCCTTTGACGAAGTGAGCCCAATTGACGGCGAGACTGCGCAGCTCTTTTTTGCTGAACAACAGGGAAATCAGGTTTCTCTCCGGCTCAGGAATCTGTTCGAAATTTAAGAAAACGTGGGAGGCCGCGGGATTCCAGCCGACGATATGGCAGTGTCGGTCCGAAATCAGGGTCGGACAATATTTCAGCTCTTCTAGGATTTTATGCAGCGAAGGGCTGATTACGGCTTCTTTCTCGCCGCCCAGCTCAGGATGAAATCCGTTGTCGAGCGCCAGATCAAACAAGTATTTCCGCTCATCGCCATTCAGGCGCAACGCTCCTGCAATGGCATCGAGCACCGAAGCGGACACTTTGATATCGCGGCCTTGCTCCAACCAGGTGTACCAAGTTGTGCTGACGCCGGCTAACTGGGCGACCTCTTCACGGCGCAATCCGGGCGTCCGGCGGCGCGAACCCGACGGCAACCCTACGCTGTTCGGGTGGAGCTTGGAGCGTTGGCTTTTTAAGAATTCGGAAAGTGCCTTCAAACGGGGATCGGCTTGCATTGTTCTGCCTCCAGTCCTGCTTGGCTTGAGTTGATTTGGTTGATTTAAGGTTAGGCTGTTATTGTATTATACATTATACTAGGATAACTACAAACTTGTAATAGGATAAGGAAGGGATACAATAGGAACAAAGACGGCTGAACTGGTGACAAGGCCGGATGGAACACAAGGAGATTACAAGGAGGTCTTGTTATGGATAGAGTTGTAGTTACGGGAATGGGTATCGTTTCGCCGCTTGGCAATGAAGTGGAGACGTTTTGGAGCAACCTGAAGGAAGGGAAATCCGGAATATCCTATATTGATTTGTTTGATGCATCGGCTTTCGGGACACGGATTGCGGGGCAGGTTCGGGATTTTGATCCGGAAGCGCTGTTCGGCCGTAAAGAGGCTCGAAAAATGGACCGCTTCGTACAATTTGGTCTATATGCCGCAGAACAGGCGGTAAAGCAAGCCAACCTTGACGTGAACCTGATCGATCGTGAGCGGTTCGGGGTTTATGTCGGGACCGGAATCGGAGGTATTCAGACGTTGACAGATAACATGGAGGCCTATCAAAACCGCGGGCCCGGCCGTGTAAGTCCGAGTCTGGTCCCGATGATGATTTCCAATATGGCGGCCGCGCAAATCAGCATTCGATTCGGAGCGATGGGGCCAACGCTGTCGCCGGTGACTGCTTGCTCGATCGGCAATACCGCGATAGGCGAAGCGTTCCGCTTGATTCGTAGCGGCGATGCGGATGTAATCCTTGCCGGCGGGACGGAGGCGGCGATCCACCCGCTGTCGCTGGCCAGCTTCGGTAACGCCACGGCGTTGTCCAAGCGCGGCGAGCATCCGGAGAAGGCCAGCCGTCCGTTCGATGCGGATCGCGACGGATTTGTCATGGCCGAGGGCGCCGGTATTCTTGTCTTGGAGTCATTGGACCATGCACTTCGCAGAGGGGCTCCCATCTACGCCGAAGTGATCGGATACGGCGCGAGCTCGGACGCCTATCATGTCGTGGCATCGCATCCCGAAGGGGAAGGAGCTTTCCTGGCTATGAAGCGGGCTCTCCAATCGGCAGGGATTACTCCGGCAGAGGTTGACGTGGTGAGCGCGCATGCGACCAGCACCCAGGTAGGGGATCTGGCGGAAACAAAGGCGCTCAAGAAGTTGTTCGGCGAACAGGCCAAAGACATTCCTATAACGGCGAACAAATCGATGACCGGCCACATGTTCGGCGCCGCGGGAGGGGCGGAGGCGATTGCGTTGATTCGGAGCCTGAATGACGGCGTCATTCCGCCTACGATCAATCTGGATCATCCCGATCCGGCTTGCGATCTGGACTACGTTCCGAATCAAGCTCGGGAAGCGGACTTGTCGATCGGCCTGTCCAATTCGTTCGGGTTCGGCGGCCATAACGCAGCAATTCTGCTTGCACGATATCAAGCTTAAGCCCATGGAAACAGGAAGCTAACAATAAAAATAAGACAGCGACGTGGATGGACTCCACGTCAGCTGTCTTTTTCACGTTTACTTATGATCCAACATCTATCGGCGTTAAATGGAAACATTGATCCATGTTGTTTTTCCGGAAAACACTTGGCGTGCATCCGGCCCAGGCCGCAAATTGGCGGCTGAAGCTCTGTACATTTTCATAGCCGATCCGGTAAGCAATTTGCTCGATCGATTCATTGCTGGTAACCAGCATATGCATCGCTTCCTGCTGTTTGAGCACCATGAGATATTCACGGGGTGGCATTCCGAACGCCTGGGTGAAGATTCGGTGACAGTGCCTGCGGCTCATTCCAAAGCGGCGGGAAATATCCTCGAGCCAATCTCCGGTTGAGCTTGATTCATCTTCATCTCTCCGCAGCACCCTTCCTTGGATTTCCCGGGCGATTCTCGTCGGAAGCTCGCTCTGGAAGTCGGTTTCTTGCTTGTCCCGGGCAGCGGCGAAATATTCCTGCATATGCCCCAGTATTGTATAGAGCTCCCGTAGAAGCGGTATCCGCGGACTATTTTCCTGATACAGGGTATTCATGATTCGTCGCATGGAAGGAACGAGGTTATCGTTTAACGGGTGACCCTGCGGATAGTAACTATGGTTGAGTGCGCCGATCAAATGGAGAAATGCCGTATCTTCAAGATCAAGATGGATATGCATCGTAAAAAAAGAGGCGTTGTCCGCCTGCCGCACTTGAAAATCATGCACCTGCATCGGAGATACAATGATAAGATCACCCGCTTGCTGCTCATATTCCTTTGATCCGAGGATCGCCGTTTGGCTTCCGTCCAGCACCAGCAGCATTTCAAGCATCATGTGATGCACATGCCGCCCGCAGATCCAACCTTTTTCCACGTGACGGGTATGAGGCGAGAACAGGCATATTTCTGATCGGAAATGCGGGAACACTTTTTCGGGATAAATCGTGCTCATGTTGACTATCAGCTCCTTTATGTCCGATTTGGTTAAATGTTATGTAATAACGGGGCCGAATATGTTATAGAGAAAGCCGGGCAGGAGCCTTATACTAAACTCTGTCGTTCGACGGGATACACATACATATTACTATCATAAGGGATAAAGCGGGTGAAACCTATGGCAAAAACAGAATCAAATTTGGATTATTCCAAAGCATTTGAAACGGAGCAAGGAACCAGGATCAAACCGTTCAGCCTCCTCACCAGATTGTACAGGGACCATGTGAGCAAAGTGGCCTTATCGGCGCTTTATTATACAATCAAGCATTCGCCGACCTGGGTATTGTCGATCATTACCGCCAATATCATTAACATCGTAAGCTATCCGGATCGTCATTCGATGAGCGAGTTCTGGATCAACCTGGCGGTCATCGTCGTGCTGATCGTGCAGAACATTCCCATGCATACGCTGCACATCAGTTACATCAGCAAAGCAGTCCGGCATGTAGAGGCGGGCCTCCGCAGCACACTCGTTCGCAAAATGCAGCAACTGTCGCTCAGTTATCACGGAGACATGAATGCAGGGCGGCTTCAATCCAAAATACTGCGGGATGTCGAGGCTATCGATTTTCTTTCCCGGCAGATGCTGATGTCCATCATCCCGGCGGCCATCAATTTAATTATTGTGATCGGGCTGACCCTGTACAATAGCTGGATCGTCGCGCTGTTCTTCTTGTTTATGGCGCCGACCTCGATTTTTCTGGTTCGTTTCTTCCGATCCAAAATGGCTCAGCGTAACCGGGATGTCCGCCAGAATATCGAGGAGATGTCCGGTAAAGTATCGGAGACCGTTGAAATGATTCCGGTTACCCGGGCTCACGGGCTGGAGGATGTGGAAATCCGCAAAGTTGATATGGCGCTGCAAAATATCCGGGAACGCGGCCATCAACTCGACGTTGTCGAAGCCTATTTCGGTTCTTCCAGTTGGGTCGTTTTCCAGCTGTTCCAGGTCGGGTGTCTGTTCTTTACCGCCTTCCTGGCTCATCTGGGCTATATGGAAATCGGGGATATCGTGATGTATCAGGGATTTTTTAATATGATTACGGGCTCTGTGAGTTCGATACTGAACGTGTACCCTAACTTGGTCAAGGGATTTGAGTCTCTGCATTCGGTAACGGAAGTGCTGCTGTCTCAAGAGACGGAAGAGTACAAAGGACGGCAGAAGCCCGACCAAATCGCCGGGGCGTATCGCTTCAAGGGCGTTAGCTTCCAGTATAAAGGCTCTGACCGCCATGTGCTCGATGACTTCTCGCTGGATGTGAAGCCGGGCGAAACCGTGGCCTTTGTCGGGGAATCGGGCTCTGGCAAGTCGACGATATTGAATCTGATTATAGGTTTTTATAAACCGCAGTCAGGTACAATTATGATCGACGGCATTCCGATGAGCGACCTCAGCATGACGAGATACCGGCAGTCCTTGGCGATCGTGCTCCAGAACAATATCTTGTTCTCAGGCACCATCCGGGAGAATATTACGTACGGGCTGCCACATATATCCGAGGAAAAGATCCGGGAAGCGATCTGGATGGCCAACCTGCAGGATGTAATCGACGGCCTGCCGGACGGTCTGGAGACCTCGGTCGGTGAGCATGGCGGACGGCTGTCCGGCGGCCAGCGCCAGCGGATCGCCATCGCCCGCGCATTGATCCGCGATCCGCAGATCATCATTCTGGACGAAGCCACGTCCGCGCTCGATAATTTGTCGGAGCGCCATGTCCAGCAGGCGATGGAGCAGCTCATGCGGGGCAGAACGACGTTCATCGTCGCTCACCGTTTGTCGACCGTCAAGAACGCCGACCGGATCGTCGTCATGAAGAAAGGAAAAGTGGTGGAATCCGGCACGTATGATGAGCTATTAGCCTTGAAAGGCGAATTCTATAAACTGAAAAACTTATAAGCATTTCGATGTTCTGATATTGGATTGAAGTTTTAATATTTCCGGCAACTTTCCAGACCTTGGAAGCGTCTTTGATTTTGAATAGAGCCAATATAGATCTAAACAGGGGGCGATTCAAATGAAAAGATGGGGAATTCGTGCAATTGTTTTAACTATGGTGTTAGCTTTATTGCTCGGCGGGTGCGGCAGCGCCGACAGGTCCAACAGCAATGATGCTGGGGCTTATGAAAGCTCGACGACCAGCACTTCGAATCAGGCTGCGTCCGACTCCAAGGAGAGTCTGACGTCCGAAAGTCCGGCCGCCGATACGGGAGGAAATGTCCCGTCCGGAGAGACGGCGGCCGAATCGGAGCGCGCATCATCCGGTTTTCAGGGGACGGATTCGGCAGCCGGCCTGAATAAAAAACTGATTTACCGGGCTAATGTAGTGATGGAAGTCAAGGACTACGGGAAGACGCAGTCGGAAATCCGCAATCTGATTACGCTGGCCGGCGGATACATTGTGGAATTTTCGGAAAATCAATCCCAGCATGAGCGGGGCGGCAATTTTGTAATCAAGGTTCCGTCATCGGGATTTTCTTCTTTTCTGGACCGGTTGGAGCAGTTGAAACCGGAATCCTTGCAGCAGGGCATCCAGGGACAGGACGTTTCCGAAGAATATGTGGATTTGGAATCACGGCTTAAAGTAAAACAGGCCATGGAGGCAAGGTACCTCAAATTCGTGGAAGAGGCCACAAAAACGGCCCAACTGGTCGAATTCGTCAACGAACTGGAACGGATTCAGACGGAAATCGAGCAGATTAAAGGGAGAATGCGTTATATTGATAACAATGTTTCCTTCTCTACTATTGAAATCCGTTTGTATCAACCAATGGAGAAATCGATTATTAAACAGGACGAAGATAAAGAGCCTCTCTTCAAACGGGCTCAAAATGCTTTAAACGGAAGCATCGACGCCATCTCGGTTGTTCTTCAATGGCTTGTAGTCGTATTGTCCGGTGCTCTGCCATTATTGTTGATGGCCGCGCTGATTCTGGCCATCGTCTGGCCGATACGGAGAAGAAACCGGAGTCGCCGCAACCGCGCAAACTGGACCTCGGGACAATCGATAGATAGAACCCCTTCTCTGCCTGGAGATACTGAAAGCAGAGAATCAACGGTTTCGTCACCGGAAACCACCGAAGAAGAGGATGGGCAGGAACCGAAGTGATGAAACGGAACGAAAGGGCATCCTTTCGTTCCGTTTTTTTCATTTGTATTAATTTGTGCTTTATTGAAAAATGATAGAATATAGAATGTCGGAATTTATCGAAGGAAAGATTGTTTGAAATAATATGATATATTTCTCATATTCGTTAGTTGACAAGCTTTTTTTTTTGAAATATATTGAAACCATCATAGGAATGATTAATCTACATAATTCGGATTAACTAGAGCTTGGGACCTTTTAACTAGAAATTGAATATTTGGCACACTAATCGAAAGATTAGGTCGCAAAGCCTTGGAGTCTAACAATCTTTGGGATTAATGACCGTCCGGCTGCATAACAATGAATTAATCATTGTCTGTGTAGCCGGTTTTTTTATTTTCCTATGTTCTCAGCGGTTCCAATCCGTGAGAAATAGATGCTCCACAGTAAGGAGGGTAGAAACTAGTGTCTGAAAGGGAGGAATTCCATGAAAAATTGAGGAGGAACCTATGAAACGCGGGTTAAAGATTGTAGTATCTTGGTTATGTTTGTTTTCACTTTTAATTAGTCCTTTGACAGCTTCTGGAGCAGGGACGACTTCGGGCGATCCGGTCTGGCCTAATCCCGGTGCAATTCAATTAAGCAAAACGGCAGAACCTACAGGCAAGTCGGGCGAGTGGAAAATTACGCTCAAAGCCGAGGGGAAAAATATCAAATCGAGCTCTGATGTAGTGCTTGTAATTGATAAGTCCGGGAGTATGGATGACCGAGATTGGTGGTGGGAAACTGACTACAAATTGGCTGACGCAAGAACGGCTGCGAAGAAATTCGTGGACAATTTGCTGTTAAACGGGTCATCGACTAGAATTGCCGTTGTTTCCTTTAATAAGTCAGCCACAAATGTCTCTGACTTTAAAGGCCCTAGTCAAAAGGATGCCCTTAAGACTTCCATTGACAATATCAGTGCGAGTGGCGGTACCAATATTCAAGCAGGTTTGAAAAATGCCCGCGATCTTTTGGCGAACAGCTCCGCTCAGAATAAAGTAATCGTCGTATTAAGTGACGGAGAGCCAACCTACAGTTTCAAGGGAACACAGGCCAAAAGTTCCAGTTGGCAAAATAACAGCTATAGTTTTGCCATTACGAAATTTGATTATGGAACTACGCTTGGAACTGGTGGAGATTATGATCTTTCCAAATCTTCACGGTATGAAATTAACAATTTCTCCGTAAAAGATAACGGTATCGGAACAATTTCGGAGGCGAAGCTCGCTAAAGATGCAGGCCTCAAGATTTTTTCGGTCGGGCTCGACGTTTCCAAAAACAGCAATGCGATCAAAGTTCTGAAGGATGTTCAGAATGAAGGTTATTTTTCTGCCAACAGCGATGAGCTGAACACCATTTTCCGCGAAATGGCCGGGAAAATCTCTTATGCGGCACAAGGCGCAAAAGTAATTGATCCGATGGGAGATATGTTCAACCTCAAACTGCAGGGAGCTCAAATTAGTCCAGCAGATTACACAGTATCGCAAGGGACTGTAACTTGGGACGCCGCTACTGAAAAATTCAATTGGAATGTCGGCAATATTGCCGAGGGCGAACCAGCAACATTCACTTACACAGTGGTCATGGACCAATCCAAAAACCCGGTTTCTAATACCCTCTATCCTACGAACGGTAAGACTACCATGGAATATACGGACGTAAATAACCAAAAAGTTTCGAAGGATTTTGAGGTGCCGAAAGTAAGCATCGGTAATGGTTCCATCCTCATGAAGGGCTATAAAGTCAATGCGAACGGCAAGCCGATCAATGCCGAAGGCGTTGAAGTCGAGGCACCGGAATTCGCAGAAGCACTATATAGCGAGTATTACAAGGATCAAAACGGTAAGGAAGCTTTCCCTATGGGATCAACTCATTCTGTACCTGCCAAAACGGTTGCAGGATACCAGTTGAAAGTAGGAGAAAGTCCTAGGAATGTAACTCTGACAGTTACTAATCCTTCACCAGTCATTTGGTTCGGTTATACGGCAGCAGTAGAACAAACCGTAACCGTAAAATATCTGGAAAAGGATTCAGGCAAACAACTGAAGGACCCTACTTTCCAAAAGGGCTTCTCTGGTTCGAAAGTTGAACTGAAGGCTTTGCTCGTGGACGGCTATAGTGTAGTGGCGCCTGATAAACTGGAATATACGTTTACTTCTGAACCAAATCAAGTGCACACGTTCTTCTACACCGCCAACGAACAAAACGTAACGGTGAAGTACTTGAAGAAAGGTACGACGGATGAAGTTGCTCCAAGCACGACAGTGAAAGGCCTGACTGGCGAAACGATCGAACTGACAGCGGCGAACGCTCCGGGCTACACCCCAGAGAAAGCTACTGACAGTTACACGATTAAAGCCGAAGGCAACAACGAGTACATCTTCTACTACACCGCCAGCGAACAAAACGTAACGGTGAAGTACCTGAAGAAAGGTACGACGGATGAAGTGGCTCCGAGCACGATAGTGAAAGGCCTGACGGGTCAAACGATCGAACTGACAGCGGCGAACGCTCCGGGCTACACCCCAGAGAAAGCTACTGACAACTACACGATTAAAGCCGAGGGCACTAACGAGTATATCTTCTACTACACCGCCAGCGAACAAAGCGTAACGGTGAAGTACCTGAAGAAAGGTACGACGGATGAAGTTGCTCCAAGCACGACAGTGAAAGGCCTGACGGGTCAAACGATCGAACTGACAGCGGCGAACGCTTTGGGCTACACCCCGGAGAAAGCTACTGACAACTACACGATTAAAGCTGAAGGCACTAACGAGTATATCTTCTACTACACCGCTAAAGAACAAAACGTAACGGTGAAGTACCTGAAAAAAGGTACGACGGATGAAGTGGCTCCGAGCACGACAGTGAAAGGCCTGACCGGCGAAACGATCGAGCTGACAGCGGCGAACGCTCCGGGTTACACCCCTGAGAAAGCTACTGCCAGTTACACGATTAAAGCCGAAGGCAACAACGAGTACATCTTCTACTACACCGCCAGCGAACAAAACGTAGAAGTGAAGTACCTGGAGCAAGGCACGAATAAAGTTCTTGCCGAACCGACAACGGCTAATGGCGTAACCGGTCAAACGATCGAGCTGAAGGCGAAGGACATCGCAGGTTATACGGCGGTGGAACCGACTCACAGCTACAAGTTGGACGTTGAAAATGCAGCGCATGTGTTCTACTACACCGCAAACACGCAAAGTGTGAGCGTGAAGTATGTAGATCGCGAAACAGGTAAGGAAATTGCCGAAGCGACAAGCGTGAATGGGGTCACCGGTGATACGGTAACTCTCGAGGCGAAGGACGTAGCGGGTTACACCCCGGAAAAAGCGACCGACAGCTACACGTTGAAAGCGGAAGGCAACGAATATACCTTCTACTACACGGCTAACGCGCAAAGCGTAGAAGTGCAGTATCTCGAGCAAGGCACGAATAAAGTTCTTGCCGAACCGACAACGGCCAATGGCGTAACCGGTCAAACGATCGAGCTGAAGGCGAAGGACATCGCAGGTTATACGGCGGTGGAACCGACTCACAGCTACAAGTTGGACGTTGAAAATGCAGCGCATGTGTTCTACTACACCGCAA
>NZ_JAGQEH010000003.1:310490-576286 GCF_018101095.1 Paenibacillus sp. Marseille-P2973
ACACGCAAAGCGTGAGCGTGAAGTATGTAGATCGCGAAACAGGTAAGGAAATTGCCGAAGCGACAAGCGTGGACGGGGTCACCGGTGAAACGGTAACTCTCGAGGCGAAGGACGTAGCGGGCTACACCCCGGAAAAAGCGACCGACAGCTACACGTTGAAAGCGGAAGGCAACGAATATACCTTCTACTACAACGGCGAAAAGCGTACAGTGGAAGTATACTATCTGCTTGACGGAACGGATGAAGAACTTGTTAATCCGGATACAGTAGAAGGCGTAACGGGTAAAAAAGTAAACTTGGAGCCAAAAGTGATACCGGGCTACACCCCGATAACTCAAGGTTACAGTTATACTTTTGAAGTCGAAAACTTACCGCAATACTTCTACTACACAGCTGACGAGCAAAGCGTGGAAGTGCAGTACTTGGAGCAAGGCACGGACAAAGAACTTGCCGATCCAACGACATCCAATGGCGTAACTGGTCAAACGATCGAGCTGAAAGCAAAGGATATCGCGGGCTACACCCCGCTTGAACCTACTTACAGCTACACGCTGGACGTTGAAAATGCACCGCACGTGTTCTATTACAAGGCTAACGAACCGGATAACAACAGAACCTTGACCGTAAGATATGTTGATTTGATTACGGGCAATGATTTGCTAGATCCGACCGAGCATTCGGGTAAAGTGGGTGAAGAAATCACGCTCACCGCGAATGATTATACGGATTCGGTAACTGGTGCGGTTTATAAACCACACGATTACAGCGTTCCTTATACATTCAAAAACGAGCCGCTTCACGACGTATTCACTTTCACTTACACGCAAGACGTTTCAAGCCTGGAACGGACGGTTCTCGTTCATCATGTTGACAGAGAATCCAATCTGCCGCTTATGGAACCAACTCCTGCCAGTGGAAAAGTCGGTGAGACAATTATTCTGAAAGCAGGTCCGATTTCCGTAGCAGATGCGGTTTATATGCCGGAAGAATTCTCTTATAACTATACGGTAACCCTTGATTTGGAGCAGGAATTTACGATTTACTATAACCTTGGCGAGCCTTCTGGTGACGTAGTGAAACTCACTATTTCGTACCTCGACAGAGAAACGAATGGGGAAATTGCTTCACAGGAAGTCATCGAAGGAAAAGCAGGAACCCAATTTACGCTGAATGCGAAAAACGTTCCAGGTTATACTCCTGAAATTCCAAGCTTCGAATATCGTTATAGCGACGAACCAAACCAAAATTACGTGTTCTACTATACGAAAAACGCACCAACTGATCAGCAACTCACCGTCAAGTATTTGTTGAACGGAACAAACGAGCAGCTTGCAAGTCCAAGCGTATTTACAGGCAAACCAGGCGAGACGAAAACTCTGACGGCCGTATCGATCTCCGGCTACACTCCGGTGAAATCGACCGATGCCTACACATTTACAACGCAGGCAGGCCAAGAGTATATTTTCTACTACACTAGAAATTCGGCTAACCCGGGTGGATCCGGAGGTTCGAATACCTCGAGCGGATCGACCGTAACTCCGCTGCCGGCCTTGCCGCCGCTGCCAGCTGTTCCGCCAACCCTTGAAATGGAGAATCACTACGACTATATTAACGGGTATCCTGACGGCTCGGTGAAGCCGCTTAACAACATTACCCGCGAAGAAGTAGCAGCGATTTTCTACAGGTTGCTGGATGATGAAAGCCGTTCTGAATACCTGAAAACCGGCAATTCCTTCTCCGACGTAGGGGCTACGCGTTGGTCCAACAAGCATATTTCCACGATGGAAAATGCAGGAGTCATTACCGGATATCCAGACGGTACCTTTAAACCGGGACAATACATTACCAGAGCCGAGTTCGCGGCGATCGCTTCCCGTTTTGACAAGCTTGATGAGCGGGCAAACGATAGTTTCACGGATATTACAGGACACTGGGCAGAAAAGTATATTGCCTCCGCAGCCAATAAAGGCTGGATCAAAGGCTACACGGACGGAACCTTCAAACCGAATCAATACATTACTCGGGCTGAAGCCGCCGCGTTCATCAACAGCGTGCTGAACAGAAAAGTCGATAAGGACGGAATTCATGAAGATGCCAAGATGTGGCCGGATAATGTCTACGGTAAGTGGTATTACTACGACATCCTTGAAGCCACGAATCATCATGACTACTCCAGAGAAGAAGACGCTGAAGTAGAGGTTTGGGAAGAAGTACTTCCTAACCGTGTCTATCCTTAAAAACCCAAAAAGCTCCCTTTCGGTTAGAATCCTTAACCGAAAGGGAGCTTTTTATTTATTGTGCACTCGAGAACAGCTTGTCCAAGAATTCATAGGTTAAAGGCATGTCCTCTTTCAGGTGGTTCCGTGTTTTGTCGCTGTAGAAATACAGCGTTGCGGTTTCCGCAAAATACTCGGTCGAGTAAACCGATACATAGCCGTCGCCTTCATAATCGTTGTTCGCTTCTTTCTTCCAGACCTCAAGAAAATCGGAAGAGGAGCTTACATTGTTCAGAACGATCCGGTCGATCGCATGGAAGGTTTCATGAAGTTCGAGGTTTTGTCCATTGTGTCCTTTGCCTTTGTTGCTGTATCCGATTCTTGCGATAACGACATTAGAGCTGACGCCCGGAACATCGTCCCATGTAAGTCCTGTGTTTTCCCAGCCTCTAGGCGTAACACCTTTGTATTGAGCGAACTCGGGTTCATCGGTAATCTTTCCATTGACCAGTTTGACCTTAACGCCGTTGTCTTTCAAACCTTGCAACAGAGAAGAGGGAATCAAGGACAGCCGGTTCATCATTTTATTCGCATCGGTTTTGTTATATTCACCTTGAGGCAATACGACTATATCATCTATCAATTTGTTGGTAGAATTGGCGTATGCCGGAACAGCAGCTAAATTTAAAGTGAAAATGATAGCGATTGCCAAATAAAAAACACGTTTCATTTCGGTTCCTCCCAAATTGCACCAAAAATTGATGCATACTAACCGAATCAGGAAGTAACGAAATAACATGTATTTACGTTTGGCTTCCATATCGGCAACTGGCTGGCGTTACGGCTTGTCCGTGGTAGCCCCTATAGCTTTGCGTCCCCATCTTTCGATGGATTTGCCTTTATCAATATGAAAATATGAAGTTGGTTTACGATAACAAAAAACCTTCTTACCGAATAAGAAGGTTGAGATCAACAAAAGAGTTGAGCTTCTTCAATCGGTAACTGGCTGGCTTAGCGGAAAATTCCGCCTTAACCCCTATAGTTTTGCGTCCCCACTTTTCAATGGGTTTGCCTTTATCAAATCAAGAAGTATGTAATTAGGTAAAAATATGAATCTAGCTACCATTAGAATAAGTCTAATAGACTATATAGTCAAGCATTCTTTTGGAAACGTTGTGTAGCTTTGAAAAAGTTGAAATTGCTGTTGTATTTCAAGTGAACTGGGATACCATATAGCTGTTTTTTTTGTTCTTATGAGGCACCTAAGTCCTATATTGTTTATGCTTTAAGAGCTTGGCTCAGAGTTTTCGATTTTGTTTTTCTTTCGAAAGTCCCGGACGATGCGCCCGGGACTTCTTTGTTCTCGTCAGTTGTGCTATCCTTTTAATCAGATGGATAAATTTAGGTCATGATTTTTGGCTAAGGAGTCTAGTCTATGAAAGTAATCCTGGTAGATGATGAACGGCTGGCTTTGGATTATTTGGAGCGTCAATTGAGAAAGCTCGCCATGGATATAGAGATTGTCGGGAAGTATACCGATCCTTTGGAAAGCGTTACAGAGATCATTCGACTTCAGGCCGATCTTGTGTTTCTGGATATCAATCTTCCCGAGATGAGCGGCATCGAATTGGCTGAACAAATTTTGGAGCGGAAGCCGGAAATTCAGGTTGTGTTCGTCACGGCTTATGATGAATTTGCGGTCAAAGCTTTTGAACTGAATGCGCTGGACTATATTCTGAAACCGATTAGGTCGGAACGGCTCGAGAAAACATTGAATCGGATTGCGGCGAATATGGATGCAAAACCGATTGAGGATACTGCAAATGATAAAATCAGGCACACACGCATCAATTTGTTCAGGCAAGTCAGCGTCGAAACGGAAGAAGGGCGTCAAAACCTGCTTCAATGGCGAACGACAAAAGCCCAGGAGCTATTTATGTACCTGCTTCAGCATCGGGGCAAATGGGTTCGCAAATCGCTTCTGACGGAAATGTTTTGGCCGGAGTACGAACAGGATAAAGTGTATTCGCAGCTCTACACCGCTATTTATCATATTCGAAAAACGTTGAAGCCTTTCGGTGACCAGATTCAAATCGTAAATGCATCAGAGGGATACATGATGAATCTGGAGCAAATTCCGCTGGATATTGAAGAGTGGGAATTGAAGCTAACGGCTTTGCCCCCTGTATCCAAGGAATCGATTGAAGATTACATAGAGGTTATGAAGCTGTATACCGGGGATTATTTGCAGGAATATGATTATTGGTGGGCTGAAAGTGAGCGGCAGCGTCTCAGGAACCTTTGGTTAAGGGCTTCTTATTCGATCGGGGAATGGTACGTCGGACAGGAGGAATGGGAGAAGGCCATCTCTATCTACGACAATTTGTGCGAGCTGCATCCTCAGGAGGAAGAACCCTATTTTGCCTTGATGAAAATATATGCTTTGCTCCACAATCCTACTATGGTTGAAAAGCACTATCTCTCATTGAACTCGGTTTTGCAGCAGGAATTTAACGTTCTATTGCCTGACTACATTACCGATTGGTATGAGGAATGGACAAAATGCCTGGAATCGGAACTACATAATTAATAGAGATCGGGGTGCCTGATAAGGCATCCCTTTTTTGCGTCTTGGATTTGAAATTGTAGAGATTTTGTCCAGATTCAAAAGGTAATATGTACAAACAAGCGTTGCAAAAATTGTCGGAGAGGGGTTGAGGGTGGGACATTTGAATGATTATAAACTGCTACAGACAAAAAAATAAATATGAAAATAAGGAGTTGATGAAGTGAAATCCAAGCTAATGAATTGGCTGCTGGTTCTGATAGTTCTGGTAAGCACCGTAGCTCCCGCCGGCGGAACGGCTATAGCCGCTGAAGATAAGACGGGCGTGCTTACGAACCTGACGGCTGTGGTTATGCAAGATGGAAAGATCATTACGGAAAACGACAAGATCAACAGCAAGAAACCGATTGAGGTTTCAGTTTCCTTCGGTGTTCCGGTGGCAGGAGACAATCCTACCCCGCCAGAGATCATCGAATACGGGGATAAGGCCAGTATTCTGTTAAGTCAAGGTTTCACCGCGATACCGGATCCGATTCCTCCGCTTAAATTCGGACCTAAGCAGCTTGCTAGTGCGAGCCTGTCCCAGGCGGGGAGTACCGTTACTGCGGCGGTCTATTTTGACGGGGACGCCGATATTTTTGATGGGATTGGCGGTTACATGAATGTTGCAGGAGAGTTTACAGCAAAGCTGCAATATGATGACAGCGGAAGCGCCGGGACCGAAGGTGATCATACGGTAACCATTCTTGGAAAGACCTATATCGTAACTGTTCCTCCGGCTGAGATTATCTACAATGTTGAAAAGAACGGCACAGTCGATTTATCCAATCGGGTGATTGATTGGGAGGTGGAGTTAAATGCAACCCAAAACAGTAATTCACTGGATCTGAAGGATTACATATTTAATGATGATCTGACCAGAGTAGGTGAAATGGTGTCGGGTTCTTTCGAGTTGGGAGGAACTCCTGTTACACCCGATCCGATAACGGGAAATGTAGTTGAGTATACATTCCCTGAGAATTCGGTGAGCCCGCAAATCATTACTTTCCAGACGAAGATTCCGGAAAACAAGTACTATGCTAACAATAGTCAATCCGTAAACAATACTGCAAAATTGATGAAAGGCAATGTCTCCGTTAAGGACGACTCGACCACGGTGACATTTACACCGCCGAAATGGATTGAAAAGAGTGGGGTAGCCAGCAACGAGATCGTTGGCGGCGTATATGATCCAAATGACCGCACTATCACCTGGACGATTACAGCCAACCGGGCAAAGGCTACTCTAGACAATCTGACGATCAAGGATCAATTACCGGATGGCCTGACCTTTGATTCGGCGGAATGGGAGACTTCTGCAGACGGTACGACCTGGACTCATCATAGCGACATTTCCTCGGAGCCTGCAGGCGGCGAATATACGCTTCCGGGCACGGTCAATGAAATTGTTCGCCTGATTATCACGAGCAAAGTGACAGATACCAACATTACGACAGGCACGAGAACATTTTATAATTCCGCGACGCTGGACTGGGACGGCAAGCCAGCCGGAGTGAATCCGGGCACAGGCAATATTGGGGTAGGCATCGGCTACAATGCTATTACCAAGACGGGTACGCTCGATAAAACCAGTCGCGAAATTACATGGACGGTCAACGTGGACGCAAAAGGCCAAAACATCCCGGACATGAAGGTGTACGACCTGCTTGTCTACAAAAACAGTATTAACCTTAATACAGTGACCGGCCTCCCGTCAGGTATTAATAAAGGGGAACTAACTCCGCGTTATGGCTTGAAATTTGTAACAGGCAGTTACACGGGAGACGGAAATTTAAACGTTATACCGATTGAGCAAGACGGGGAGCGAGTTGCAGATCTGCTGGAAATCAGCACTCTTTCAATAACAGCGGCTAACAGTTTCTCATTTAAGACGCTTGTGGTAGACCCTGGTGTTTTTGCAGGAAACAAGACATCTACCGTAAATAATACGGCTTCGCTGTTTAGTAATACCACTAGGCTGAATACAGCTACAGGAAACGTGAGCTATGACAGCCGAATGCTGGAGAAGGAACTGCTGAAACGTGATGCGCAAGCCGATCCAGCCGCAGGCGTTAACATTCATCGCACGACCAACGCTTCGGAAGGTTTTGATTATTCCGACAAGTCGGTTATTTTCCGGCTTAGCGTCAACGCAGACGGTTTGGATTTCAATGCCGTGAAAAATGCGGACGATGAGGCACTGGGAGCAGCTACCATTACGGATACCTTACCTGCGGGTTGGGAATTTACGGAGATTGCACCTGGCCAAAACTACCTTGTCTTCGAGGGAACGGCGGGCTCAGGCTCTTCTGTGAATGCTGTCGACTCCACGCCGGATACGGTAGCAGGAATGACGGCTGATTTTACTGAGACAGGCAAGGCTGCCTTTACTTTCAGCCCGCTGAACAAGCCTTATGTTATTTTAGTGAAGGCTAAGCCGAACAACACTACGCTTGACGCCTATTTTAGCAACAATAAGACTTCGACAGTTACCAACAACTTGGAGCTGAAGGCGGAGAAATGGGCGACAGGAGTATCTAAAACCCGGAACGTATCGATTAAGAGCGAGATTCTGAAAAAATCCTACACGGTTCCCCAGCAGGGCACCTTGAAGTGGACTGTGGATTATAACCCTTATGCTTTGACAAATGTAAGTGAGAAGATTGGGGACACACTGCCAATCGGTCTTGATTTACGCACGGATTCCAAGGGCGTGCTGTTGCTGGACAACAATATTACTGCCACGGAACTAACACTGAAGGAGGATGGAACGCTTGAGGAAGCAAATCCCGTTTCTCTCCAACTGGGCGGTAATATTTCTTACGATAATACAACCCGTGTTTTGACCTTTATCATTCCGGATAGCAGCAAGGCTTACCGCTTAACTTATTTGACGGACGTAACTGGTGATCCAGGCGCCGTTACTAATCAGGTACGTTTATCTAATAGCAATGTCAACATAGAAAATCAAGCTGTGAATTATGCAATCAGCATGGCGGACAGCAACGCAACCATGCAAAGAGGCGGTTGGCTTGAAATAACGAAAACGGACGGAGCGACAGCGGCCGTACTTCCTGGTGCCGAATTCACCCTGTTCTCGGCGGATGGAAACACTGTTATTCGTAAGGCTCTCAGCGCCGGTAACGGTAAGCTGACGATGAGAGCAATCCCGGCCGGACAATATGTGCTTAAAGAAACGTCTGCTCCTTTCGGTTACAGATTGGATAATGAAGCCCATTCGGTCAGCGTAGATACTTCCGGTCCTACTGTTGTCACTTCCATTGACGGTAAGACCGGCACGGGCTCTAACCTGCTCACGGTAGTGAACTACCGTGAGAATACCGCAGGCAATCTGGCCATCAGCAAAACAGTTGCCGGAAATGACGGAGATTTGGCCAAGAAGTTCAATTTCACGGTCACATTTACCGGAGCTACAGGAACGTATAGCTACATTGGAACCGGCGGCGCAAGCAATGGTAACATCAGCAGCGGAGGTACGATTGCTCTGGCACATGGGGAAGGCGTTATCATTACCGGCCTGCCTAAAGATGCGGAATATACGGTAACGGAAGCCGATTATTCCTCCGAAGGGTATATCACTGCTAGTATTGATGCAGCCGGCATCATTGTTGCGGATGATACGGAGTCGGCTTCATTTACGAATACGAAGGATAAGCCGGGCAGTCTGGTTATCAGCAAAACAGTAGCCGGCAATGCGGGAGACCAAAGCAAAAAATTTGATTTTACGATTACTTTTAGCGCAACAGGAACTTATAATTATACGGGAGCAGGCGGTGCGGCTGACGGTACTGTCAGCAGCGGCGATACCGTCTCGCTGGCCCACGGAGAAAGCATTGCTATCGCGGGTCTGCCGAAGGATACGACTTATTCGGTAACCGAGGCGGACTATGCCGCGGATGGATATGTAACTGCAAGCACGGGAGATACCGGCACGATCGTGACAGACGATGTCCAGACAGCCGCATTCGTTAATACGAAAAATGTTTCTGTACCGCCGGGCCCTGGGCCGGGTCCCGGACCGGGTCCTGGACTTTCGGAGCCGAATACGCCTTCCGAGACAGGTGGCCTGACAGTAGGGAAGACTGTTGCCGGCAATGCAGGCGACCGCGGGAAGAAATTCAGCTTCACAATTGTCTTTAGCGGCGCGCCGGGCTTCTACAGCTATTCAGGAAACGGCGGAAGCGGGGTTATTCAAAGTGGGGGCACCGTTTCGCTGGCTCACGGGGAGAGCATTACAGTTTACGGGCTGCCTAAGGGAGCAAGCTATACGGTTAGCGAAGCTGATTATACTGCAGAAGGATATGTGTCGGTCAGCACAGGAGCATCCGGTGTGATTCAAGGCAATACGACGCAGAGCGCAGCTTTCATCAATTCCAAGAATGACAATGAGCCTGAACAGCCATCGCCTGAGGAGCCGCAACCGGGAGATAATGGTGGCGACAACGGCAACAACGGAAATAACGGAAATAACGGCAGTAACGAAGACGGAGGATCAGCCGGCGGCGATGGCTCTACCGGCAGCAATGAGGGTACCGGCAATCACGGCGGTACAGATCAGAGAGGATCTGACGGTGTTCAAGGCGGTACTCCGAAAACAGGGGATAGCTCCCTCAAGCAGATGGCTCAATTAGGATTGATATTTTCCCTAATGGCACTGGCCGCGCTGTTCTCTGCGGATTTCGTCCTGCGGAGAAGAAGCTCGAAGGGATTGAAGCAATAGATTAAGCAGACTATTAAAGAGACAGGAAAGGGCCTGTCCAAAACGAAATCATTCCGTTGCAGGCCCTTTTCATAAGGAAGAGATATGAAAAAGAACAGAAGCATGGCAAAAACACGCAGGTCCGGTATGCATTTGCTGCTGCGTCTGCTGATGGGAGTATGCCTGCTTGGCGTGTTGAGCTCGGTGTATATTCTCTTAGTATCTCAGCGGGAATATACCCGGGGGGACGCGGCCTATGCACAGGTCCGAACATTACTGGAGCAGCAGGAACTCGAGTTACGCCCGGACAGCGTTTCAGAAGCTCCTGTCGTGGAGGAGGCCAAACAGGTGGATTTCACCGCCTTGAGGCAAATCAATGCGGACGCAGTGGCCTGGATTACGGCAGAGGAAAGTGTAATCGACTACCCCGTAGTGCAAGGCAAAGATAACGATTATTATCTGAACCATCTGTTTACGGGACAAAAGAACAAGCTGGGCAGTCTGTTCGTCGATTATCGGACACCGGGCGATTTTTCCGGGAAAAGCACCATCATATACGGGCATAACATGAAAGACGGTTCCATGTTCGCATCATTAACGGATTACAGGGATCAAGCCTATTATGACCAACATTCTGTCATGCAACTGTACACGCCCGACGGTTCGTATTCCATTGAGTTCTTTGCAGGGATCCTCGCAGACGGAGATTATGAGTTTCTTCGGCTGGAGTTTGATGATGACCGTGATTTTCTTGAGTACATCGGCGAGCTGAAGGCGGAATCTACCTTTCAGAGCGAGGTGGATGTGCAGGCGGAAGATCGGATTGTGGTATTGTGCACCTGCTCTTATGAATTCAACAATGCCAGGTATGCCTTGTTCGGGAAGCTGATTCCCCTTGACTAGTTTTCGCTCGTAATTATATTGGCAAGCGGATGACCTCTGGATTCTTCAGGGGTCATCTTTTTTAATGGAAGTCGAGATTTTGTAGAGTTCGTTACATTATACTTTATCAAATAGACAAGGATATCCAGCTTGAACGAAGTTGAGATAGACGATAAGATCGCCATAAAGGCCCAAAACGGGAGATTACATATATAATATAAGGTTTATAAGCGTCTGCACCTAATTGCCAAGAGAGGATGAAATTTTCCTTTGTCCAACAATAATAAGAATGTCATCTCCAAGAAAAAAATGTTTCTATATTTAGGTGTGTTCCTGCTTATCCTTCTAAGTCTACGTTTGCTTTGGTTTCAGTTTAGAACGGTTCCGCCGCATCCCCATGCACATCAAGGGGTTATCGATTTGCGAGATTGGAAATTTAACGATAAGCAGGTTGTATATTTAAACGGAGAATGGGAGTTTATTCCCGGAGTCCTTTGGGAACCGGCGGAAGACGGCGGCTTTATTCCAAATGCGGAACAGAAGGAGAAATGGATCAAGGTACCGGGAAAATGGAACCAGGCGGTGGGCAATAAATCCGGTTATGGATACGGAACCTACCGGCTTAGAGTTCTTGTAGAGGACGCCGGGCAAATCTTCGGACTGAGGATTCAGAACATACAGAGTGCCTCAAAATTATACGTGAACGGCGAGCTGCTGAAGCAAATTGGAAACCCGGCGGCTAACCGGGCTCTTTACCAGGCCCAGAATACCCCGTATACTGTTCAATTCAAGCCTGATGGTAATGAATTCGAGATCGTGATCCAAGCTGCCAACTATAAGATGTATAGCACCGGAGGCATCACCCAATCGATCAAATTCGGTACGGCTGAAGCCGTGTCGAGAGAAGTGTTTTTCACCCAAAGTATGCAGATAATCGTATGCGTGGTTCTTCTGCTGCACGCTCTTTACGCAGGCATCCTATACTTGCTTGGTCATCGCGGCAGAGAACTCGCTTATTTTTCCATAACCCTCTTTTTTGCCATTATATCGATCCTGATTGACGATGATAAGATGCTTTTAGTATGGCTGCCGATAGATTTTGATTGGTCCTTGAAAATAAGAATCGCCGTCTATACCGCAATTCCGGCTTTTTTGACTTTATGTATCCGTGCGCTGCTAGGAAGTCGCGGTTTTAAGAAAGGGACGGCTGCATTTGTCGGGCTATGTGCGGTCAATCTGATGCTGATCATCTGTTTGCCTGTGCAGTATATCATTTTTTGCCGTTATGTACTTTTGATCATCATGTTGTCGGTAGCGGTGCTTGTTCCTTCCCTCGTTTTTGAAACCATTCGCAAGGGCGAACGAACGGCATTCTTCATTCTTCTATCAGCGGTTGCTCTTTCGACCAATATTTTGATAGGCGGCGTGTTCAAAAGCAGAGTTTGGCCCGACATGCCTTATTACCCGTTTGATTTCATTATTGCTTTCCTCAGCTTTGCTTGTTTCTGGTTCATTCGTTTCTCTCAAATGACGATCCGGTCTCGGAAGCTAGCGGATGAACTCCAGAAAGCGGACAAACTGAAGGATGACTTTCTGGCGAATACTTCGCATGAGCTCAGAAACCCTTTGCACGGGATGATCAATATGGCTCAGGGCGTATTGGAGAACGAATCTCGCACGTTATCAGAGTCAAGCCGCGGGAATTTGCAGCTGATTGTTACTGTAGGCCAGAGAATGTCACTATTGTTGAATGATCTGATAGATGTAACCTTGCTGCGCGAACGAAATGTCCGCTTGAATAAACGGAGCGTTCATCTTCAGGGCGTGATTGTCGGGGTATTCGATATGCTCCGTTATTTGACGGACGGCAAAGCGGTGGAATTGGTGCATAAGGTTCCGGATTCCTTTCCAAAGGTGATCGCTGACGAGAATCGGCTGGTCCAGATTTTATTCAATCTGATCCATAATAGTATTAAGTTTACGGAAAAAGGAATCATCTCAATCGAAGCCGAACTCCAGGACGGGCTGGCAATCATTAGAGTCAAGGATTCGGGAATCGGGATGGATGAAGAGACCCGGCGGATCATTTTCAGGCCCTATGAACAAGCGGAAACCGTAAAGTCGGGAGCCGGCGGAATCGGTCTAGGGCTAAGCATTTGCAAGCAACTGGTCGAACTGCATGGCGGAACATTGGAGGTACAATCGTCACCGGGCGAAGGATCGATATTTAAGTTCAAACTTGAAGTGGATAACGACCTGGAGAGACTGCCGGAGAGCGAAATCCGGCACGAAATCCGGGGGATTAGCGATTTGCCCCCAGTCGCTGAGGGAGTTATAAGAGCGGCGGAGAATGAGGTGGCTACAGCTGAGACTAGCGAATGGGGACAATGCTCCCCGGTTCATTTTATAAGCAAGCCGCGCATTTTGGCTGTCGATGATGATCCCATTAACTTAAAGATTCTCGGGAATATTCTTTCTGCGGAGCAATACGATCTTTCCACAGCTTCCGGCGGGAGGGAAGCGCTGAAATATTTGGAGCAAGGGGATTGGGACCTCGTCATATCGGATGTCATGATGCCGCAAATGTCCGGATATGAGTTGACCCAATTGATTCGTACTCAATATGGGATGACGGAGCTGCCGATTTTACTGCTGACAGCCAGAAGCCGTCAGGAGGATATTTATACCGGTTTTGCGGCGGGAGCCAACGATTATGTAACTAAACCCGTAGGATCGCTCGATTTAAAGGCAAGGGTCCAAGCCTTGATTCATCTCAGGCATTCGGTCGGCGAACGCTTGCGGATGGAGGCCGCATGGCTTCAAGCTCAAATCCAGCCGCATTTTCTGTTCAACACGCTAAATTCTATCGCCTCATTAAGCGAGAGTGACCCTGGCAGGATGATCGGTCTGCTGGAAGAGTTCGGAAACTATTTGCAGATGAGCTTTAATCCTAGAAATTTGCAGCGTTTGGTCTCTCTGGAGCTTGAACTGGAACTGACGCGTTCTTATATGTATATTGAGAAAGAAAGGTTTGGAGACAGGTTACAAATTCAGTGGGACATCTCGGGATCGTTGTCTGCTGAAGTCCCTCCGCTTTCGCTTCAAACCCTGGTTGAAAATGCGGTTCGGCACGGTATTTTGACGCGGGCCAGCGGCGGTACGGTTACAATCGGCATAACCGAGGATGAGAACGGCTGGCTCATTTCGGTTATAGATGACGGAGTGGGCATAGCAAAGGATAAGCTGGATCAACTTTTGGCGGGGACGGATCATGTTCATCGGGGGATCGGTTTGATCAACACGGACCGGAGATTGAAGCAAATTTACGGCCGGGGACTAAGCATAACCAGTAGAAGCGGCCAAGGCACGACGGTATCATTCAAGATCCCCAAACAGACAGGGAATTAGCGTCAGGATAAACGACAACAGTACGGGTTGGTGATACAAATGAATTTGACAAGTCCTTATGTGCACTATTTTATATATGGATTACTCTTGATTGTCTTCTTGGGAGGAGCGCTCTACATACGTGCTTTGCGGGAGGAAAGAAATGCTTTAAGGGAATTGGTGTACCGGGATCCCGTGACGGGTTTGCTGAATCGAAGCGGGTTCGATGATTTTTGGGAGCATTATCGGAAGAAAGAAAATTTGGCTTTGCTAAGTCTGGATCTGGACGGTTTTAAGGAAATCAATGATACTTATGGCCACTCGGCGGGAGATGCGCTGCTTAAAGAAGTGAGTCAAGGCTTGATGCAGGTCACGAACAAAAACCAACTGGCGTTCCGGATGGGCGGCGACGAGTTCCTGTTCATTATGAAAAACTGCGATCCTAACCAGGTTGAAATTATGGCCTCGTTAATCTTGAAAAAGATTAGCAGGCCGTATTTTATCCAGGACCGGGATATATCCGTAACGGGGAGCATCGGCATCAGCATGTGCGAAGCATCCAAGGCGGACCGGGCCCGTTTGTTGGAAGAAGCCGATAGCGCAATGTACCGTGCCAAGCGGAAGGGGAAAAACGGATACCATGTGTTTTCGCATATTTCAACTAACGGTATCATGAGTTCTGATTTATGAAGAAGATAACACAAAAGTCCATATAGAAAATCACTTTATTATCGTTACTCCTTCTGGATAACATAGTAGAATGAAGGATATCATTCCAGAATTCAGAACATTTCAGGAGGATTCCAATGCCTATCTTTTTCGACAAAGCTCAAAACCTGTTCCATTTACAATCGCAAAACTCCAGCTACATCATACAACTGGTTCGCGGGTATGCCGCCCATGTTTATTACGGACGCAAACTTAGACAGGACAGTAATCTGAAGGGAATGTTGAGTTTTAATGAGCGGGCCTCCTTCAGCCCGAATCCGATACCGGATGACAAATCGATTTCATTGGATACGCTGCCGCAAGAATACCCTCAATACGGGAGCAGCGATTTTAGAAGCCCGGCTTATCAAGTGAAGCTGGCGAATGGTACACGGGTAACCGAGCTTGCCTACCGGACGCATCGAATCCTTCAGGGTAAGCCGGATTTAAAAGGACTGCCGGCCGTGTATACGGAGCACGAGAGCGAAGCCGAAACGCTGGAGCTGGAACTCAGCGATGCGGTTTCCGGTCTGACCGTCATTTTGAGTTATACGGTATTTGCGGATTCTGCTGCGATCACCAGATCGGCAAGGATCGTGAACGAGAGCGGGGCCCCGTTAGAATTGGAGCGGGCATTGAGCGCCTCGCTGGATTTTGCCGATTCCGATTACGATGCCTTGTATTTGTCGGGAGCGTGGGCACGGGAGCGTCATGTTCAGAGAAGAAGGCTTGCACCGGGCGTTACGGGAATCGGAAGCCGTAGAGGTTCCAGCTCGCATCAGCAAAATCCGTTCTTTGCCTTGCTTCGTCCGGATGCGAACGAGCGGCAGGGAGAAGTGTACGGCGTGAGTTTGGTATACAGCGGTAACTTCATCGCTGAAGCCGAAGTGGAGCAGTTCGGAATGACCCGTCTGCAAATTGGCTTGAATCCGTTTGATTTCTCTTGGCATCTGGAGCCGGGTGAATCTTTTCAAACGCCGGAAGCGGTGCTTGTGTACTCGAACGAAGGCCTTGGAGGCATGTCCCGGGAATATCATCGTTTATACCGGACAAGACTTTGCCGGGGACAGCACCGTGACCGTGAGCGTCCGATTCTGGTCAACAACTGGGAAGCGACTTACTTCGATTTCAATGCCGACAAAATCGAGGCGATCGCTCAAGCGGGGAGCAAGCTGGGAATCGAGCTGTTTGTGCTTGATGACGGCTGGTTTGGACGGCGTGACCGTGACAACAGCTCGCTCGGGGATTGGTTTGAGGACCGGCGCAAGTTACCGGGCGGCCTGAAAGATCTGGCGAACCGGGTGAAGGCAACCGGGTTGCAATTCGGGTTATGGTTCGAGCCGGAAATGGTATCGCCTGACAGCGATCTCTACCGCAGCCAGCCGGACTGGTGTTTGCATGTGCCGGACCGCCGCCGGACGGAAGCCCGGGAGCAGCTTGTGCTCGATATGTCGAGAAGTGATGTCCGTGAGTATCTGTATGAGCGTTTAAGTGATATTTTCAGCACGGTTCCGGTCACCTATGTGAAATGGGACATGAATCGCAATATGACGGAAATCGGTTCGTCCGAAATTCCGGCTGATCGGCAGAAAGAAATTGCGCACCGTTACATTCTAGGTTTGTACGAACTGCTCGAACGCCTTACCGGAGAATTCCCGCACATTTTGTTCGAGAGCTGTTCGGGCGGTGGCGGCCGGTTTGACCCGGGGATGCTGTATTATATGCCACAGACGTGGACCAGCGATGATACCGATGCTGTCGAGCGGTTGAAGATCCAGTACGGAACCAGCCTTGTATATCCCGTGTCGACGATGGGAGCGCATGTCTCGGCCGTACCGAACCATCAAGTGGAACGTACAACCTCGCTTACGTTCCGCGGCGATGTGGCCATGTCCGGAAACTTCGGATACGAGCTTGATTTGACTAAATTTACGGCAGAGGAACAAGAAACCGCTAAACAGCAAATTGAAACTTACAAGGAGATTCGCGGATTGGTTCAGCAGGGTGAGATGTACCGGCTCCTTAGCCCGTTTGAAGGCAACGAGACCTCCTGGATGTTCGTTAGCCGCGACCGTAATGAAGCCTTGCTGTTCTATTTTAAAGTTTTGGCGGAACCGAATGCGCCGCTTCGTAATGTGAAGCTGGAAGGTTTGGATCCGGAGAAGAACTATTGTTTGGAAGCGAGTGGAGAAATTTACGGCGGTGATCGTTTGATGGCCTTAGGGCTGCCGGTATCTTCATTAAGGGGCGATTTTGCAAGTATGTGGGTCCGGTTGAAGGCCGTATAATACGCTTCATCGTTATGTCATAACAAAAAGAGCCCGGGGCCATTGCCCCGGGCTCTTTCTGTTCGAATAATAGATTGGACTTATCAGGCATTGTCCAGGCAACCTGGGAACATGCCGGTCGTGATTGCGATTCGGTTCCAACTGTTGATCAAATTGATCGCAAAAATCAGATCCACCGTTTCTTTTTCACTGTAAAACGTCAAAATCCGGTTAAACAGTTCTTCAGACACTCCGCCCTTTGAAATCAAAGTAACAGCTTCTGTTAGCTCCAGAACCGCCTTTTCTTTGTCCGTATAGCACGGCGATTCTCTCCAGACGCTTACCAGGGCAATCCTTTGCTCCGTTTCGCCCAGCTTGCGCAGCTCATTCGTATGCATATCGAGACAAAAGGAACAGCCATTGATTTGCGAAGCCCGAATTTTGATCAACTCGTATACAATCCGGTCCAGTCCGCTTTCTCGGACATGGCGCTCCAGTTGGCTCATCGCACGGTATACTTCCGGATTTGCAGTGTAATGGTTCAGTCTCATTTTCATGATTCATTCCTCCACCTTGGATATATTTTTGTCTTCAAATAGATAGACAGGTGGAGAAAGGTTTTTGTGACCGAAGCCCACAGTCATTTCTTTGCCGGTACGTGGATTAGCTTGTCCGGGTTGGTTATCAGGTAGATATTCACAATATGACCTGTGTGATCCCCTTCAATAAGAATGACTTTCACAGCGACCCCGTTCCGGTATAAAACTAGCCCTTCTTGACCATTGATCAAGGTCGGTACCAAATCGCCCTCCATAGAGCCTTTTTTCGTAATCCCGGCCCAGAAAGCGATGATCCGTTTTCTCGAGATGATCGGATGAATAGCCGAGCGGACTTTACCTCCGCCATCGCTCCACATCACGGCGTCTTCGTTGAACATCTCCAGCAGGGGAGCAAACTCACCTGTACGCGCTGCTTTTAGGAAGGCGCTAACCCAGCCGGGGACAATTTGATCGCTCGGTGGCGATTCAGGCGGTACCGGTCCCAGTTTCTTTCGAGCCCGGCTTAACAGCTTCCGGCATGCCGCTTCATTCTTCCCCAGTATCGATGCGATTTCATCATATTCTATGCCAAACGACTCCCTCAGCACAAAAACGGCCCTCTCTTGGGGAGAAAGGTGTTCCAGCATGGTCATAAACGCATACGAAATTTGTTCCTCTCTAAGTATGGGTTCATCCGCCGCATGAGATGTCTGCAGAAAAACGGGCTCCGGAAGCCAAGTGCCAAAGTAAGTTTCACGCGACAATCTAGGGGATTGTATAGCGTTTAAACTGCGGTTTACGACCGCTCGCCTAAAATAAGGCCCCGGGGCGCGAATATGTTCGAGTCCGGCGGCATTTTCGAACATTGCCAAAAATGTCTCCTGAACGATATCCTCGGCTTCGACCCAGGATCCCGTCAACCGATAAGACAAGGCGGTCAGGTTCGACTTGTTCTCATGATAATATTGTTCCAAATCAGTGGTCACTTTGACGGGCCCCCTATACACTTCACAAGTAACATCGAGTCTGTTTTTTTTTACTATATCAAATAAAAAAAGCCTTGTCCTGCGGAATCAGGACGAGGCTCTTTCGGTGACACAAACTTAAAACTTGAAGATATGTATCGTTTTTTGAAGCTGGAATACCGCATTTTTCATCGCTTCGGTTTCATCGGCCATGGCCTGGATCGACGTAATTTGCTCGTTCATGGATGCGGATACTTGTTCCGTACCGGCAGCGGACTGCTGAGTAATTGCCGATATGTTCTGGATGGATGCGGAGATGTTATGAGCGCTTTCCAGCATCGATTCGCTTTCTTTAGAGAAGGCGGAAATCTGTTCCGTAATATATTGTACGCTTTGCACGATTTCTTGGAAAATCCGTTCCGCTTCATGAATCATATCATTTTGCTGGCGAACGACTTCTTCGTTGATCTTGATGTTCTGTCCCGCAAGTTTGACGTCTTGTTCAATGCTGCGAACAAGATTAAAAACTTCTTTGGTGGAGGAAGTGGATTCCTCGGCCAATTTACGTACTTCCTGAGCAACTACGGCAAATCCGGCACCATGTTCTCCGGCCCGAGCAGCTTCGATGGAAGCGTTAAGCGACAAAAGGTTTGTCTGTTCGGCAATTTCCGAAATGGTAGCCGTAATCTTGGTGATTCCCCGGGCGTTTTTCGCAAGCGCTTCGATCGAATCGGCCACTTTTTCGGTCGCTTCAATATTTCTGCGCATGCCGTCCGCCTGCATGGATACGGAATCCCGGCCTTGTTCCACCAGCTTCAGCATTTCAATGGACCGGCTGCTCATTTCCCGGGTGGAATCCGTGTAGTTGCTCACTTTGCGTTCGATTTCGCCGATGGAATCTTTCATGCCGCTCACGTCTTCGGAGATTTCGTTGGCCCCTAGAGCAAGCTCATTGGAGGAGTGGCCTACCTGGGTCATGACGCTGATGAGCTCCTGATTCCGGTCCGCGATGCTGCGGCTTGAATCCATAACCTTGCGCGTAATTTCCGATGTCTCCTGCAAAATTTTGCGAAGCTTGTCCACCATGCTATTGAAGGCGCGATTCAAGTCTTCCATGCCCCCGGATTCCATGATTCGACTGGTGAAATCCCCTTTGGCAATTTTTGCCGAAGCATTGGTGATATCCTCGAAAGAGCCTGTCAGCGCATTTTGCAAATAACGAGTGAGCGGATAGGTAAGCGCTCCCAGAACTACGATCAGGATGATCCCCACAAGCAACTTACCGACGATTGTGAATACGATCAATGCCGGAATGGCAAAAAGCGCGGCCACAAGATAACAAGCAGCGGAGATTTTCTTGGAAAGAGGAAGTCTGTTGAACCATGACATAGGTATTATGCCCTCCTTGTAAATTAGGATATATCTACCATGATTATAACATCGACAGGGCAATGGGGATAGGACCAAAAAAAAATTAGAATCAAGAAATAGGCTGAACGGAGCTTAAAAAAAAGAAATGAATATCCATGTTCTCATTTGGTGAAATTACCTGTTACTAGGCAGATTGTTGCTTGCTTGACTCCATGATCTGATCATAGTTATATAAAACATACATTAATGCCTTGAATTTGAAATATTAGAGAATGAAATCAATTTTATAAGATTCAAATATTGAGAGAAGGAGATCAAAATGAACAATCATGGAAATGCTGGATCGGCCACATTCAAACGATGGCCTATTGTAATGGCGCTTCTTATTGGCGCGTTTGTCTCCATCTTGAATCAGAATGGCTGGTTACCGGGTTTATGCTGGTGAACGGCGTGCTGATTCCGGTCAGTGCCTATCTCATGGAACGATTCACAACACGCACCCTATTTATCTCGGCAACTACCTTATTTGCGATAGGTACGCTGGTGTGCGGAATCGGGTCCAGCTTTGTCATGGTTTTGATCGGACGTCTTATCCAGGCAGCAGGCGCGGGGGTGCTCATGCCACTGATGACTGTCGTGTTCTTAACCATCTTCCCGATTGAAAAACGCGGACAAGCGATGGGGACGATGGGGATTGCCATGATTTTTGCTCCTGCCGTCGGCCCTACCTTATCAGGCTGGATCATTGAGCATCATCCATGGAATATGCTGTTCTGGATCGTATTGCCGTTCTCGGTGCTGTCCATTATTTTAGGCTTTATATTTATGAAGAATGTAACCGAAGTATCCCGTCCCAAGCTGGATTCCTTATCGATCGTATTGTCAACGCTTGGCTTTGGCGGCGTGCTTTACGGTTTCAGCGAGGCGGGCAGCGAGGGATGGGGGGCGACGGAGGTTGTTGTCAGTCTGATTGTGGGCGTAGTCGCGCTTGTTCTGTTCCTCTGGCGCCAGTTGGCAAGCAAACATCCGATGCTGGAGTTTCGGGTATTCAAGTACAATATGTTCTCTCTGACAACGGTAATTAATGTCGTGGTAACGATGGCGATGTACGCAGCGATGATTCTGCTTCCGATTTATTTACAGACGATCCGCGGCTTTTCTCCGCTTGAGTCGGGATTGCTGCTGATGCCTGGGGCTATTTTGATGGGGATCATGTCTCCGATTACGGGGATCATCTTTGACAGAATCGGCGCACGTTGGCTGGCGGTCATCGGGTTGGCCATCACGATCGTAACTACTTGGGAATTCAGCCGGCTCACAGACAGCACGACATACACCCATCTCATCCTGATGTACACCGCCCGGATGTTCGGCATGTCCATGCTGATGATGCCGATTCAAACCGCCGGGTTGAATCAGCTTCCCGCGAGACTAAATGCTCATGGCACAGCTATGTCCAATACATTGCGAACGATAGCCGGTGCGCTGGGTACCGCCTTACTGGTATCGATCATGTCTTCCCGGACCAAGGATCGGATTACGGAGCTGGTCCTTTCGGCAGGCATTAATCCTAAGGATCCCGCGAATGCGGATCTGATGGCTCAATTTACGAATGAGGCGACTATTTACGGCATAGATTATGCATTTATCATTGCCACGGGTATTACCGCCGTCGCTTTTGTCCTGTCGTTCTTCATCCGGAAAGTGAAGATCAACCGGGAAGGGCAAGGCAAGGAAGTCGAAGTGAAGCCGGCCAAGGCTTAAGTTAGTATAGTTGAAGAGTATATAAAACAAGCTGAATGCGGGCAGGGCGGGTACCCTGTGGCTTCAGCTTGTTTTATTGTGGTTGGACTATAGCTATAGAGAGGTCACAATTGAAGGAGGCACCTTTGGCACCTTCATTGGATAAATTCCAATGAGAGGCTCCAAGGAGGGGGAATTCGTGAGGCTTGACTGGATAATTTCCAATCAGATGTCCAAATTTCCCGCAAAAGCAGCCAAATCCCCGGCTTTCATTGGATTTAATCCAACGACAGCGCTGGGTCGATAAGAAGAGGCTTAATTTCATTGGATATATTCCAATGAACTCACAGTTTCAAAAAAGATAGGGCCGGAATCATTGGGAAATCCCCAATAATTCCGGCCCTTTAAGTTGCTCTACCTATGGCAATGTAATTTACTGATCCAATCACGAGACGCTGGCAAAGCCACGCTTCGTCATTGGCTGTGCAGTGAATTAGCCAAGCGTTACGACAACTTTATGGACGCCGCCGTCGCCGAACGGTGCAATAATGTTGCCTTCTACGGCATTGCCGTCAACCGTCATGCTCTTCACGCCTTTGGATACATGATTCGGGTTGTTGATTTGGATCACGTAAGTGTCACCGCGGAATACGCGGGTGATTTCAAAGCCGTCCCAAGCTGTAGGAATACAAGGTTCTACCTTCAGACCGTTGAAGTCCGCTTGAATACCGAGGATCGCTTGCGTGATCGCTACATAGTTCCAGGCAGCGGTACCGGTCAACCAGGAGTTTTTCGCTTCCCCGTGGCGGACCGCATCCTTACCGGCGATCATTTGCGAATAAACGTATGGTTCCATGCGGTGAACTTCACTGATGTCTTCCAGGTAGGCCGGAGCGATTTTCGAATAAACTTCAAACGCTCTGTCGCCATTGCCGAGTACAGTTTCACCGATCATGATCCATGGGTTGTTGTGGCAGAAAATACCGGCATTTTCTTTGTAGCCCGGAGGATACGTAGAAATTTCACCCAGGTTCAGATAGTACTTGGAATACGGAGGCTGCTGCAGCACGATACCGTATTTCGTGTCGAGTCTTTCCTTGACGGAAGTCATCGCCTTAGCGGCAAGACCTTCTTCTACGCCGATACCGGCCATGACGCACATACCTTGCGGCTCGATGAAGATTTGACCTTCTTCGTTTTCCTTGCTGCCGATTTTTTCGCCGTAGTGGTCGTAAGCGCGCAGGAACCAGTCGCCGTCAAAACCGTGCTCGAGCGTGATCGCGCTCATTTTCTCCGCTTGGGAAACGGCTTCATCAGCTTCGTCTTCCAGGCCGCGCATCCGGCAGATTTCCGCAAAGTCAGGGCTCACATAGACGAACAGGCCTGCGATAAATACGGATTCAGCCGTACCGCCTGCAATGTTCTCGGTGGTTTGGAACGATTCGCCCGGTTCCTTGGAGAAGCAGTTCAGGTTGAGGCAGTCGTTCCAGTCCGCACGGCCGATGAGCGGCAAACCGTGAGGTCCGAGGTTGTGAATAACATGATAGTAAGAGCGCTTCAAATGCTCGAACAGGGTGGCAGTGTTGTCCGGATTGCTGTCGAACGGAACTTGTTCGTCCAGAATGCTGACATCGCCGGTTTCTTTAATATAAGCGGCTGTTCCGAGAATCAGCCACAAAGGATCGTCATTAAAGCCGCTGCCGACTTCGTTGTTGCCCTTTTTGGTGAGCGGTTGATATTGGTGATATGCGCTGCCGTCTTCAAATTGCGTAGCGGCGATGTCGAGAATCCGTTCTCTGGCGCGCTCCGGAATTTGATGTACGAAGCCGAGCAAATCCTGGTTCGAATCGCGGAAGCCCATACCGCGGCCGATGCCGGACTCGAAATAGGAAGCGGAACGGGACATGTTGAACGTAACCATACATTGATACGGGTTCCAGATGTTGACCATCCGGTTCAGCTTGTCGTCGCCGCTGTTAATTTGGTATTTGGACAGCAAGTTCTCCCAGTAGGAAGCAAGCTCTTCCATAGCGCGATCCACATCGGCGTCGGTAGCGAACTTCTCGATCATCGCTTGAGCCGGTTTCTTGTTGATGACGCTAGGAGCTTCCCATTTGTCTTCTTCGGCAACTTCAACATAACCCAGAATGAAGACAAGGCTTTGTTCTTCGCCCGGTGCAAGGGTCAGCTTCACTTCATGCGAGCCGATCGGGGACCAGCCGCTGGCCACGGAGTTGGTTGCCTTACCGGCTACGACAACTTGAGGTTCATGCAGGCCGTTATAAAGACCGACGAACGATTCGCGATCCGTATCGAAACCGTCGATGTTCCGGTTGACGGAATAGAAGGCATAGTGGTTTCTGCGTTCGCGGTATTCGGTTTTGTGGTAGATGACGGAATCCTTAACTTCCACTTCACCGGTGCTGAGGTTACGCTGGAAGTTGGTCATGTCGTCCTGGGCATTCCAGAGACAGAATTCGGCAAAGGAGAAGAGGGAAACCGTCTTCGTAGCCGAGCTTGTATTTTTAACGGTCAAGCGGTGTACTTCGCCGTTGTAGCCCAGCGGAATGAAGGCGAGCTGGTTGACGGAAATGCCGCCGCGTTCCCCGGTGATCGAAGTATAACCAAGACCATGACGGCACTCGTAGAAGTCAAGATCGCGTTTTACAGGCATCCAGCCCGGTGTCCAGAAATCGTCGTTGTCATGATCGCGCAGATAATAGTAACGGCCGCCGGTATCCAGCGGTATATTGTTGTAGCGGTAACGGGTCAAACGGCGCAAGCGGGCATCACGGTAAAAAGTATAGCCGCCGGCTGTATTGGAGATCAGTCCGAAAAATTGCTCGTTACCGAGATAGTTAATCCACGGATAAGGGGTTTGTGGCGTGTTAATCACGTATTCTTTGCGAACGTCGTCAAAATGTCCGAATTTCATGAATAAAGTCTCTCCCTTCGTTTATGAACGCGCGTTTATTTTAGTGAAAAGGATCGCCTCGCCAATAAGGTGAGGCGTTTACGCAGCTGTAGCAGCGTCTAATTCCCGGCCGGTTTGCAGGAATCCCTAATTACGAGTCGGGCGGGAAAACTTACCGTGCTGAAGGTTGGTTCTTCAGCATTGCAGAGGCCGATCACTTTCTCCACAGCCGCTTTGGCCATATCGTCGATCGGCAGTTTGACCGAAGTCAGCTTGGGAGTGATTCGGGCCGAGAGCTGTACATCATCGAAGCCGATCATGGAAAGATGGTCGGGGACGCTGATCCCATGCTCGGCAAACGCTTCCATGGCCGATATCGCCATGTCGTCATTCGAGCTGAACAGGGCGGAAGGTAATCTGCCGCTCTCGGCCAGTCTTGAGGCTTCCCGGTAGGCGGTTTCCTTCAGAAAGTCGCCTTCCAGAATGAATTCGTCAATAATCGGCAGCCCATGCTTCTTCAGCGTGTTTTCGTAGGCCATATAGCGTTCCCGACCGGAGAAGGTGTTCATTCTTCCTTTGATAATTCCGATTTCCCGGTGACCGAGTTCAATCAGATATTCGATCGCTTCGACCGTTCCCTCGTAATCCATGGAATTGATGACCGCCAGATGATTCTTATTCAGGCGTTCAGCCATAATTTCCGAGATATCGTAGTCGATAAGAACGAGCGGTGACTCCTGGCTGACCAATTCGCTAACGAGCTCAATGTCCTTTTGCGTTCCTACGAGAATGCCGCCGTCAATCCGCTTTTGCAGGAAGGCCTGCTTGATCTTTTGAAAATCGCCCGGTGAGTAAACGGTATGGATAAGTACATAGAATCCACGGGCGTTCGCCGTGTCGACGACGAGATCGACGATCGGGGCAAAGTAGCTGTTTTGGTAAATGCGGCTCGCGTTTTCCTTCTCGTTCATACTGATAGCGAACAGCCCGATCGTATCGGTCCGCTTGCCGGCCAGCGCTCTGGCAAAGCTGTTGGGTTCGTATTGGTACTGCTCAATGACTCGCAGGACCTTGGCCCGTGTCGCTTCGGGAACGTTGGAATAGTTGTTGATGACGCGGGATACGGTACTGCGGGATACCCCAGCCAACTTGGCAATATCTTCGCTGCGCATAAAGGCTCCCCTCTTTCTTATAAACGCGCGTTTATAACCCTATTGTAGTAGAAGTGTCTCCGTAAATCAATTCCTTATTTTGCACCCGCAGTTCCAAGAATTAAATAATCCCGGAGCCTTATATGGCTCCGGGATTTAAAGTACTGCCGATTACTCAGCGGCATCCGTATGATTCGGATCCAGATACTTTTCAATGAAATGAATCGCTTTATCCTGGTTCTCCGATTCGTATCGTAAGGTGATGATCATATCCTGCATAGCTAGCGGCAGCTGTTTGGCGAGAGGGCTGTCGGTAACCCGGATGCCGTAGATATGTTCCTCGGTTTCTTCTTCTTCGCGTCCTTTGATGAGGTTGTCCTCTTTTAAGAGCGGCTTAAGCACACCATTTGCTACGGAGTCGAGGTTCATCAGAGCGCCGCCTCCGCCCAGCCAGTTGAAGGAATTCTCGTCCAAAATATAAACATCCGGCTTCTCGGTTGCTACAACAGCCATAGCTTTCTGCTGGAAGGCTATATCGGTCATTCCGCCGCCTTCTCCTTGCGACGGTAAATAGGTAAGAACGACCTTCAGCCGTTTCCATTCCGGAAACTGTGCAGTCATGGCCTTCTCAAGCCCTTCGTCGCCGCCTTGACTCTGATCGGACATATAATTACCGACAAACATGATCGATAAATCGATCGGAGGCAGGGCAGCCAGCCTCTTTTGCTCTTCCCGGTGGTCGATAAAGGCGTTGATTCCGAATATCAGCGCAGCGACTGCGATAATTCCGATAATGACCTTCGTTTTATGTAACCTGAAGAAATCATCGATTTTCTCGGCGGTACCGGCAAAACTTCCCCATTTATCATAACGCTGCCGGCTCATCTCATTAATTTTGCTGCGACCTTCATGCTCCACGATCATTTTATAAGCTTTGAATTTGAGTTCATACTCGCTATCTCCGGATTCTCCATCGGCCGGGTTCTTCACTTGCCGGGAGCGGGATTTTCTAAGCAGAATCTCAAAAGCCTTCTCTACTTCCTCTCTGGAAGCGTTCTCGGGAAGTCCCAACAGTTCATAAGCTTGTTTCAAATCGTCCATCACTAATCTCCTCTAGTTATGTGTACTCTATCATTCATTATACTTTGTAATTCGAAGGAAAGAAAATAGAGGATTCGGAAGGACAGCAGGGACGCGAAATAGGGAAGCCGCCAGGAGACACTCGGGTCCCATGACGGCTGATGTTGGCACACGTTTGCTTATTGTTGAACGCGGCGCATGGATAGAATGGCGTCATGCCAGTATCCGGTGTCGATCGAGCTGATTTCCACGCCGGGGTCGCCCCAGGTATGGATCATTTTCCCGTTTCCGATATAAATGCCGACATGACCGGGAATTTTATCGTTTTTAAACCGGCCCGGGACCGTAAAGAAGATCAGATCACCGGTCTGAAGGTTGGATCTTTCTACGGGAGTCCCCAGCCTTGCCTGATCCCGGGCGAGACGAGGCAGACTGATCCCGAACCTTTTGAATACATGACGTGTAAAAGAGGAGCAGTCGAAAGCTTTGGATTGCTCATAGGTGGAAGCTCCGAAATCGTAAGGTACACCCATAAACTGCTTCGCGTAGGATATAAGCTCGTCCCGGTTTCCGGCCAGGCTGAGGATACCCATGCGCTGCAGACCCTTTTGCTGCGGGTTGCTGTCCGAGGCTCCGCCGTCATCCTTCATTTGGCCGATATGGAGATTACCTGTCCGTTTGTCATACCGTACATCGGTTTGAAGGAGATCTCCCAGCGCTTCTTCGGTCAGACAGACTTGTCCGTTTTGCGTAATCGGTGCTTGGGAGAGGGAAATTTGTTTGCCGAAAGATACGGCGTGCCTTTGACTGGGCTGGACTTGAAACATGACATCCGAATATCCCATCTGGACCATATTGTCGCTTTCCCGCAGACGCAAACCAAGTGACTCGGCAACCTGGCTTAAAGGCACCCACGAAGTATTTGCCTGATCTCCGCGGCCGTCGGAGCGGATGATGGGATTCTCAGAGGAAGGAACTGATTTCGCGGATGGTCCGTTATTATTACCCCCGCAAGCCGTTAAGGAGGCCAATATCATGCCTGACAATATAATAAGCATGGCCCTATTTGACATCTTACTGCGCATGATCTATCGCACCCCAATCATTTGGTTACAGGTCCTTGGCCTTATAAAAAGTCTATCGCCGCCGGACCGCTTATTCTGAGTATGTAAAAGTAAGAGATTTTTATGTATGGAAATTAAAATTCCCCCGAACTTCCCGCAACCTGCGTTTGTCAGAAGTCCGCAGAATATGTGACCGGGCAGGGTGACTTTTGAACCTGCATTTTGTATAATCCTTACCAGGTTGAGAGAATGGATTAGGCTGAAGGGAGATTTTGAGACATGACACAATTTAAAGCATTCGAAGGAAACTTTCAGGGAGAAGTCGCGGTTTTTCTGCAGGCGGGAAAATATGAGGCGATTATGATCCCAGGGGTCGGCGGAAATCTGCTTTCCTTCCGTGACACCGAAAGCGGTTACCGTTTTCTGCGTGAGCCGGCGGACGGGGAAATGGAGGATTTCAAAAGCAACCCGGGCATTTACGGGATTCCAGTGCTATTTCCGCCCAACCGGTATGAAGACGGGTTGTTTCCATGGAAAGGGGAAGTTTATCGTTTTCCGGTAAATGAGGACGCGACGGGCAACCACTTGCACGGTTTCTTGCATACGGCGGAGTGGAAGGTGGAAGAATTCGGGCAAACGAAGCAAGAGAGCTATGTAACCGTTGCAGCTAAGGTGGATGAGCAGCATGCCGCTTATCAATATTTGCCTTTCCGATTCACGGTGAGACTGAAATATGCACTGAGCGAAAACGGACTTTCGCAACATTTGTTTGTCCGGAACGACGGTGACAAGGAGATGCCTTGTCTGCTGGCTTTCCACACGGCGGTCAACGCTCCGTTTGCGCCAGGCAGCCTGGCGGAAGATTACAAGGTGAAGCTTACGATCGGGGAGCGCTGGGAGCTTAGCGACCGTATGCTGCCGACAGGTAAGTACCAGCCTTTGACCGAGGATGAGTTGAAGCTGAAGGGAGAAGGGTTGTATCCGTTCTATGCACCAATGGATAACCATTACACCGCAGTTGCGCAAAACGGAAGAAACCGGATGGAATTGACCGATACGAAACTTGGCGTAACTTTGGTTTATGATGTAGGAACTTCCTATAAACAGTGGATGATTTGGAACAATGGGGCAACGAAAGGATTTTTCTGTCCGGAGCCGCAAATCAATCTTGTAAATGCTCCGAAGGTGGAGTTGCCTGCGGATGAAATCGGGCTCTTCGGTTTGGCTCCCGGCGAAATTTGGGAAGAAACGGCTCGCTTTTATTTGAAATAATCCTAAGTAAAGAAAAAGCAGCCGATTCCATTCCGCGGAATCGGCTGCTTTTCTTGCGTCAGGGCGGTTAAACGACTTGATTGATTTCGGAAGCTCTTTGGCTTCCTGCGTCCGGAAGGAGACGCTTGATCTGTTCCAGGTTTCTTCTCGGAACATGAATCGTTTTGATACCGTGCGTTTCATCGCGGAACATCACTACATTGTCCCGGATTTCCGAAATTTTAAACAGATTGACATAACAGTTGGTGCTGATGCGGTAAAACGAGGAGTCCGATACGAGCTTGGATGTTTGCTCGGCAGTGAGTCTCTGTTTTATACTGTAATTTCTACCGTGAAAACAAACCAATCCGTGAGCCCCGATTTTGAAGAAATAAGTATCGTGCGGATTAAGGTCCTCATATACATCTTTCTTCTCCGGTCCGACATTCATCATTCCAAATTCCCCCTTTAGAAGATGTTGTGGAAGCGCTTGCAGTATACCATATTTTTACGGGTTTGTGTAGGGGGGACTGTTTAAATTTTTAAGAAGTTTAGAGAGGACAAGCTGGACTTTTGCGTAGAATTGCGGAAAAATAAAGGGAGAAATAAATTTAAGGAGGCAGTTTATCTTGTCACAAATCAAAGAACGCCTGCTGTTGTTCGTCGGTTCCTATGCCGAGGCGGCAGATCCCGGAGTTTATGTATATGAATTGGATGTGGAAGCGGAACAGTTCCGCCGTCTGGACGCTGTATCCGGCATGAAGAATCCCACCTTCGTATGTGTGAATGCCGAGAACCGTAAAGTTTATGCCATTTCGGAAGGCAAAACGGAGGGTGGGGAAAGAACCGGCGAGGCGATTGCGTTTAGTGTTGCATCTGAAACGGGAACGCTGTCGGAACTTAACCGGATAAGAACCATCCAGCCTTCGACCTCACATATACAAAAAGATGATGCCGGCAAATTCGTTGCCGTATCCGGATATCACGGAGGCAACGTAGGGTTGGTCAAACTGGCAGCCGACGGCCGTTTATTGGAGCTGTCCGACGAGCAACAACATGAAGGGCATGGAGCGGACCCTGTAAGACAGGATCGCCCACACCCCCATTCCGCGCGTTTCAGTCCGGACGGCCGGTTTATGCTTGTCGCCGACCTGGGCCTGGATCTGGTGCGCACTTATGCTGTCGATCAAGAAGCAGGAACGATGAAGCCGGTGTCCGATGCTCAGACGCCCCCGGGTTCCGGTCCGCGTCATCTCGCTTTTCATCCCGACGGAAAGTACGTCTATTCCATCAATGAAGTCGGAAATTCGATTACAGCTTACAAGTTTGACGCGGAGAGCGGAGAATTGACGCCTTTGGAAACACTGTCGACGTTGCCGGAAAATTATGAAGGCGAGAATACGACCGCGGAAATCGCCGTGTCTAATGACGGTCGATATCTCTACGGCTCGAACCGCGGGCATGACAGCATCGTTCAATTCAGCATCGACCCGGAGAGCGGCAAGTTGTCCTTGGTGGAGCATGTGTCTACCGAAGGCGGGCATCCCCGTCATTTCGCTTTGACACCGGCTGGCGATTACCTGGTGGCTGCCAATCGCGATTCCGACAACCTTGTTCTGTTCAAGGTGGACCGGGAAAGCGGTCGATTGCAGTTTACCGGACGTACGGAAACCGTCTCCAAGCCGGTTTGCGTGCAGCCTGTATTGATTCCTCTGGCTTAGAGTTTCAGTTATTTCGCAAACAGACCGGACTGTAGGATTCCTTCCCACAGCTGTTGAAATTGCGGAATATCGAGCTGCTGGGCTGCGTCGGATAAAGCGGTTTGCGGGTCCGGATGCACCTCGGCCATGATTCCGTCCGCACCTGCGGCAAGCGCCGCTTTCGCGCAAGGGAGCAAAATGTCTTTGCGTCCCGTGGAATGGCTAACATCTACGAGTACAGGCAGATGGGTTTCCTGTTTCAGTAGCGGAACCGCGGAAATATCGAGTGTGTTACGTGTCCACTTCTCATAAGTGCGGATACCGCGTTCAATGAGCATGACCTTCGAATTTCCGCCTACCGCGATATATTCCGCGGCGTGAACGAACTCCTCCAGCGTTGCTGCGATTCCTCTTTTCAGTAATACGGGGATGTTTGCTTCGCCCGCGGCTTTTAACAGCTCGAAGTTCTGCATATTTCTGGCGCCGATCTGAATGATGTCGATGTATTGTTCGGCCAGCTCGATATGTGCGGGGTGGACAATTTCACTGATTGTCGCCAGCCCGAATTCGTCAGCAACCTCTTTAAGCATTTTCAAACCTTCTATGCCAAGACCCTGGAAGTCGTAAGGGGAGGTTCTCGGCTTGAAAGCGCCGCCCCTCATTACTTTAATGCCAGCATCCTTTAAGGCGGAAGCGACTGTTCTCAATTGTTCATAAGATTCCACGGAACAAGGTCCCGCGATCATAACTTGGGAGCCGCCGCCAATCAGGGTTCCTTGAACATCGATGACCGTGCTTTCAGGCTGTTTTTTGCGGCTTACGAGCAGTTGGCGTTTATGGTCTTCTTCCTGAAGATTGAGCGAGGCTTTGAAGATTTCCTTGAAAATGTGTTTGACCTCCGCATCCTTGAAAGGACCTGGATTTTTCCGGGTCAACTCCTCAAGCATGGCTCTTTCCCGTACAGGATCGAATTTCGGAACCCCTTGCTTCTCTTTGATTTCACCGATCGACCGGACGATCTCGGCCCGTTCATTCAGCAGCATAAGCAATTCGTGATTGATACCGTTCAGCTTTTCCCGTAATTCTTCCAATGTGTGACTCATAATCCGCTTCACTCCTTATCATTTGGCGCTTGAAAAAACAGAAAAGGCTGCCTATCAAGGGACGGATTTCTCCGCGGTACCACCCTTGTTAGACAACCTTACAGTTTCTCAGCTTGGACACGGATAACGGTGTGCGGCCGGAGTTCCCTACTGCCGATAAACAGCGTTCAGGAATCGACTCGGGAGCGAACTTCGGCGACGCGGCTCCAGCGGGGTGCTCTCAGTCTCCGGCACCACCGTCCCTGTTTGGACGCATTCGCTTACTTTTCTCCGTCATAGTCCTTAGAATCATGCATTACGTAATTTATTCGAGATTATATGCTGAGACAATCAAATTGGCAATAACTTACACTCAAGCGCGAAAACTGTGAAGCTGTGTTGCGGTAAAGACGATCGATGTTTCTTTCCATAGAAAAAAATCAATGTATTATAAAGTGGACGCTGCCTGGTGACTTGCTTTTCAGGCTCGTGCTCGCTTAAGATGAATCCATAGGTTATTTTTCGAAGTTTACTCATAAGGGAGCAGGTTGCTTATAATGACGTTTTTTAAAGAACTGTTTCAAATTCCGGGTTTTCGGCGAGTGCTCGCACTGCTATTCGTTGTGTTAGTGCTGTACTATTCGAGAAGCATGCTTAACATGGTGCTGATTACTTTTATTCTTACGTACCTGATCAACCGTCTGCACAATTTCATTACGCGCAATGTTGACAAAGTGGTACGAATAAACCGAAGTATTACGATCCTCCTGATTTATGTCATCATGATTACACTACTGGTAGCCGCCATTTATTATTACCTTCCGGTTTTCATCGCCGAATTGACGGATCTGGTAAACCAGGTAATCTCGTTCTACGACAATCCACCAAGCAATTTGCCTGACAATCTCATATTGAATTTTCTGGTCGAGTCACTTAAGGACATAGACCTGTCCGCTTATATCGACAGCGGCTTCAATTTCCTGCTCAGCACGATTTCCGATATTGGCAAATGGAGCCTGAATCTGTTTGTAGCGATCGTTCTAAGTCTGTTCTTCCTGCTGGAAAAAGAAAAAGTCACCAACTTCACCGCGAAATTCAAAGCAAGCCGGATGTCCGGCCTGTTTGTGGAGCTGGAGTATTTCGGAAAGAAATTCGTCCATTCTTTCGGTAAGGTGATCGAGGTTCAATTTTTGATCGCGCTGGTGAATTCGATCCTTTCCACTATTTTTCTCTGGATCTTCGGGTTTCCGAATCTGATCGCGCTGGCCATCATGATCTTCCTTCTCGGGCTCATTCCGGTCATGGGCGTCATTATATCACTCATCCCGCTTTGTGCGATTGCGTTTAAAATCGGCGGATTGATCAAAATTGTCTACGTGCTGATCATGATCGCTGTGGTGCATGCGGTGGAAACATACTTCCTAAATCCAAAATTTATGTCCAACAAGACGCATTTGCCTATCTTCTATACCTTCTTGATTCTGCTCGTTTCGGAGCATTTCTTTGGAGTCTGGGGTTTAATCGTGGGCGTTCCGATCTTTATGTTCTTGCTTGATATTTTGGAGGTACCGGTTGGAGGCGGAAAAAGGGTGCCGCCGGCCGTAACTGAAGAGAACTAACTCGATCCGGGGAATTTGGAACCATAATTATAAGAAAACGGGAGGATCCCTGGAGTCAGGGGCCTCCCGTTTTTTGTGATAACAGTCGAGCCGATTTTATTTAGGTTGGACCCATTGAATTTGGTTGTTCTGGTAATCCATCGTCGGATGCCCGGAACCCTTGCTTTTCCAGGTACGAGTAATCATCTTCTTTAATTTTTCCGGAAGTGCCTCTTTCAGCTTGGATGCTTTCTCAGCTTCGAGCTTGCCTTCCGCGACAGCTTTGTCAATATTTTGTACCGCTTTTTCATTGAGCTTTTTGAGGTACTCCTCCTCGCTCCAGCCTTTGGTTGATTGAGCGACTTGAAGGAGAGATTTGCCTTGCTTGAGCTGTTCGATTACCACTTTGCTCTCGATCCCTAGCAGTTCTGCAGTATCCTTGACGATATGCCCGCCATGGAAATGGCGAAACGGAGGGTGCGGATGCTTGACATGGGGGTCTTTGGACTCCGGCTGAGTCGTTGCATGTACGGGTTGCTGAGCATTCGCGTACGCGGAGCCCGACGCAGCGGGGGCCAAAGTGAGCATTAGGGCCAGACTGCTGGCGGCGGCAAGACCTTTCAGTTGTTTCATAGACTTTTTCCACCTCTTCGTTTAGAATAATTGGGTCCTACATACCCTTATTGTTGACAAAATGAGCGGAAACCTTTCAATTCGGGTAAAAATGAGATGAGAGAGAAGTAAAGGGGCGAGTTCAAAAAGTCAGGTTTTCAGGACCGAGAAGGTTGGATGAAGATAGGGACTGAGTAGCGGAGCGTACATCAGGTACGTGAGCAACGGAAGGCCCGGCTGAATTCAAGATTCGACGTCGAATGCGCTTCATAATCTGCTTCGTCGTGGAAAGATGACTTTTTGAACAACCTCTAACAGGAGGAATTTGTTGTGACGTTTGGCGCTAGAATGCTAAAGACCGGATTGGCTGTAACACTGGCTTTGTATTTGGTCAGCTGGTTTAATTTATCTTCTCCGGTAATCGCGGCGGTCGCCTCGATATTTGCCATGCAGCCTTCCATTTACCGCTCATGGAGATACTTGATGGACCAATTGCAAACCAACACCTTAGGCGCCATTTTGGCCATGGCCGGCGGTTTGTTGTTCTCCAATGAGCCGATCGCCGTGGGATTGGTATGCATTCTTGTAATCATGATTTGTCTGAAACTAAAAATGGGCGAAACGATAGGGATTACGCTGGTTACGGTCGTAGCCGTCATGGAGGCCTCCGGTCAATGGGAGTTTGCATTGAACCGCTTTGCTTTAAGTTTGGTGGGGATCGTCTCCGCTTTTGTAATCAACATCATCGTTTTTCCGCCAAAACCGAGAGTACAATATGTGAATCAGATCAAGGAAACCTTTGAACAGCTGTCCCTGTTGCTTCGTACTGCCGTTTCCGACGAAATCAAGGAATCGGTATTCCGCGGCGAGAAACGGAAGCTTGAAGATTCGATCAACTCTTTGTCGGATAAATACAAGCTGATGGAAGAGGACCAGAAGAAGCTCAAAACGCCGAAATTCAGCGAGAGCAGGCAGCTTGTAGTGTACAAGCAGATGCTCAAGGCGCTGCGCAAAGGCTACGGGGTGCTGGATGCCGTGGAACAGCATTATTTTCAGGCGGTGCGAACTCCGGAATTGAACAAGGAATTTGACATGCAGTTGGAGAAATTAATAAAATTCCATGAGCATATCATGTTAAAATTTGATGACAAGTTGAAGCCGAACAATAAAGAGGCCGAACAATTTGAGCATGATAATGATGAGTTTTTGAGGGGAATGCTGGATCGTTATGCCACGCAGCGGCAAGGGATCCTGAGGCTGTCGATCGTATCTGCGGAAATGTATGAGTACGGGCATCAGTTAGAGCGGCTAAACCGTTTGGCGGATCATAGCCAAGTGCCCGTGGAATCCTAAAAAAGTAATCGCGGGCCTGCGAAACAAACGTGATTTCTGACATCAAAAAAAGTCCTGCCGAATGGCGGGACTTTACTATTTCAGGTGTAAGGTTTAAAAAAATCAATAATGAGGTTGAAATTATCGCATAAAATGGATACAATGAAACATGGACTGTAGAAATAATGATACGAACAAAAATATCCTAATAGAATTATATCATGGATATTTTGGAATGTCAATAGGTGATTCACTCAATAATCTAGACCGTCTAGAAGTAGTTTACCAGAAGGAGCGATCATTGTGAGCGGAACGGACAATGCTTGGCAGGAAGAACAGCAGCGCGTGGAATATGTGGCAGACCGGATTGAGGACAATATTTCCCGGCTGGAACGGGAGGTAGGATCCGTCCGTGGAGACGTCGTAACCATGCGGAAGGAGTTCTGGGATGAGGTTACCGTCAACTTCAGCGAAGCGGATGATGTGGGGGAAACATCGACAAGCTTGCGTCAGCAATCCCAGGTGTTGTCGGAAAGAGAGAAAAGCCATCAGCATGCTTCTGCTGCATTAGACAAAATGAAACGGCTGAAGCAGTCGCCGTATTTCGGGCGGATCGATTTTGCCGAGGATGGTTATCCCGCAGAGCCAATCTACCTTGGAATTGCTTCCCTTCTGGAGGAAGGGGACGAAGCTTTTCTTATTTATGACTGGAGAGCTCCGATTTCGAATCTATATTACGACGGTGTTCCGGGACCTGCTTCTTACGAAACGCCCTCCGGAAAAATCGAAGGCAAGATGCTGCTCAAACGGCAATTCGTGATTCGCGGGCGCGAGATCAAAGTGATGTTTGACACCGGCGTTACCATTGGTGACGAGCTGCTTCAGCAGGTTCTGAGCCGCAGCTCGGATGCCCAGATGAAGAGCATCGTGGCCACCATTCAGCGGGAACAGAACCGGATTATCCGAAACGACAAAAGCCGGATGCTGATCGTACAGGGAGCGGCAGGAAGCGGCAAAACGTCCGCCGCGCTGCAGCGTGTAGCCTATTTACTCTATAAGCATCGTGAAACGCTGCAAGCCGATCAAATGATTCTTTTCTCGCCGAACCCGATGTTCAATAGTTATGTATCCACGGTTTTGCCGGAGCTTGGCGAAGAGAATATGCTGCAAACAACGTTCCAGGAGTACTTGGAACATCGGCTGGGCCGGGAATTCCAACTGGAAGATCCGTTTGTGCAAATGGAATATGTGCTCTCCAGCGAAGAAAATGAGGGTTACTCGGCAAGGATCAGCGGGCTGCGCTATAAATCCTCGTCCTCTTTTTTGGATGCGATCAACAGGTATAAAGCGCTTCTTGAACGCAAGGAGATGAAATTCCGGCCTTTACGGTTTCAAGGCAAGGAAGTGATCGGTGCGGATGCGATATCGGCGGCGTTTTACGCTTTTGATCCTGCGATCACTTTGGCGAATCGATGTGAATTGCTCAAGGAATGGCTTCTTAAGGAGTTAGCGGCTTTCGGAAAATCAGAGCTCACGGAACCTTGGGTGGAGGAGCAAATTCAGCTGCTCGATACTGAGGATTACCAGAGGGCCTACCAACGCATGCGGAAAAACCAGCAAAAAAAAGGAGATCATTTTAGCGACTACGAAGAAGAAAAGACCATTTTAGCCAAAATGGTCGTAAGCGAACGGCTTAAACCGCTTCGCAGATGGGTCAAATCCCTTCGTTTCGTGGATGTGACCAAGTTGTACAGTCAGCTCTTTCAACAGCCCGAACTCATGGGGGAACTCAGTTCAGGTGAACTACCGGAAGAGTGGGAGGCGATCTGCAGTCAAACCCTCAGCAAGATCAAACAGGGCGAGCTGTATTATGAGGATGCGACCCCGTTCCTTTACTTAAAAGAAATGATTCTAGGCTTCCGCTCCAATACGGCCATCCGACATGTGATCATCGACGAGGCCCAGGATTACTCCCCATTCCAGTTGTACTTCTTGAAACGGTTATTTCCTCGTGCCCGCATGACTGCGCTGGGGGATTTAAACCAGGCGATTTATGCACACGCGTCGGTGCTTCAGCAGTCGACGGCTTTGACCGACCTCTACGGGGAAGCCGAAAGCGAGCTTATTACCCTGGTGCAGAGCTACCGGTCGACTCGCGAGATCGTCGAGTTCACGCGGGGGATGATTTACGGAGGGGAAGCTATCGTTCCGTTCAACCGGGAAGGCGAGAAACCGGAGGTCCGCTTGGTCGGAGACGAAACGGAGCTTCACGGCCGGATCCAGGACGATATTCAGGCGCTAAGGAGCGACGGTTACGATATGATCGCGGTAATTTGCAAAACCGCGGCGGAAAGCTTGAAGGCATACGAAGAGCTGTCGGCTGACCTGCCGGTCAAGCTGATCAAGAAGACAACGCTGTCTTTTGAGAAAGGAATCCACATTATCCCGGCATATTTGGCCAAGGGAGTGGAATTCGATGCCGTGCTGATCTATGACGGATCGGACCTGAAATATACGCGTGAAACGGAGCGGAAATTGTTCTACACGGCATGTACAAGGGCTATGCACTTGCTGCACGTTTACTCCGTCGGCGAACCGAGCCGGTTTATCCGCGAAACCGACAAATCGGCGTACGTCCAGATTTGACCGGACGGCCGCTGAGTATATTTTACTGATTAACAACCAAACTACTCTTCATGGAATGATTTATCGAATCTGAAGGGTGGCCGAAAGATGGATAACAAAAAAGGTGATCTGGCTGCGCTGGCATCCATTCCGCTCATCATGACCCTTGGAAATTCTATGTTGATCCCGATATTGCCGCAGATCTCCCGTGAGCTTCGTATATCATCTTTCCAGGTCAGCATGTTGATTACGGTCTATGCGGTAGTCGCCATATTGCTGATCCCGGTCGCCGGATATTTATCGGACAAATGGGGCCGAAAAAAAATCATCATTCCCAGTCTGATCATCGCAGGTGTCGGAGGAGCGGTGTCGGGCGCCGCCTCCTGGTTTGCCGACGGCACGGCCGTCTATTGGATTATCATCGCGGGGCGCTTGCTGCAGGGTGTCGGGGCTGCGGGAGCCTTTCCGATTGTTCTGCCGCTTGTCGGAGACATGTTCGATGATGAAGATGAAGTAAGCCACAGCCTAGGAATTATCGAAACCTCGAACACCTTCGGGAAAGTGCTCAGTCCTATACTGGGCGCTTTGCTGGGAGCGTGGATTTGGTATGTTCCATTTTTGGCTATCCCTGTCTTGTGCCTGATCTCTCTGCTGCTCGTGATCTTTCTGGTCAAGGAACCGGAACGAAATCAGGAAGCCAAGCCTTTGAGGGAATTTATGAAATCGGTCAAGGAAGTTTTTGCGGAAAAGGGCCGGTGGCTGTACGCCATTTTTGCGATTGGCGGAATATGCATGTTTTTGTTATTCGGCGTACTGTTTTATTTGTCCGATCAGTTGGAGAAGAAACACGGCCTGGACGGGGTACTGAAGGGATTGGTACTGGCCATTCCGTTAGCGGCTCTCTGCCTGGCTTCTTATATAACGGGTAAAAAAATCGGCAAGAATAAAAACCTGATGAAATGGTGCGGAGTCATCGGTCTTGTGCTTGCTACCGCAGCACTGTTTGGAATCAGTACATTTAACAATATTTATTTTGTGATCGGTTGCCTGATCATTTGCGGCGTCGGGATCGGCATCGTCCTGCCCAGCTCGGATGCCTTGATTACCGAAGGCATTGATAAGGAACTGCGCGGTACCATTACTTCGATATACAGCAGCATGCGGTTCATCGGGGTATCGCTTGGTCCGCCGGTCATTTCCCTTTTGGTGGGCGGAGGCCATATGATGATGTTTATCGTGATTGGTGCCGTATCCCTTATTGCCGTGGTGCTGTTGTTAATTATGGTTAAACCTGAATCGGGAGAAGGTAAAGGGAGCAAAGGAACCGGCGGGAAAGAAAAAAGGAAAGTTACAAAGACGCCGCGGCCCATTCATCAAAGTTAGCTTACCGTCAGCCAAGCCAAGTGATTTTCTTCCTAGCTAGCCATACGTACCACCCTCTATACTGGTCCAAATTATTACTTTTTTGTGCCGGGGAGGAAGATTTTGAGGATGAATGGGAAGAAAATAGGGTTTTGGTTGGTGTGCGGAATTGCTCTTGTGCTGGTCGGGGGATGTATGGAACAAGGTAATCGTGCGGCGAGCTCTCCTGATTTGGAACAGGCGCAGGTGGAGACCAATGCGGTTCCTGAAGGTTTTGACCTGGAGCATCAGCCTTATATAGGGGAACCTAACGCCCAAGTCAAAATTGTGGAGTTTTCAGATTACAAATGTCCCGCTTGCAAACGGTGGAAGGATGAAGTGCTAACTAAGCTCAAGATGGAATATCTGGATACCGGCGCAGCGGTGTTTTACTATGTGGACTTTCCGTTCCTGGCCCCCGACTCCAATTTTGCGGCACTTGCGGGGGAGTCGTTGTATCAGCAGAATCAGGAGTTTTTCTGGGTTTATTTTGATCTGATGATGGAGCATCAAGGCGCAAAAGATGAGGCCTGGGCAAATAAGGACTTTATAACGAAGCTGGTAAAGGAGAATATACCGGATGTCGATATGAAGACCTTTGAACAGGATCTTGAGGAACGAAAATATATAGAGAATGTGAAAAGAGATTTCATGATTGGGGAAAACCATCAGGTTGGTGGTACTCCGACGATTTTCATCAATGGTCAAGCGGTGGAGGATATTTCTTTCGAGGGAATCCGAACGGTAATCGATAACTTGTAACCTGCAACCAAAGAACTTCGTTTCCCTGGATGGTCCTTCGGGCCTGGGAATGCGCAGTTCTTTTTTGCTGTATTTTTTGGTATGATATTAGCTGATTATGTCAGTCAACAAACTGATTGTTACATATGGTACTTGTCGGTCGGTTCGTTCAGAACCCACTCCAGCATCATGAAAACTGTATCCATGAATATAGCATGATCGTATTTTACTTACAGGGGGCGCTATTATATGAACGCAAAACAAGCGGCGGGTTACCGTGCTGCCGAATTGGTCCAAGACGGGATGGTTGTCGGTCTCGGTACCGGGTCAACCGCCTATTATGCCATTGAGAAAATTGGTGAACGGGTAGCGCAGGGCTTGCAGATTCGAGCCATTGCAACATCGAATGCTTCGGAAGAGCTCGCTTTAAAATATGGAATTCCTCTCATTCCGGCTTCGGAAGTGGAGCGTTTGGATATCGCGATCGACGGTGCGGATGAGGTGGATCCTGAAATGGCGCTGATTAAAGGCGGCGGCGGTGCGCTGCTCCGCGAAAAGCTGGTAGCGATCAATAGCGACCGGTTTATCGTGATCGCCGACAGCGGCAAGATGGTTCCTCAATTGGGTCAATTTAAGCTGCCGATTGAACTGGTTCCTTTTTGCTATGAGTGGACGCTCGGACAGTTGAAACGAAACTACGACGTCCAGTTCGAAATGCGCACGCGTGACGGGGAATTGTATGTAACCGATAACGGGAATTATATCGTGGACGCGGCCTTCGGGAAGATCCCGTCTCCCGCACAATTGAGCCATGAATTGAAAATGATGACGGGCGTAGTTGATCACGGTTTGTTCGTTGACATCGCAGATACGGTCATTGTCGGATACGAGGACGGTCGGACCGAAATGATCGAGAAAAAACATTAGGAGGACATGCTGTGCTCGTTCGAGTGACATCTTTTCCGGTTCAGTCTGATATTGCCGAATTAATGGAATATGCGACCCGTTTCGATTCCGAGCAAGAGAAGAAGGCTTGGGAACTGTATGAGTCGGGCGCTGAACTGTACGTCTTTGAAGAAGAAGGGGAAAACATCGGACTGATCGGATTCACTACCGGTTCTTCAGGACAAATGGACATTCTTCATCTGGCGGTTCGTCCTGAGGACAGGCTTAAGGGCTATGGCCGGGGATTGATCGTGGAGGCGCTGCTGCTGAAACAGCCGAAGGTCGTTATAGCGGTAACGGATGAGGAAGAGGCTGACTTTTTCAGAAACATTGGATTTACAGTAAACGGGTTTAACCCAGGTCCGGACGAACCCGAGCAGTTCCGCTGCGTGTATGAGTCGGAAGAACCTGCTGAAGACTAAAAAGAAGTTTAGGCTTTTCACCGCTAATTGTAGCCATTTTAACCCCTTCGCCGGTGGCGAGGGGTTTTTTGTTGTGCGAGGAAAGTGGATTTGACAATCCACTTCGAACCTCATATAGTTCTATTAGCGAATTGTTTCATTATAGAACAATTGGGACAAGAGAGACTGAGGAGGGAGAGACTTCGGACTGATGCAAGGATCTAAAGAATTGATAGAGCGTTATATGGCGGCATATTTTACAGTGACGAAGCGACTGCACGGAGAAATTCGTGAAGTTCTGCAGGATGACTTGACGATGGATCAGTTCCAGATCATCGATTACATTGTGGTGCGCGGAAACGTGACTTCCACAGAACTTGCCGAATCTTTTGCCGTGGGGAAGAGCTCGATTACCGCAATCATTACGAGACTGGCGGATAAAGGCATTCTTGAGCGCACCCGGGACGAAGACGACCGGAGAGTCGTTTATCTGTCTCTGACGGACCGAGGATTAGACAACTATAAAAAAGCGCAAGCCAAAATCATGGAGACGGTGTCTACATACCTCGTTCATTTCGGCCATGATGAAGTCGAAGGATTCATCAGTGTATTTGAAAAGCTGGCCAATTTATTGGAGGAAGGGAGTGGGGAATCATGAAGTTTATTTTGAAGGCCAGATGGGTCATTGTACTGGTATGGATCGCCGCCGCGGTTCTGCTGTTCATCTCGGCCCCGTCCATGTCGGATCTGGTTCGCGAAAAAGGGGATATTGCCGTTCCGGAAGGCTATTCCTCTTCCACCGCATCAGCGATTCTGAGTGATATTTCGGATGCGAACGGAGGAGAGAAGTCAACTCAAATCGCACTTGTGTTTCATGCGGATGAAGGGTTGACCGGAGGCGATAAAGACGAGATTGAGCAAGCTCTAGGTACGCTTCGGAACCAAATGGATCAAATCGGCATCGTGTCGATCACCGATCCGTTCACTACTCCGGAAGCGGCGGACAAAATGATTTCGAAAGACGGAACAACGATTTTGACCTCGTTGTCCGTTAAACACTCGGACCGCCCGCTGACCGAGGTGGAGCGGGATATCCACAATGCGCTGGATCAGGTCAAAGCTGAGCATTACTTAACGGGACAAGAGCAGATCAACGAGGATATGGTCGTCAGTTCTGAACAAGGACTGAAAAAATCGGAATATTTTACGGTTATTTTTATTTTATTAATTCTCTTCGTCGTGTTCCGTTCGGTAATCGCCCCGTTTATACCGTTATTGACGGTAGGGATCAGTTATTTGGTATCGCAATCGATCGTCTCGTTTCTGGTTGACGGATTCGATTTTCCGATATCGACGTATACGCAAATCTTTATGGTCGCCGTCATGTTCGGGATCGGGACCGATTACTGTATACTCCTGATCAGCCGGTTCAAAGAAGAGCTCCAGCATGGGAACGACAAATGGGAAGCGATTATCCAGACGTACCGGAAAGCCGGGAAAACGGTGTTCTTTTCGGGTCTAGCGGTATTGGTCGGTTTTTCGGCCATCGGATTTTCGCAATTTGTTCTTTATCGCTCTGCGGTAGCGGTCGCCGTCGGAATCGCAGTGATGCTGATCGCGCTAGTAACGATCGTTCCGTTCTTTATGGCCGTGCTGGGAACGAAGCTGTTCTGGCCGCTCAGCGGTTCTTTGGAGCATAAAGAAAACCGCTTCTGGGGCGCTATCGGTTCCTTCTCTCTGAAGCGGCCATGGGCCGCTCTGTTGATCGTTGCGGCGGTTACCGTACCGTTTCTGATCAGCTACAGCGGGAATGTATCGTTTAACAGCATGGAAGAAATCGGGGATGAGTACGAATCGGTTAAGGCGTACAATCTGATTTCGAACAGTTTTGAGCCGGGAGAATCTTTGCCGACGCAAATCGTTATTAAACACGACAAGCCCATGGACAATGCGGACTACATGACCTTGGCGGAGAAAATCAGCCGTGAAGTTACCGGGGTAAACGGCGTCGCCAGTGTACGCAGCATGAGCCGTCCGACTGGTGACGAGGTTAAGGATTTTGCACTGAACAGTCAGGTGAAAACGGTTGGCGAAGGGCTTGGCCAGGGAAATGAGGGCTTGTCCAAAATTAAGAGCGGTCTTGCGGAGGCCAGCGCTTCATTGACCGAAAATGAGCCGAAGCTGAAGGAAGCGGCGGCAAGCACGGGCAAGCTGGCTGAAGGTACAGGCAAGTTGAAGGACGGAATCGCTGAGCTGCAAACCGGTCTGTCCGCCATAGAAAAAGGGATTAAAGAAGGTTCTACGGGGGCCGGGGGCTTGAAACAGGGCTTGGGACAGGTGAAAAAGAGCGCCCAGGATTTGGCGGCTGCTCATGATCAACTGTTGCAGTCCTATAAGCAGATCGGAAGCGGGTTAGGGCAATTTGGCGAAGGCATCGGACAAATCAGTAAACAGTTGGATGCAGCCGCTCAAAGTCTTTCCGGTCTATCCGCCCGTTTTGCAAGTTTGGAAAATAAATTCCCTGAGCTCGCCTCCGATCCGGACTACTTGACGATCGTAGGCACCGTAACGGAGATGGGCAAAGGCTTGCCGCAGATGTCGGCAGGTCTGGGGCAAATGGAAGCTGAATTCGGACGCGTAACCGCCGGTCTGAATCAAGCCAATCAAGGATATGAGGCTGCCGCAGCAGGAAGCAAACAACTGGCCGGAGGTTTTGATCAGTTAATTAGCGGGTTGACCCAATTAGAAACCGGGTTGGATCAAGCGGCTGCAGGACAGGGTCAAATCGTCAGTAAAATTCCGGAAGTGATAACCGGACTGTCGCAAATCCAAAGCGGGCAGGAGCAAATCCAGAATGGCTTCAGTCAGTTCTCGGGACAGATCTCCCAACTGACGGATGGATTGGATCAAAGTGTGGATGGCCTGGCACAAGTATCGGGCGGCTTGGATTCAGCCAAAGCATACTTAAACGAGGTTGGCGCTGCGGAAGGAGATCTTGCCGGCTGGTATGTACCGGAAGAGGCAATGGAGAACGAACAAATGACCCAAGTGTTCGATATGTATCTCTCTCCGGATCGCAAAGTCATGAAGCTGGACGTCGTATTCTCCAGCAATCCTTACGGGAACGAAGCGATCAATGAAGTAGAACCGATTCGCCTGGCGGTTGAAAAGGCGGTCAAAGGTACGGACTTGGAGAAGGCGGAAATTGCTGTCGGGGGCGTATCCAGTACTTTCAACGACCTGAAAACCATTTCCGGTGAAGATTATACGCGGACTGTAGTATTGATGTTGGCCGGGATTTTCATTATTCTCGTTCTGCTGCTGCGTTCGCTCGTGATGCCGATCTATTTGATCGCTTCGCTGGTACTGACCTTCTACGCATCCATGGGCTTTACGGAATGGGTGTTCGTCGACATTTTCAATTATTCGGGAATCAGCTGGGCTACGCCATTCTTCGGTTTTGTTATTCTGGTTGCACTCGGCGTGGATTACAGCATCTTCCTTATGGACCGGTTTAATGAAAACAAAGATTGGAACGTGAGCGACGCCATTCTGCATTCGATGCGTAATATGGGGACGGTCATTTTGTCGGCCGCCGTTATTTTGGGAGGAACGATGGCGTCCATGTATCCTTCGGGCGTGCTCTCCATGCTGCAAATCGCAACGGTCGTATTAACGGGACTGGCGTTGTATGCGGTGATCGTGCTTCCGTTCCTGATTCCGGTGATGGTCAAATTGTTCGGACAGTTCAATTGGTGGCCATTCCGCCGGAACACCGGGCAAAGCGAAAATGGATAATAAATAAGTAAAAGAACCGCGGGCTCCAGCCAAAGCAATTGGAGCTCGCGGTTCTTTGTTCGTGATCCGGGGGTCATTATAATGTCAGTGACTTAAAATAACTGCGGACGGCCCATTTCCGCTCGTGCCGTTTTTTGTATTTCGGCAAGCTGCGGTAAACGGCAAGCGATTCATTTAGGGCACTCTTAGCCTCTTCCTTTTGGCCAAGCGAGAGGTAAAGACTTCCGAGCAGGTAGTAGGCTTCGCTGGAGGAGGATTGGATTTCCCCGTACTTGGCGGCATAGCCGAGTGCTTTCTGGGGCTCTTTCTCCCGGAATGCAGCTGCCAGGTGCAAATAAGGCTGACCGTATTTTACGCGTTCGTTCAGACTTAATGCGTGCAGAATTTGGGCTTCTCCTTCTTCAAGACGGCCGAGGCCGATTAAAGCGGTGCCAAGATCGTCCCAATATTCAGCGGAAGTCTCAGAATAAGGCTTCACTTCTTCCAGCAGGTCATAGGCTTCTTTGAATTTCTTTGTGTCCAGCAACAATCTGGCAAGTTCACGTTTGGAAGATACATCGAAATTATTCAAAGAGAGCTGTTGCCGGAGCTTCGAGATGTTGCGATATCGTTTGAAAGGTTTGGAAATACTGGGGAATACTCCTACAAAGCGCCGATCCAGGAAGTAAATGATGACAAGCAGAACAAGAATGGCGATCAAAGGATTTCCGGTCAGCCACGACAAAAAAATAAAAAGCATTACCTTGCTCATAGGTTCCTCCACCCGTCATAATGATTTCCAATTATACCACAGATGGAGAACTTGGGCAGTTTATAATAGCTGATGGTCTTTTTGGGTATTAATTATAAGGATGATTTACCGAGTACAGGAAAGCCGCCCTAAAAATAAGGCGGCTGCGTATACTGTATTGGATTTTAGGGGTTATTGGTAGCCCCGAAGATGAACGCCGGGTTGATTCTGCATAAATTGTGTACCGGAGTTCATGGAGCCCGTTGAAAACCCGCCAATTTGACCGGAGTTTCCTTGGCCGAAGCTTTGTCCGCCCAGGGGACGGAGGCCGATGCCTGCGGAAGTTCTGTACTCCGGGTTGCCATAGTTATTCGATACGGAGTTTATATTTTGTTCGATTTGTCCGGCCAGTTGAACGATATGCTGATATTGCTGCATTGCTGTTTGATGGCCTTGCAGAGCCATTTGAATCGTGTGGGCGGCTCTTCTTTCTTTGTCCGCAATCTGTTCAAGCTGTGCAGCATTTTGTTGTTCCTGTTCCAAAAGTTGCTGATACATTGCGGTCGCTTGGCGGGTTTGCTGCTCCAGTTGTTTAATATGCTGTTCAATTTCCCGAAGTTGCGAAGAAGCTTGATTGTACATGAAATGAAACCCTCCTGATTAAGTTGTTTTGTAGTTGCGAAACCACAAATTAGGTTGCCCGGCCCAACCGAGGATATGCATGATCGGAGCGCGTGAGAGCATTACCATTACCGGCTCCGCCAGGTCTAATGCCGGGGAAGAAGTCACTGGAAGGGATAGGTGAGCAAAGAATGTATAAACTGGTGCTTGTCAGACATGGAGAGAGCGAGTGGAACAAATCCAACCTGTTTACGGGCTGGACGGACGTCGATTTGTCGGAAAAGGGAGTCCAAGAGGCAAAAGAAGCGGGTATTCTGCTGAAAGAAGAGAAGTTTGTCTTCGACGTTGCTTTTACTTCTTATTTGAAGCGGGCGATTAAGACGCTCTATTTCGTCCTTGATGCGATGAACCTGCTGTGGATTCCTACCCACAAAACTTGGCAGCTGAATGAGCGGCATTATGGGGCCCTCCAAGGTTTGAGTAAGTTGACGACGGCGCAGAAATACGGAGAAGAACAGGTGCTGTTATGGCGCAGGAGCTATGATGTTCTTCCTCCTGCACTGACCAAGGAAGATGAGCGGTATCCTCGCAATGATGTTAAATACAAGGATGTGCCCGATCAGTTTATTCCTTTGTCGGAAAGCCTGAAAGAAACGATTGTCCGGGTGGAGGATTACTGGGAACGGGAAATCAAGCCGCAAATTCTTGCCGGCAAAAAGGTGATTATTTCGGCGCATGGGAATAGCTTAAGGGCCTTGATCAAATACTTGGACAATTTAAGCGCTGAGGAAATTATCGACCTTAACATACCGACAGGGACTCCGCTCGTTTATACGCTGGATGATCAATTGAAGCCTCTGGAAAAATATTATCTTGGCAGCGAAAGAAGAGTCGAGCACAAAATCGAAAAAGCAGCCGATCCCGACAAAATTATGGAGTAGCGGGATTAAAGGGCGGGATGTCCAAGCGCATCCTGCTCTTTTTTCATAAATTAAAAGGGAGGTGATGAGATGAACAGCACAGAATTTATTGCTAGAATAGCTCCCGATGCAATAAGAGACTGGCTTCGGAGCGGCGTGCCGGCTTCCTTGACCATCGCCCAGGCCGCATTGGAGTCGAATTGGGGATCCAGCGGACTTACCCAGAAAGCAAACAATTTATTCGGAATAAAAGGAAACGGTCCTGCCGGCAGCATAGTTATGCCGACGACGGAGTATCGAAACGGATCATATATCAAAATTAATGCCTCGTTCCGGAAGTATCATTCCTGGGCGGAATCCGTTGAGGATCATACCCGCCTGTTGCAAAACAAGCGGTACGCCGCGGTGTTGCACCGGACAGGCAGGCAAGCGGCATATGCCGTATCGGCGGCAGGGTATGCAACGGATCCTGACTATGTAGCCAAGCTGATCTCTTTGATGGATAAGTACAATCTTTATCAATACGATACACGGGAAGGAGATGAACCGATGACTGCGGAGGAGAAGAAGCAGTTTGAAGCTTTGCAGGATATCGTACGCAAGCAGGCTGAACGGATCGAGGAGTTGGAAAAAAAGGCAAACACAAAGCTGCCGGACTGGGCCAGGGAGGCTGTTCAAGCCGCTGTTAATTACGACAAAAAGGAACCGTTGATCAACAATCCGGAGACGGGGGGCTTTGATTTTTATCGTTTAATCACGATCATGCACCGCCGCGGACTGTTCGACAAAAAGAATGCGGGCTGATGCTGGAAGCGCCGCGAAGCATAGAATACGCAATAAGACCCTGCTGGAAAAACAGCAGGGTCTTTGACGCTAAATGACGATATTTTAATGTAAAAGTTACGTTTTTGTAAATTGTTTGTATACTTTATTTTGGAAAAGGCTTATACTTAAGCTATGAGAAACATCATTGCAAGGTTGAAAGAGTATCGTGATGGTTAAATAAAACCCTCTCTTTCTGCTCAATGATTGCTTTAGAAAGGAGTGTGTTTAATGGAGTCGATGGAGCATTTGAAAGAACGCTACAAATCGCTGGAAGAGCGACTTCGCCTGTTTATTCTCGTTCATTCCGACATTGAATACGTCCATGGGTCATCAGAATGCGTCGAGGGCGGGGCTTTCGCATGGTCCGAGCTTTCCGCTGAATCGAAATATATCCAATCGGAACTTTATCACGAATATATATCATTGATCAAGCAATCCAGACAGCATCTCATAAGGGTCGGCAGCGGCTACCTGGAAACTTACGACCGCAGCTGTGCCGAGGTCAAAACCTACGTAAAACAAGAAAACTTAGTTTGGGGCCCTTCTTTGCAGGACGTATTTAACACTGTAAAGAAAGAATTGGACCTCCAGCGGGGACTGATCGCTCAGCCCATTTTAATCTAGGCGGCAAGTCATCGCAAAGCAATAACCACGTATCAGCACTGTAAGTGGACATCTCCACGAAAACTGAATAATGCTTCTTTTATCGTAAAATCGCCGATCTTACCCCGGCGGTTTTTTTGCGTTTTATCGACGTATCCTTTATTCCAAATAATAATTACCCAATGCAATTGCTTTTAAGCAGTTTTTTTAATATTTTAAATAAAATTTTATTGTTTTATTTTTTGATAGAGGCGGAAATAATTGGATTAGATGTAGGAATTCGTTTTAAAAACGCCTAAGCACAGCATTCGGGGCCAAATTGAAGGAGCTCGAGCAGTTGGGATAAATTCATCGTTACCCGGTCAAAAATGAGCGCGGTAAGATCATGTCAAGGGAGATTTATTTATTTATACGAAAGCCATCATTACGTCCATAATCGGGTTTTCCAGTAGTGTAAAATGCAACACTAATAATCAGTTCTGACACAATGCTAGTTAGAACACAGAAAGGGTGATACTATGGGACTACAAAAACATATGGAAGGACCAGCGTATGGCGAACGAGATCAACAAGAATTTGGTTAAGTGCAAAGTTTGTAGTGGAATAGTTGCTACAAGTGCTAGAAGATGTCCACATTGTGGAGCAAGGTTAAAAATGCACCCGGTTTTAGGATGTTTCCTTTGGATAGTAGGATTGATTGTTTTGTTTATTATAGTCATGGTATTCCTGGTTTTATTTATGAATTATCGAAAAATAAGATGATCCAAAGTCACTCATTCGAGAGTGGCTTTTTTATTGTTCAGTGAAGAATCATCGCATATGTTTGAGGTAGTATTGGTGGATTTAGTCATCAATGCACAAAAAAAAGGACAAAAGCCCTCGTAGAATACCACGCTACAAGAGCTTTTGTCCGGGCACCCCTCGCGGGGCGCCCATCATGGGAGAGGAGAAACCGGACGAAGAGCTTATGGGGAAACGTAAGTCTTCTCCGCGGTTGTCTACGACATTTGTGATGTCGATAATTCAAGTGTTGTCCGTTCCTTGCGTGTTTATACATCCGCGAACCAAAATCTTCTCGGATTCGATTTTTCAATCTTTACGCGATTATGGTACGATATCGACAGGTATTTAGACATAAAGGATGGTAACTTGCATGAGAGTGATATCGGGCAGCGCCCGGGGGCGAACGCTGAAAGCGGTCCCCGGCATGGGAACTAGGCCGACGACGGATAAAGTGAAGGAAGCTTTGTTCAGTATGATCGGTCCGTATTTTGACGGAGGAGCTGTGCTTGATTTGTTTGCGGGCACAGGTGGTTTAGGAATCGAAGCGCTAAGCCGCGGCATGGACAAGGCTGTGTTCGTCGACTTGGAATATAAGAGTATTGAGGTTGTCCGTTCCAATTTAAAAGCGGCCGGACTTGAAGATAAAGCCGAGGTATACAAGAATGACGCCGAAAGAGCTTTGAAAGCACTGGCTAAGCGGGAAGCGGCGTTTGATCTGGTCTTTCTCGACCCGCCGTACCGGTTGAAACACGTGGACAAGCTGATGGAAACGATGGATAGCCTGAAGTTGCTGAAGCCGGAAGCAACGATCGTGGTCGAATACGATTCTTCCTTTGAATACCCGGACAGCTTCGGTCCCTTCAAGGAAGTCCGTAAAGCGAAATACGGTGAAGCGGCCGTCTCCGTCTACAACTATGAACAACAAGAATCAAGCCCGGTCCAGGAACCGGGCAAGGAGGAGTAACATGGAACACCAGCTCAAAACGCCGCGCATTGCGGTATATCCCGGCAGCTTCGATCCGGTGACCAAAGGTCATATGGATATCATTCAGCGCGCTTCCCGCCAGTTTGACAAACTGATTGTGGCGGTGCTGAACAACCTTAGCAAAAATCCTCTGTTTACCGTAGAGGAGAGAAAAGAATTGCTTGCGACCGTGACCGGGCATTTACCTAACGTAGAAATTGACAGCTTTCGCGATTTGTTAGTGAATTACATGGATTACAAGCAGGCGCATGTCATCGTGAGAGGGATCCGGTCCGTAACGGATTTTGAATATGAGCTTCAGCTCGCCTCGACCAATCATAAGCTGAACAGCGAAGTCGAAACCATATTTATGATGACCAACCCGAAATATTCTTACCTTAGCTCCAGCGTGGTCAAAGAGATTGCCAGCTTTCACGGGGATGTCGGGGATCTTGTTCCGGCAGAAGTGGAAAAAGCGCTGAAAGCCAAGTTCGTTAAGTAGGGTTCTTGAACCTTTAACTTGACCGTTTTCTGGTGATCAGGGAGAGAATCAGAATTCCGGTAATCAGCAGAAAAAATAATGAGAATTGCATTTGTATGAGTCCGGCGATCTGTTTCCATTCCGGTATAGGAAAGCCCATTCCCTCGCCTGACCTAATGACGGCATAACCGGTTTCCGCGTTAGCGGGAAGAGTCCCCGGCAGCAACCGTGTAAGTGGGCGCCACAGCAAAAGCGTTAATACATAGGCATAAGCTCCGTGAATCAAGCGGTTGACCAGAAAAAGGGCGCTTCCTAGTCCTACTGGCTTAAGCACGGCTCTAACCTGAAGATACGCACAAATACCGCTCCAGCCCAGAAAGGCGCCGAGCAAGGCGCTGACGATTGCAGGAGGCATCGCCGTTTCAGCAACCGCATGGGTGCCAAGGTGGATCTCCAGCGCTCCCGCTACGGAATAGGCCGGTATAATGTCGGGAAGAGCGGAAAGAAGCACATGGATCACGACGGCAAAAATAATCATATAACCGCCGACGGTCATTAGTGTCTGCACCCCTGCACTGACGGCATCGCCCAGCAATTTCCCGAAGCTCCGGCCATCGGCTATGCGGGCGTCCTCCATTTGAACGGCCGCAAGCCGGAAGCGGGAGACCGTTGGTTTGGGGCTGGCTTTAGGTGCAACTGACCCCGTTTTCCGCAGAGAACGAGTCCCCGAGGATAATAAATGGAGCGTAACTCCGGCTGCAATTCCGGACAACCAATGAACGGCCAGCAAAAAAAGGCCTAATTCGGGCCGGCTCATATACCCGGTCCCGATGACCACGACGAGCAGCATCGGACTGCCAAAGTGCGCGGTGCTGGCCATTCTTTCCGCCTCAAGGGCGGTTATTTTGCCTTGTTTATACAAGCTTGCCGACGCGGAGGCGGCGGCCGGAAATCCGGCAGTCAGCCCAAGCGGCAGCACCCAGGCATAGGAACCGGGAAGACCGAGCCCTCTTCGCGTCAACGGCTCCAGCAGTACGCCAAGGCCGTGGGCGAAACCGCTCGCCAGCAATATTTCGGTTAGTACCAGAAAGGGCAGCAGGGCCGGGAAAACGACTCTCCACCAGATCGATAAACCTTGACCGGAAGCATGAAAGGCTTCGCCCGGTGCGTAGACTATACAAATCACGAGCAGGATGGCGGATAGTCCGAACAGGAGTGTCGACGGGAGACTGCCGCCGGCATGGCGCTCGCTATGCAAAGGCTTCACCTTCTTCGAAAATAATGAATAGTACAAGATATGCGAAGGGCAAGGAGTACATGCCTTAATGAAGATATCAGACTTCCAGTGCGTTTTGCGGCACTTCGGAGTATGGGCTTCTTGACATAAGGGGGGAATTAAGGATGCGTAAATCCAGATCTGCAGTCATCAAGGCGGGGCTGTATTTCATCTCGCTGGCTATATTGGTCTATGTCGTTGTGTATATGCCGACGCCCTATATGATTCATCAGCCGGGATCGGCGGATGAGATCAAGCCCATGGTCAGCGTGGCGGGCGGAGATCAAGAGGAAAAGGGTGCGTTCATGCTGACGACTGTTTCGGAGAGTTATGCGAACCTCGCAATGCTCATTACGACTCAATTCAAGCGGCATGCGGAAATTATTCGCAAGGAGCCCGACCGGAATGACGAGGAGTATGAGACTCAGCAGCGGTACTATATGAGCAGCTCGCAGTCCAATTCCATCATGGCGGCATATAAGCAGGCCAAGATCGATTATGCAGTGGTGCCCGAGTATGTATTCGTTGTCGGCTTTTCCAAAACGGTTACGCCCAAAGGTGATTTTCATCCGGGAGATATTATTAAGAAGCTAAACGGAGAGCAAATCGGGAACTTTGAAGGTTTGGCTGCGGCTTTGAAAGAGAAAACCAGCGGAGATAAGGTACCTTTGGAACTGGAACGCGGTGGCAAAAAGATCGATCAGCAGGTTGAACTTGTGAAAATCGGAGAGGAAAATGGAGAGCCTAAAGCTGGCCTTGGGGTCAGCGTGGGCGAAGTGCGGAAGGTACAGCCGAGCGATCCGGACAAGGAGGTTCATTTTGAAGATACCCGGATTGGCGGACCGTCGGCGGGCCTGATGTTTACTCTTGAAATCTATAACCAGCTTACCCCGGGAGATCTCAGTAAGGGCTACCGGGTTGCCGGAACCGGCACGATGTCGGAAGATGGTAGCGTCGGACCGATCGGAGGCGTACAATTTAAAATTGTCGCCTCGGAGCGGCAGCATGCGGATATATTTTTTGTGCCGGAGGACAATTATAAAGAGGCCAAGGCAAAAGCAGATGAGATCAAGAGCGGAATGAAGCTCGTTCCGGTCAAGCAGGTCGACGATGCGCTTAAGTACCTGGAGGAGCTTCCTGCCAAAGGCTGATTCTTAGACTTCTTAAAGGCGGATTGGTGGTTGTCGGTAATCCCGAAATAGATCGGACATCTCGCGTTTCGGCATGGCGGAAGCGTAAGCCGCGGAAGCCCGCAGGTCAAGCTCCAGCTGAGGATCGTCCAGCCCGGCGGCCCGGGTGACAACAGGAAGGGAGGAAGTGGTCTTCATCCGCTTCAGCAGCTCCTGTCCTTTGTCGCTAAACCCGAGCACACGCAAGTAACCGGGACCACCGCTCAAAGCTTCCGGAGTTAAGGCTGACCGGTGGTGCTGGAGCAGGACATGCAGCAGGGTGCGCTGCAGCTTGGTATGGGTGTATCGTTTGGTTTTGAGCTGCTTCAGCAGCTCGGTTACCGATGGGCTTTCCAGTCCCGGGAGCAGTTTTTTGATCCGGAATTGTAGCCCTTCGTTCATTTCGTGGTGATCGGCGAGTTCCTCGGGCGTGCAGAGGAGCAGCCGGTGGAACAGCTGTCGTTCGAAGCTGTTCCATGTGACGGGCCCGCGGCCAGCGGCAAATTCGCGGGCCAGGATATCCGCCGTGAACTGCGGCAGGTAGGGGGCGGCGGCTTCCAGCCCGCCCTCGGCCAGCAGCGTCCGCACGGCGGTAGCGCTCGCGATCGCGGCGTCCGTCGGCGCCGCGTCGTGGTAGCCTGCGGCCCGCCGCCGCACCGTGAGCGGCGCGATGCCGCTCTGCAGCCGCCGCAGCGCGATCAGGTAGTGCAGCCCCAAACTGTTGTTGGGCTGCATCAGAAGCGCTCGCGCTGCGGCGGCATCGCCGCCGTCGCCGGCGCAGGTGCGCGCGGCGGCTGCGGCGTAGGCGGCGGGGTAGCTCGCCCCCGTGGCGAGCTCCTCGGCCACCGCCGCCTTAAGGGCGGCGCTCTCGTCCGCCAGCTGCCGGCTGAGCGGCAGCAGCGCCTCGAGCGCCCCGGCTTCGCTGCCGAAGCAAAGATGCGTCACGACGCCCGTCGCCTCAAGCAGGGCGACAGCGCCGTACGCAAACCATTCGGCCGGCTGCACCGCGTAAGCCACCGGCAACTCAAGGACGAGATCGGCGCCCAAATGCAGCGCCATCTCGGTTCTCGCCCACTTGTTCACGATAGCGGGCTCGCCGCGTTGCAGAAAGTCGCCGCTCATGACGGCGACGACCGCATCGGCTCCGGCCAGCCGCTTGGCCTCCGCAAAATGGAAGGCATGTCCGTTGTGAAGCGGGTTATATTCAACGATTAGTCCGACGGTATTCATGGTTCCACACCTTTTACTTTTGGAGGTTGTTCAAAAAGTCATCTTTTGATCACGAAGCATTTCAGGATCTTTAACCGACTTTTTGAACACGTATTTTAATTGAATTTACTTTTCTGTTTAAATAGTAATATACCATAAGAAGACGAATTGGCCGAAATGACCGCGATATAACAGGAAATGCCGCTGGACGGTTGACAAAACTTACTTAAAATCGGTATAATAATTTTTGTTTGTTTGGAGTGATATTCATGATTTTTCATTTTCGTCAGTTGGCTTCATCCGAGAAACCGTTGGAGATCCATCAGGAGCTTGATGTGAGCCGTGTTATCAAGGGACGCAAGGATATTACCGGAGCCGGACCACTTAAGGCCGATTTGCAGGCGGTGTCTGCTATGGGCGGTATAGTGAACGTATCCGGGAAGCTAACCGGGGAGTTGGACATGTCCTGTTCCCGTTGTCTGAAGCCCTTGACTCACAAAGTCGATATCAAATTTGAAGAAAGCTTCAAGCAAAGCGATCATCCCGAGGCAGAATCGCAGGGTGAAGATGAAGATATTCAGGTGGTGGCCGAAGATCAAGTCGATCTGGTGCCATACATCGAGGAATCTTTTCTTCTGAATCTGCCGTTTGCAGCTTTATGCAAGGAAGACTGCAAGGGACTTTGTCCCAACTGCGGAACCGATCGGAACGAGCGGGATTGCGGCTGCAATACGGAACGGATTGATCCACGTCTGGCCTCGCTCAGCGATTTTTTCAAAGAGTAAATTAATGTGTTAAACAAACCGGAACCCGGGTTGACTTGAATAAGGAGGTGGGAACCATGGCAGTACCTCAACGGAGAACGTCCAAAACGCGCCGCGACAAACGCCGCACGCATTTCAAATTGGCTGTGCCGGGCATGGTAAAATGTGAACAATGCGGAGAAATGAAGCTTGCTCACCACGTATGCAAAGTATGCGGAACATACAAATCGAGAGAAATTATCAATCAATAATAGTTGATAATCCTCAAGAGACCAAATAGTATCTCATTTCGGTGAGATGCTATTTTTTTTGCCGAAACGGCCTTACGAGACTCTCAAAATAGGGAGATAGGCATTGCCCCTTTCTTTTTTTAGGGAGATGTTTTATACTTTTCCTTAGTACCAGGTTCTAAAATCAAGGTTTAAAGTGCGTGTTCAAAAAGTCAGGTTATCAGGACCAAGAAGGTTGAACGAAGCTAGGGACTGAGTAGCGGAGCGTACATGGGGTACGTGAGCAACGGAAGGCCCAGCTGAGTTCAAGATTCGACGTCGAACCAGCTTCATGATATGCTTCGTCATGGAAAGATGACTATTTGAATTACCTCTTAAAATAAACATATAAATATATAAATGTTTCATCCTGTTCTTTAAAAGGGGGGGATATCCATCGAACGCTTGCCGAAAAGGGCCAGGCAGCAACAGCTTATGAAGCTTATAGAAGAAAATCCGTTTGTTACGGACCAGGAGCTGACCCGGCAGCTTAAAGTCAGCATCCAGACGATTCGCCTGGACCGGTTGGAGCTAGGTATCCCGGAGCTGCGCGAACGAATGAAGCTGATGGCTGAACGTTCCTATGATCAGGTTCGTTCCCTGCCGTTGCACGAGGTAATCGGGGATATCGTCGATCTGCAGTTGGATAAGAGCGGGATCTCTATTTTTGAAATCCGTGAGGAGCATGTATTTTCGCGGACAGGCATCGCCCGGGGGCACCATGTATTTGCCCAGGCCAATTCCCTGGCCGTCGCGGTCATCAACGATGAGATCGCATTGACCTTTTCTGCGGATATCCGTTTTATCAGGTCGGTTCATTTAGGGGAAAAATGCATCGCCAAAGCTTATGTCCGCCCGATGTCCGGGAATAAGGGCAAAGCTAAGGTCGAAGTCTTCACCTATGTCGGTGAAGAAATGGTATTCCAGGGGAACTTCGTCATCTACCGTTCAACAGGCGATGACAATCCCATTCATGAAGGAGGAAATTAGGCATGCGAATCGCGATTGACGCGATGGGGGGAGACCATGCGCCGAAAAGTACGGTTGAGGGCGCTTTGGCGGCAGCCAAGGAATGGAGCGATATCGACATCGTTCTTGTCGGCCGCAAGAGCGACCTGGAACCGTTGTTGATAAATGCGCCGTCCAATCTTACGATCCACTCTGCCGAAGAGGTGATCGACGCGGAGGATGAGCCGGTAAAAGCGGTTCGCCGCAAGAAGGACGCCTCGATGGTCGTCGCCGGCCGCATGGTGCGCGAGGGCCAAGCGGATGCGATGATTTCGGCCGGTAATACGGGCGCCCTGATGACGACGGGCTTGCTCGTCGTAGGGAGGATGGAAGGTATTGAACGGCCTGCACTGGCGCCGATGATTCCGACGCTCGACGGGCGCGGCGTTCTCGCACTGGATTTGGGAGCGAACATGGACGCGAAGCCCGAACATTTGGCCCAGTACGCTCTGATGGGAAGTGTTTACCGGCAAAAGGTGCACGGTATTGCCAAACCCCGGATCGGACTGCTTAATGTCGGTACCGAGGCCAAGAAGGGTAACGAACTGACCAAAGCGGCTTATCCGCTGCTGGAAGAGCTGCCGATCGAGTTTGTAGGCAATGTGGAAGCCCGTGATGTGTTGACCGGAGCCTGTGATGTTCTGGTATGCGACGGTTTTGCCGGCAACATTCTGCTGAAGACGCTGGAGGGCACTGCTGGGGCCATGTTCTCGCTGCTTAAGACGGAATTCACGAAATCGCTCAAGAACAAATTGGCCGCGGCCGTGCTCATGCCATCGATGCGGAGCCTCAAGCAGACGCTTGATTACAAGGAGCATGGCGGCGCACCGTTGCTTGGACTTAGCGGTTTGGTTGTCAAAGGACACGGCTCGTCGGACGGAGAAGCGATCAAGAACGCGATTCGCCAAGCGCGAACCGCGGTTCAAAGCCGGTTGACGGAGAGCATATCAGAGGAAATCAGCGGGAAACAGGGGGCGGAATCATGAGTTTACGTTCGATAGGTATAGTCGGATTCGGGAAATATGTACCTGAAAAGGTGTTGACCAACGCGGATTTGGAAAAAATGGTGGAGACGAACGACGAATGGATCGTCTCGCGGACAGGTATCCGCGAGCGTCATATCGCGGCGCCGGAACAGGCAACCTCCGATCTGGCGTATGAGGCGGCCGTACGGGCGCTTGAATCTGCGGGTATGGCGGCGGAAGATCTGGAGTTGATTATCGTCGCGACGGTAACGCCGGACATGACGTTTCCTTCGACAGCCTGCATTCTGCAGGATAAACTCGGCGCCAAGAAGGCAGCTGCATTCGATTTATCGGCCGCTTGCTCGGGCTTCGTTTACAGTATGGCGACGGCTAACGGATTTTTACAAACCGGAATGTACAATAACGCACTCATTATCGGGGCCGATACTTTGTCCCGCATTACGGATTATACCGACCGGAACACCTGTGTCCTGTTTGGTGACGGAGCCGGAGCGGTCGTTCTTGGCGAAGTACCGCAAGGCCGGGGTTTCCTCTCATTTGACCTTGGCGCGGAAGGCGCAGGCGGCCCGCTTTTGAAATTGGAAGGCGGCGGTTCGCGGTTACCGGCCTCGCAAGAGACCGTGCAAGGCGGCAAGCATTTCATTTATATGAACGGCCGGGAAGTGTTTAAATTCGCTGTTCGCGTGATGGGCACGGCTACCGAGGAAGTGCTGCGCAAAGCAGGGAAGACCAAGGAAGATATCGACCTTTTCGTACCGCATCAGGCCAATATCCGGATTATCCAATCCGCGATGCAGCGGCTTGATTTGCCCGAGGAGAAGTGCGTAATCAATGTGGATAAATACGCGAATACGTCAGCGGCTTCTATCCCGTTAGCGCTCGTCGAAGCGGCTGAGGAAGGCCGGATCAAGGAAGGCGATACCGTTCTTCTGGTAGGCTTCGGCGGCGGATTAACCTGGGGAGCATCCGTGCTTGTCTGGTAATCAAATCTGGTTTTGATAATAGCGTGACAAGGAGTGCATAGACTAGTATGGGGAAAATAGCTTATGTTTTTCCGGGTCAGGGTTCCCAAAGCGTAGGAATGGGCAAAGATATGTATGACAGCGCGCCGGAGACTCGGCGTATGTTTGATCAGGCCGATTCCGTGCTCGGATTCCCGCTGACACGATTGATCTTCGAAGGCCCGGAAGGGGATTTGAAGCAAACGGCAAATACGCAGCCTGCGCTGCTGACTACGAGTGTCGCTTTATACGAGGCATTTGCGAGCAAAGGCTTCAAACCCGACTATATGGCGGGCCACAGCCTGGGCGAATACAGCGCCCTGACGGCTGCGGGAGCTTTGTCGTTTGAGGATGCCGTAGCGACGGTGCGCGCCCGCGGTGAGTTCATGGAGCAGGCCGTGCCCGGCGGGCAGGGAGCTATGGCGGCCGTGCTGGGCGGCGAGCGGGAAGCTCTGGCCGGATTATGCGCGGACATTACGAGCGGCGGTAACGTCGTGGAACTGGCAAACATCAATTGCCCCGGGCAAATCGTGGTCTCCGGAAGCAAAGAGGGCGTGTCCCAAGTTGTGGAGCGAGTGAAAGAGATCGGAGCTAAGCGGGCAATCCCGCTGGAAGTCAGCGGACCGTTTCATTCTTCCTTGATGACTTCGGCGGCCGAACGCTTAAGTGAGAAGCTGGCGGATGTTACGATTCGCGATGCTTCTGTCCCTGTCGTTGCGAATGTGACGGCACGGCCCGCTCAGAGTGCTGGAGAAATCCCGGAGCTTCTCATCCGGCAGGTATACAGCCCCGTATTGTGGGAGGACAGTGTTTCCTGGTTAATCGCCCAGGGTGTCGATACGTTCATTGAATTCGGGCCGGGAAGCGTGCTGACCGGTTTGATCCGGAAAATCGACAAAAGCGTCCGTACCTTTAATGTGAGCAGCTTGGAAAGTGTGGAGCAAACAGCGGAAGCTTTGCGAGATACGGTTTGAAACCCACTGACAAGCCGATCCTTTTCTGGTATTTTATAGTTTAAGGTACCTCCGTAAGCTCTTGGAAAGGAGATGAATGAATGATGGCAAAAATCCTGGAAGGGCAGAATGCCCTGGTCACCGGCGCATCGCGCGGCATCGGCAGAAGCATCGCTCTGGCGCTTGCCGAGGCAGGAGCGAATGTAGTTGTGAACTATGCCGGGAATGCAGCGGCGGCTGACTCCGTTGTTTCCGAGATCGAGGCGCTTGGCGTGAAGGCCTACGCCGTCAAAGCCCATGTAGGCAACAGCGAGGAGTTTGAAGGTATGGTCAAAGGCGTTCTCGAAGCGTGGGGGCGGCTTGATATTTTGGTAAACAACGCCGGCATTACAAGAGATAATTTGATTATGCGAATGAAAGAAGAAGAGTTTGACGCTGTGATCGAAACGAATCTGAAAGGTGTGTTTAACGGTATCAAAGCCGTGACTCGTCCGATGATGAAACAGCGCTCGGGGCGGATTATCAACATTTCCTCCGTCGTGGGTGTCTTGGGCAATGCCGGTCAAGCCAATTATGTCGCTGCCAAAGCCGGAGTAATCGGCTTGACGAAATCGTCGGCGCGCGAGCTTGCTTCGCGGGGAATTACCGTGAACTGCATTGCTCCGGGCTTTATTGAGACGGATATGACGGAGCAGCTCTCCGAGGAGCTGCGTCAGGGAATGCTGGGAAGCATCCCGCTTGCCCGGCTCGGCCAGCCTGAAGAGATCGCCAAGGTCACTGTTTTCCTGGCCTCGGACGGCGCGTCATATATGACGGGGCAGACGCTTCACGTAGACGGCGGGATGTATATGTAATTTGCAATCTCGCTTCTGGCATTTTATTCTCAATTCTCGTATAATACCATGGAGGAGGTGAACCGGATGTCCGATGTATTGGATCGCGTAAAACGCATTGTGGTGGATCGCCTTGGTGCAGATGAAGCCGAAGTGACGCTTGAAGCGTCTTTCAAAGATGATTTGGGTGCTGATTCGCTCGATGTTGTTGAACTAGTTATGGAACTCGAAGATGAATTCGACCTGGAAATTTCAGACGAAGATGCAGAGAAGATCACGACCGTAGGTGAAGTTGTAAACTACATACAATCTCATACCTAAAGTCATCTTTAAAAGTCCCGTACCTCCTTATCAAGCAGGCGGGACTTCTCCTCATCTTAAGAGGGAAATTTCTTTGACCGCCGGTTGTTTTTGGATGGTATATGGAATTTGATATTACACATGAAGTCTATACGAGGTGAGTGTGTTTGAAACATAGAGTGGTAGTAACCGGCATGGGTGCAGTAACGGCCCTCGGACATGATCTGGAGACGTTCTGGAGCAATCTTACGTCTGGTAAATCCGGCGTATCTTTGATCGAGTCCTTCGATGTCAGCGAATATCCGACGCAAATTGCCGCTTCGGTGAAAGACTTTAATCCCGAAGATTATATTGAACGCAAAGAAGCAAGAAAGATGGACCGGTTTGTCCAGTTTGCGGTGGCCGCTGCAACAAGCGCACTGAAGGACAGCGGTTTGAATATTGCCGAACAGGCTGATCCGGAACGGGTCGGCGTAATGATCGGCTCGGGCATCGGCGGCCTGGGCACGTGGGAGGATCAGCATAATATTTTGCTGCAAAAAGGTCCGAAGCGTGTAAGTCCGTTCTTTATCCCTATGATGATCGCAAACATGGCCTCCGGGCATGTATCGATCCTGTTCGGAGCCAAAGGTCCGAACAGCACGGCGGTGACTGCGTGCGCGACCGGAACTCATTCCATTGGTGATTCGTATAAGCTGATTCAGCGCGGCGATGCCGATGTGATGATTTGCGGCGGCGCGGAAGCAACGATCCGTCCTACGGGGCTCGCGGGCTTTTGTGCGATGCGGGCGATGTCCACCCGCAATGACGAGCCTGAGAAGGCAAGCCGTCCTTTTGATACAGAACGGGACGGATTCGTCATGGGCGAGGGATCGGGAATTCTTATCCTCGAATCGCTGGAGCATGCGCAAAAACGCGGAGCGAAGATCTATGCCGAGGTCATCGGTTACGGTCTCAGCGGTGACGCACATCATATGACAGAGCCGGATCCGAACGGGCCGGAGCGCTGCATGAAGATGGCGATCCGCGATGCGGGCATCGATCCTAGCGAGGTGGATTACATCAATGCGCATGGAACATCCACCCCGGTCGGTGACAAATCGGAAACGATCGCCATCAAGCGTGCTTTAGGCGAACATGCATCCAAGGTCGCGATTAGTTCAACCAAATCGATGACAGGTCACTTGCTCGGTGCTGCCGGCGGCGTAGAAGCCGTCATCTGCGGTCTGACGCTGCAAAACGGTGTCATCGCTCCGACGATCAACCTGGAGAATCCGGACCCGGAATGTGATTTGGACTATGTTCCGAACGTAGCCAGAAAAGCGGATGTACGGGTGACCATGTCTAACTCCTTCGGATTTGGCGGGCATAATGCCACGATTATTCTGAAGAAATTCGAAGCATAAGGGGACAGTCTGTTGAGTGGAGATCTTAAGCAGTTACAACAAAAACTTCAACTGGCATTCCAAAATAAGCAGCTCTTGAAACAGGCCTTCACCCATGCGTCCTATGTGAACGAGCATCGGTTTAGCCAGCATGAGGACAATGAACGGCTGGAGTTTCTTGGAGATGCGGTTCTTGAACTGACGGTATCGGAACATTTATACCGGATTTTCCCGGATCGGCCTGAAGGCGAGCTCACCAAGCTGCGTGCAGCGATCGTTTGCGAGCCTTCCCTGGTCAAATTCGCGGAGAGTCTGGAATTCGGCAAATACGTTCTTCTTGGCAAAGGAGAAGAGCTGACTGGAGGAAGAACTCGTCCGGCTCTGCTGGCGGATGTGTTTGAATCCTTTGTCGGTGCGCTCTATCTTGACCAAGGCCTGGAGGCGGTAACGACATTCCTTCATAGTCACGTATTCTCCCAAATTATGCTGGACGGCAAGTTGCAGACGACGGATTACAAGACGGAGCTACAGGAGCTGACCCAACATCATAATATGGGCGTACTTGAGTATCGGATCGTCGAGGAACGCGGACCTGCGCATGAACGGGAATTCGTGTCCGAGGTATTCATGGAAGGACGCGGCCTGGGCCGGGGAACCGGCAGATCGAAGAAAGAGGCCGAGCAGCAGGCGGCGGCCGTTGCATTGGAACGGCTTAAGCAAAGCGAGCAGAATCCTTCCTAACCGGACGGGTGGCGCTTCGTATGATGCCAGGCATAGATTAGGAAATGCAGCCTTAGTCGGTCTTTTTGGCCGGGTAAGGCTGTTTTTTGTTACATTCAGCACGAGTTCCGGTTACAAGTAAATTTATATGGCAGTCCGGGGGAATCGTTTAACTAAAATTCGGGCTAAATCCTGCTGCGGAATCTGTTTTCTTCGCCTGTCCTACGGGGCCGCGGGTATGATACAATAGTTTTTAGAGGTGATCGTGAACGTATGTTTTTGAAACGGATCGAGTTAGCAGGTTTTAAATCTTTTGCCGACAAGACGGAAATGGAATTCGTCCGGGGCATTACCGCTGTAGTAGGACCTAACGGCAGCGGAAAAAGCAACATCTCCGACGGGATTCGCTGGGTGCTCGGCGAACAGAGCGCCAAATCGCTGCGCGGCGGAAAGATGGAGGATATTATTTTCGCCGGAAGTGATGCCAGGAAGGCGGTAAATTACGGGGAAGTCTCCCTGACGCTGGACAATACCGACCATGCTCTGCCGCTCGACTTCAGCGAGGTAACCGTTACCCGCCGGGTTCACCGCAGCGGAGACAGCGAATATCTGATTAACAAGCAGTCTTGCCGGTTGAAGGATATTACCGAGCTGTTTATGGACACGGGGATCGGAAAAGAAGCCTATTCGATTATCGGACAAGGGCGGATTGAAGAAATTCTGAGCACCCGTTCCGAGGATCGCAGAGGTATTTTTGAAGAAGCCTCGGGCATAGTCAAATACAAGAGCCGGAAGCGCGATGCCCGGCGCAAGCTCGATGACACCGAACAAAATCTGCTGCGCATTCACGATCTGGTCAGTGAGCTTGAGGATCAAATCGGCCCGCTTAAGGAGCAGTCGGACAAGGCTCACAAATACAAGGAACTGCGCGAGCAGCTGAAAAATAAAGAAATTTCGTTATATGTCCATCAAATCGAGCAAATTCATGAGACCTGGAGCGAGGCTAACAGCAGGCTGACCAAGCTGCAGGAAGAGCAGACCGCCTTGTCCACGATCGTGTCGGCCCATGATGCGAAGCTGGAAAGCGACCGGCTTGCGCTTCGACAGGTGGAAGATCAGATCGAGGTTCTTCAGGGGCAGTTGCTGGAATACAGTGAAAGCTTCGAGAAGAGCGAAGGATTTGGCGAAGTGCTTAAAGAGCGTGCCAAGAACCTGACGCAGAACAGGGACCAACTCCGGCAATCGCTCGCCGTCAGTGAAGAGCGTTATGCTCAGCGGGCTGCGGAACTGGACGGGCTGGCGACTAAATTCGCGGCTGCGGAACAGCAGCTTACCGAGCTTCGCACGGAGCTTTCAGCCGAGGAAGCGAAGCTTATAGGCGTGACCGGGGGCATTAGCCAAGCACAGGAAGAGGGCCTTAAAGGCCAACTGCTCGAAATCATGAACCTGATGGCCCAAGCAAGGGGCGAGATACGTTCCGCCGATCAGCAAAAGGAAAGCGTACAGCGCCGGATGACCCGTTCCGAAGAGGAGGGAGCCAAATGGCGCGATGAGCTTGACCGGCTGAAGGGCAAGAAGAGCGAGCTTGAGCGGACGCTGGAGCAGCTCGGCAAGGAGATCGCCGACTTGCGCGGCAAGTACATTTCGGAAAGCGAACGTTACCAGTCGCTGCAAAGATTGGCGGAGGAAAGCCAGAACGGCATCCGGAAATGGGAACAAAAGCGGGAAGGACTAGTGTCCCGCCGCGATACGATGAAGGAAATGGAAGAGGATTTCGACGGCTTTGCACTGGGGGTTAAGGAAGTCCTGAAGGCTTCCCGTAAATCAGCCTTGAGCGGGGTGCACGGCGCGGTTGCCGAGCTGATCCGGGTACCGGAGAAGCTGGAAATCGCCGTGGAAACGGCGCTCGGCGCTGCGATGCAGCACATCGTGATGGAGAACGAAGCCGTGTCCCGGCAAGCGATCGCTTTCCTGAAGCAGCGCCAGCTGGGCCGAGCGACGTTCCTGCCGCTCGACGTGATCCGGCCGCGGCAAATTTCGGCCGCTGATAAGCGCCAAATGGAGGATGCCGACGGCTTTGTCGGCATCGGTGCGGAGCTTGTTGGCTTTGAGCCGAGATACGCCGATATCGTTGGCAGCCTGCTCGGCAATGTGGTTTTCGCCAGCGATCTGGAGCGGGCGAACAAGATGGCGGCGCGCTGCCAGTACCGGTTCCGCATCGTAACGCTGGAGGGCGACGTCGTCAACGCCGGCGGTTCGATGACCGGGGGCAGCCAGCACAGAAAGAACAGCAACCTGCTGGGCCGGAAGCGCCAGCTGGATCAGCTGGCAGGGGACATCAAAGAGAGCGAAGATATGCTGGATAAACTCCGCAAAGGCCTTAAAGATGTCCGCGAACAGATGGAGGCGGCGGAACTTGAATTGGATCGCCTTCGTGAAGCTGGCGACAACAAGCGTACGGAGGAGCAATCCATAGCCGGCGACTTGAAGCAGGTCGATCATGAATGGAGACATGTTTCGGAACAATTCCAGCTATATGGCCAGGAAAAGGGTCATTACCTCAAGGAATTGGAGGATCTGGACAAGAATAAGGCGGACGCTGAAGCGAAGCTGGCGGAACTGGAGAAAGAAGAGCAGACTGTCCAGCAGTCTATTCAAGCCGCCGAGTTTGCGCGTAAAGCCAATGAATCGGCCAAAGAAGAACTGCAGGATCTTCTCACTGGTCTTAAAGTTCGCGAAGGCAAACTGGATCAGGAAGGCTATTCGCTCCGCGAGCAGCTGCGGCGCGCCGAAGAAGATTGCGGCATCCTGAAACAGGAGCTTGAACAGAACCGCAGCATTTTGCAGTCGATCGAGTCTGATTTAAAACAGAATGAGCGGCAAAGCGTAACCCAGCGACAAGATCTGAACGATTTTAAATTGAAGAAGGAACGCGCCGGCGAGCAATTGGAATTGGAACGGGCCTCCCGCTCCGTGCTCGTGAAGAAGCTGGAGGAAGGCGAGAGCGAAACAAAAGAGCAGCGCCTTGGGCTGAAAACGGTCGAAGAACAACTGCGTCAAACCGAAATCCAAGCCAATCGTCTTGATGTGGAGCTGGATAATATTTTGCGCAAGCTCGGCGACGATTACGAACTCAGCTATGAGCGGGCCAAGCTGCTTTATACAGTGCCCGAGGATGTACCGCAGACTCAGGCGGACGTGAAAGAACTGAAGCGGCAGATTACTGTGCTGGGTGAAGTGAATTTGGGCGCCATCGAGGAATATCAGCGGGTCGGCGAAAGGTACCAGTTCCTGAGCGAGCAGAAGAATGATCTGGTGGAAGCGAAAACGACGCTGTACCAGGTCATCAAGGAAATGGACGACGAAATGTCCAAACGATTCAAAACGACATTTGATGCGATCCGCCGCGAATTCGTCATCGTATTCTCGAAGCTCTTCGGCGGAGGACGTGCCGATCTCATCCTGATCGATCCGGAGAATCTGCTCGAAACCGGGATTGATGTCGTAGCTCAACCGCCGGGCAAAAAGCTGCAAAACCTACAGTTGCTTTCGGGCGGAGAACGTGCCTTGACCGCCATGGCCCTGCTGTTTGCCATTCTGCAGGTTAAGCCTGTGCCGTTCTGCGTGCTCGACGAAGTGGAGGCCGCGCTGGATGAAGCGAACGTGGTGCGGTTTGCCCAATATTTGCGTGAGTTTTCCGAGCAAACCCAGTTTATCGTCGTTACGCACCGCAAAGGAACGATGGAAGAAGCGGACGTCCTCTACGGGGTAACTATGGAAGAGGGCGGCGTGTCGAAGCTCGTATCCGTGAAGCTCGAAGACGAGGAAACGATGGAAATCGCTTGATGAGAATATACTAGGAGGGAACCTATGAGTTTCTTTAAAAAACTAAAAGAGAGCATCGCCTCCAAAACCGAGTCGGTAACTAAACAGTTCAAGGACGGACTGGAGAAAAGCCGCAAAGGGTTTGTGGAAAAGGTAACCGAGCTGGTGACGCGGCGCAAAAAAATAGACGAGGAATTTTTTGAGGAGCTTGAAGAAATTCTAATCGGTGCCGATGTCGGCGTGAATACGGTAATGGACCTGATCGATGAGCTGCGTTCCGAAGTGAAAAAACGCCGGATCGAAGATGCCGCAGAGCTTCAGCCGATCCTGTCCGAAAAGCTCGTGGGGCTGCTGCGCGGAGACGAGAACAATGACTTGAAGCTGAATCCCGATGGAATCACCGTCATTCTGTTTGTAGGTGTCAATGGAGTCGGTAAGACGACGACGATCGGGAAGCTTGCGCACCATTACAAGCAACAGGGGAAAAAAGTGATTATGGCGGCAGGAGACACGTTCCGTGCCGGTGCGATCGAGCAATTGGAAGTTTGGGGAAATCGGGTCGGCGTAGATGTCATCAAGCAGCAGGCCGGTTCCGATCCGGCCGCGGTGATGTTCGACGCAGTGCAGGCAGCCAAGCAGCGCGGAGCGGACATTCTGCTATGCGATACGGCGGGCCGCTTGCAGAACAAGTCCAACCTTATGGAGGAGCTGAACAAGATCTTCCGCGTCATTCAGCGGGAGATTCCGGGCGCTCCGCATGAGGTTCTCATGGTGCTTGATGCTACTACCGGCCAAAACGCGCTAAGCCAGGCGAAGCTGTTCGGCGAGAAGAGCGGCGTCACAGGCCTTGTATTGACCAAGCTGGACGGTACGGCCAAGGGCGGGATCGTTATTGCAATCCGCCAGGAACTGAGTTTGCCGGTGAAGCTTGTCGGCCTCGGCGAAAAGATGGAAGATCTGCAGAAGTTCGATTCCGAGCAATTCGTACACGGCTTGTTCGCCGGTTTGATCAAGGAAGAGGAAGAATCCGAGGAAGAGCAAGTGTAACCGTTTTGGGCTAATGTCCATATGTTTATAGAATAATGAGATCAATAAAAGGAGGCGAAATGATGGCCAATACGCATACTTATCCACGCCGGGAGGAGATCGCGAATGCGATAACTCATGGGATCGGAGCGCTGCTCAGCTTGGCGGGACTGGTGCTGCTGATCGTCTTCTCCAGTATGAAGGGTTCGGCCTGGCATGTCGTCAGCTTTACGATTTACGGGGTGAGCATGCTGCTGTTGTATTCCTGTTCGACATTGGTACACAGCTTCAAGGAGGGCAAGGTTAAGGATTTGTTCGAATTTTTCGATCATTCCTCGATCTATATTTATATCGCGGGAACGTACACTCCGTTCTTATTGGTAGCGGTCCGCGGCCCGCTTGGCTGGAGCTTGTTCGGGATCGTCTGGGGCATTGCCTTGCTCGGTGTCGTGTTTAAAGCCTTCTTCGTCAAAAGATTCCTGTTTATGTCTACGATCTTCTATCTCATCATGGGATGGCTGATCGTGATTGCCTGGGGTCCGTTAGTGGCTGCCGTGCCTAATCCGGGCATTGTGCTGCTGGTTACCGGGGGGCTTTTATATACGCTGGGCACCGTGTTTTATGTGTGGCGGGCGTTTCCTTATCATCACGCCATCTGGCATCTGTTCGTCCTTGCAGGCAGCGTGACGCATTTCTTCGCGATCCTGCTGTACCTTCTCCCGCATCGATGAGAGAAGTGAACAACCACTGGAGCTCATGCTCCGGTGGTTGTTGCTTTTTTGTAGCATTGTTGTAACTTGATTGGATAAATCCCAACGATCACACGTCAGAACAGCCGATTTCATGGAAGGATTGGAGAAATTCCAACGAAATTACATGAATCAATGCTTGGGGGCGGATTTATGCTTAACTCGTTGGATTATTTACAATCAAAAGGCATGGAAATACAAAAACAAGCAATATAGTTGGATAATCTCCAACGAAAGCATGCCATCACAGCAACCTTTTCAAGTGATTGCAGATGTTAAGGGAATTTACTTGACAACGGGTTCTCCATTCGGGTATGATAGGAAACGTTGATGCGCTGTAAAGTGTTTTTCCTTGACGGAGGGGGTGCCCAGATGAGTCAAGAGAATAGGCTTGAGAAGACAAACCGGATCAACCTGTTGTTTGATTTTTACGAAACTTTGCTGACTGAGAAGCAGCAGACATTTCTCAAATATTATTTTCTCGATGATTTTTCCTTGGGTGAAATCGCCTCGGAATTTGAAATCAGCCGCCAGGCGGTTTATGAGCATATCAAGCGGGCGGAAGAGATGCTGGAAGTTTATGAAGACAAGCTCGGCTTAGTCCGTAAGGACGAAGAGCGCAGCGAGTTGCTTGCAAGACTGGGGAAAGTGCTAGAGGACAGCGAGATGTCCGCTTTACATAAAGAAACGGCCAAACAGCTCCTGCGGCAAGCTGAACAGCTGTAGCATTGGCGGCTGGATTTTAGACAATGGAACGGAGGTGACCGGGGAATGGCTTTTGAAGGATTGACAAATCGATTGCAAAGCGTGTTTAGCAAGCTTCGCGGCAAAGGTAAAGTTTCAGAGGATGATGTAAACGAAGCGATGCGCGAAGTGCGTCTGGCCTTGCTGGAAGCGGATGTCAACTTTAAAGTGGTCAAGGAATTTATCGCCAAGGTGAAAGAGAAAGCCGTTGGCAGCGAGGTCATGGAGAGCTTTACGCCAGGCATGGTAATCATCGACATCGTAAACAAGGAATTGACCGATCTCATGGGCGGCAGCCAAGCCAAGCTGGCCAAGAGCAACCGTCCGCCGACCGTAGTCATGATGGCGGGTCTGCAAGGTGCCGGTAAGACGACGACTTCGGCCAAATTGGCCAAGCTGCTTCTGAAGGGCAACCATCGTCCACTCCTGGTAGCCGGGGATATTTACCGGCCGGCTGCGATTAAACAGCTGCAGGTGCTGGGTGAACAGATCAAGGTACCTGTATTTACGCTTCCGGAAGGCAACAGCCCGGTTGAAATTGCACGTCAGGCTTTGCAGCATGCAAAGGATAACGGCAATGACTACCTGCTGATCGATACGGCGGGCCGGCTGCATGTCGACGAGGCTTTGATGGAGGAACTCCGTCAAATCCATGAAGTGACCAAGCCGGATGAAGTACTCCTGGTCGTGGATGCCATGACAGGTCAGGATGCGGTAAACGTAGCCGAGAGCTTCAATCAGCAACTGACACTGACCGGTGTCGTACTCACGAAGCTGGATGGCGATACCCGAGGCGGCGCGGCCTTATCGGTTAAAGCCGTAACGGGTTGTCCGATCAAATTTGCCGCCCTCGGCGAGAAGATTGATGCGCTCGAGCCGTTCCATCCGGAACGGATGGCTTCCCGGATTCTGGGCATGGGCGATATGCTGTCCCTGATCGAGAAGGCGCAGTCCAATATCGATGCCGATAAAGCAAAGGAAATGGAACGGAAAATGCGCAATGCGGAATTTACGTTCGACGATTTCCTCGAGCAGATGGACCAGGTGAAGAAGCTTGGACCGCTTGACCAGATCATGGATATGATTCCGGGCATGGGCAAAATGAAGCAGATGAAAGACATCAAGGTCGATGAGAAGCAAATGGGCCGGGTGGAAGCCATCGTTCATTCCATGACCAATCAGGAGAAGCAAAATCCGGACATGATCAATCACAGTCGCCGCAAGCGGATTGCCGCAGGCAGCGGCACTACGCTCGCAGACGTAAACCGCTTGATCAAGCAGTTCGACGAAATGCGGAGAATGATGAAGCAATTCTCAGATATGATGGGACCTAAAGGCAAAGGTTCGAAGATGATGAAGCAGCTCGGCAAAGCGGGCAAAGGCATGAGATTTCCATTCCGGTAACAGGACCTTACCTTGCCGGATGAAATATAAGCATGGATTGATTTTTTAAAGGAGGTGAATTTCGTGGCAGTTCGTATTCGTTTGAAACGCATTGGTGCTCATAAAGCTCCTTTCTATCGTATCGTGGTGTCGAATTCCCGTTCCCCGCGTGACGGCCGTTTTATCGAGGAGATTGGTTTCTACAACCCGGTTGCACAACCGGCAGTAGTCAACATCGACGAAGAGAAAGCATTGAAATGGCTGCAAGACGGCGCACAAGCATCTGATACCGTTCGCAACTTGCTCAGCAAAGCGGGCGTAATGAAGAAATTTCATGAGCTTAAGCAGCAGAAATAATTGCTGATTCGGAGGGTCTCATATGGAACAATTAGTCGGCGTTATTGCGAAGGCTCTTGTTGATCATCCGGACGATGTCCGTGTGGAGGTCGTGGAGAAGGAACATCTGATTGTGTATGAACTTTCCGTACATCCCGATGATGTAGGTAAAGTGATCGGCAAGCAGGGAAGAATCGCCAAGGCACTCCGCACGGTTGTAGCATCGGCAGCCGTTAAGATGGATAAGCGGGTTACCGTGGACATTCTGTCTTAAAGCTATACGAAAGAGGGTTAGGATGTTTGTCCTAACCCTTTTTCGTACATGCTGAAGCTGGGGAGGAACGGAATGAAAAAGAGATTTGGATTGTGGGCGTGGACCAGCTGCATTCTGCTGGTATGCTTGCTGGCCAGTCTTTATTATAATTTTAAAGGGTTGCCCTACAAAAAGGCGCAGGACCAAAGTTATTCAGCGATGTTAGTTCAGTCGTTCGGCACTGGATTGAATAATGCGCTGACGGAAACCGATATGGTCATTGAAAGTTTGAGAGATCGTGCTTCGGATGCCTCGGTTATGCAGCATCTGGGCATTTTGTCGGCAAATCTAAAAACGGTGGAGACCGCTTTTATATCCCTGGATCCTGCTTTTGAAGTACATGGCGCATCCACCTATTTAATGTACAATGTAATGACGGATTATTATAACTTCGTCCAACAGGATATAGGCCTAGAGATTAATAATCATGCGTTGGATAAGGACGAGGGGCGTAATAAGATTATCAGGTCTATGGAAATGATGAGAGAGGATCTTGCCGAGCTTCATCGCCAGTTTCCTGAGGATGAGGTCGCCATGTGGAAGCCTTCCCGAGTCGAAGCGGAATGGCAGGAGACGGTCCGTAACATCATATTACGAAAAGATCAGCTCGATTTATATGAACGGCTGAAGATTAAATACGGCTTCGATGCGAATGATAACGCTTCGTGAGGAAGCCAGATCAATGCTTTGGAGGTAATTATGTCGGAATCATTATTGTCAGTTGGAAAAATAGTAAACACGCATGGAATTCGCGGCGAACTGAAAGTGCTGCTTCAAACGGATTTTCCTGAGGTGCGCTTTGCACCGAAGGCAAAGCTGATGATGACACACCCGGAACGGGGCGAGCAAATCTCGGTAACGGTGGCTGCTGCCCGTCCGTATAAGCAGATGTACATCGTTAAATTTAACGAGTTCGACAATATCAATGAAGTAGAAAAATTTAAAGGGTTCGAGTTAAAGGTATCCAAGGACAATTCCGTTGAACTGCCGGAAAATGAATACTATTTTCATGAAATCATCGGTTGCCGCGTTGTGAATGAAGCAGGTGAAGAAATCGGGGTTATCGAGGAAATTTTGCGTCCCGGCGCCAATGATGTATGGGTGGTTAAACTCCCGTCGCGCAAAGAACTGCTGCTGCCTGTCATCGATGACGTTGTGCTGGATGTGGATGTAAAGGCTAAACTGGTCAAGATCCACCTGATGGAAGGACTGCTGTAATCATGCGGATGGATGTATTAACCCTGTTCCCGGAAATGTTTGACGGGGTATTTCACAGCAGCATTCTTGGAAAAGCCCAGGAAAAGGGGATCGTTTCTTTAAATGCGGTCAATTTTCGGGATTATTCCGGAAATAAGCATGGAACCGTCGACGATACGCCCTACGGGGGCGGAGGCGGCATGGTGCTTAAGCCGGAGCCGATATTCCGGGCTGTCGAGGACTTGCTGTCCAAGAGCAACGAAAGAACAGGTGAGCAGCTTCAAACCACTGCTGATGATTCAATCCCTGCCGTAGTCGCGACTGAATCCCAGCGACCTCCACGCATCATTCTGATGTGTCCCCAAGGGGAGCCGTTCTCTCAGCGGAAGGCGGAGGAATTGGCCGGCGAGGATCATCTGATTTTTGTTTGCGGCCACTATGAAGGCTACGATGAGAGGATTCGGGAGCATTTAGTGACGGACGAACTATCGATCGGTGACTATGTTCTGACCGGAGGAGAACTTCCGGCCATGGTCATGATCGACAGCATTACCCGTCTCTTGCCTGGTGTGCTGGGGAATGAAATGAGCGCGGTAACCGATTCGTTCAGCACAGGATTATTGGAATACCCGCATTATACCCGTCCGGCCGAATTTCGCGGCTGGAAGGTGCCGGACATCCTGCTGAGCGGCCATCATGCCAATGTTGCCGACTGGAGGCGCAAAGAAGCACTGCGCCGCACCTGGCAGCGCCGTCCCGATCTATTGGAAACATTGGATTTATCCCCGCAGGAAATAAAATGGCTTGAAGAGTTTCGGAATGAGACTAAATAATTGAATTACTCGAGCGAATAGAGTTTATTTATAAGGGACCGACAAGAAGGACCGCGGCATTGCTGCGGTTCTTTTTTGTGTTCAAAGGGAATAGGACGTCGTTTGGAATACATACGATATGATATTTCCCGATTAATTTACGAGGGCTAGGGGAAGAGTTTTGTGTTGCTCGCAAGGGAGATATGGAGGTGGCGGATGCATCGATTTTGGGAAAAGGTGATTAAGCCTTTGATTTTATCGGTACAGCCGAAAGTGATCGTAGAAATAGGTTCTTTCACAGGAATGAATACGTTCAAACTGCTGGATTATTGCAGTTATACCGGAGCCAAGTGCGTGGTGATTGATCCCGCTCCTTTGTATGACGTCCAATTAATGCAGCGTTATTACGGTGATACAGTCAGCCTGTACGAAACCCTGAGTCTGGAGGCACTTCCCCAAATCGGGGCATATGACATGGTATTAATCGACGGGGATCATAATTGGTACACCGTTTATCATGAGCTAAAGCTTGCAGAGCAGATGGCCCAAAGAGAAGGGCTTCCTTTTCCGGTCACGGTGCTTCACGATACGGGCTGGCCCTATGGAAGAAGGGATATGTACTACTCTCCGGAAACCGTCCCTGAAGCTTACCGGCAGCCATGTGAAAAGAAGGGGTTACAGCGCGGCTACACAGGGCTTTTGGAAGCTGGAGGTTTCAACAGTACGGTTCATAATGCGGTTCAGGAGCATGGTCCTAAAAACGGCATCTTAACGGCGATCGAGGATTTTTTGATGGAGACGGAGCACGCTTTGTCTTTTTACGAACTATCATCAAATAACGGGTTGGGGGTTATTGTTCCGGATAACGAACGGCTGCGAGGCTCGGTCAAATATATATTGGACTCATCGGGTCTATGAGAATTGTCCTCAGTGGCTCTATCTAATGTGAAAGGAGTAAACCTTGTGGTACTTGTTTCCATCTTAATTTTGACCAAGAATCGGCTGGATTTGACAAAGCGTTGCATAGAAAGCGTCTTGAAGCACACACCAGAACCTTTTGAATTTGTGTTTGTTGATAACGATTCCGATGACGGGACTCCAGATTATTTGAGGTCTTTAAATTTTGGAAAGGTTATCCGCAATAAAATAAACCGGGGATTTGCCGGGGGGATCAATCAGGGATTGCGCGAAGTTAGCGGGGATTACATCCTGCTGTTAAACAATGATACGGTCGTTACCCCGCATTGGCTTGGTAAGCTGTTGGCCTGTATTGAACGTGATCCGAACATCGGGGTAGCCGGACCTATGTCATACCACGTCGCTCCAATTCAGCGGGTTTCGGACGGGGGACCTGATGGTCTGGAGGAACTTGATGAGTATGCGGAACGAAGGGGAATACAATATGCGGGGAAAGGCTTTTATGGTCATAAATTAACCGGATTTTGCATGTTAATCTCATCGGATGTGGTGAAGCGGATCGGCGGATTTGATGAGCGCTTTTTTCCTGGAAATTATGAGGATGACGATTTCTGTATCCGGGCCCGTATCGGCGGGTATCGACTTTGGGCAGCGGAGGATGTGTATGTCCATCATGAAGGTCATGGGACGTTCAAGGTACTATCAGAAGATTATCGGACTTTATCGCTTCAAAATGCAGAGCGTTTCCGTGAAAAATGGAATGTAGGGCGGTCCGCCTATGAGATTGATGTGTTTGGATACAATCCGTCGGACGTTGTGGAGAGGGAGACTTTCTTCGATCCGGCAAGGTATTTTATTGCTTTGAAAGATGGTTAATGGTTGCATGAAACAAGATTTTTGCGCTGAAAGTTTCACGTTAGGAGGAGTAGAAGAATATGTTGGCATTAGTATGATTTAACGGTCTGTCGTGAAAAAGATAAAGCCCTATTTCAAATGAAATGGTTGAGGTGAAGTGAATGCCTACTGGAGGGCGAAGGCGGTCGGTCAGGATCAGGAGGAGATATAGACTAAGGGGCCGTCGAAGGTTGAGTTTTATTTTTACCCGTTGGGTATCCCGGTTTGTAGCAGAGATTCGGCCGCTTTGGCCTAATATACATTTGGAACAGACTCAAGTTGTTTTTCGCCGGATGCGGAGGCTTCACGGCTTGCTTATGCTGATGCCTTTTACATCTAAAGAGAAACGATTGATTTTTAATGATGCAAGGCAGTTATTGGCTGTTCAAACCCGCTTTTCTATTCCCGAGTTTCATATTCGATTACAAAGATTCATCACCACGATATATCCGTTTGTCGAAAGATTAAGCGGCAGGAGCAGGCAGGCCAGAAGTTTGTCTAATGAGCTCCGTATGTTTATGGAAAGGGCATATGACAACGGATCCGATACCATGGCGGGAATACAACCCTCACCGGCTGAAAATAATACAGCACATCAGGTAATCCTGCCAGTCGCAGAACCCCCAGACCCCGCTGCTCCCAAACTCACCACTTCGAAACCAAACCCGGCCGTTCTAGTGAATTTATTCGATAATTTACCTTCCTATATGATAAATACGGCAGTGAATCCCGATCCGGCTAATCAGAAACGATTAAAAGAAGTTTTAAATGCAATTGCATCTCAGTTTTCTAATTCGGAAGGAGTATCGAGTCCGGATATTGAGTTTCAAAATGAGTTTCAAAATGAGATACAAAATTTGAATCAGCTTCTGAGCGAAGACCCTATATCTTTTCAAGCAGTGAGCCAGGCCATTGAAGCTTTGGTGGAAGGAATTTCGGTTTCCATTGCCTCGTCAGGTCTTTCTTTTACTGAAGCCGCAAACGTTCAGCTTGCCTTGTCGACCGCCGATTTGGCGAGCCAGCAAAGATTAGCCGATTTACAAAATGCTCAGGAATGGAGCCCGACTCAAGCTGCGAATCTGCTATATGGTGCCCTAGACGCAGTAGACATTGTGGAAAATGTGGGTACACCGGAAGCAATAGGAGAAAGAGAAGATGTAGGAGCAGCAGGGGTATCGGGTGTAATAGGAGCAACAAGAGCTACAGGGGCCACCGGTGCTACCGGAGTGACAGGTGCAACGGGTGAAGCTGGGGCGACCGGGGCGACGGGAGCAACTGGCGCAACGGGAGTAACGGGAGCAACAGGAGCAAGGGGAGAGACAGGAGTAACAGGAGCAACAGGTGCGTCAGGAGCAACGGGTGAGACGGGGGCAATTGGGGAGACTGGTGCGACAGGAGGAACTGGAGCAACAGGAGGAACTGGAGCAACAGGGGCAACGGGAGTAACCGGAGCAACGGGGGAGACAGGCGCTACCGGAGCAACAGGAGAAACAGGATCAACGGGTGAGACAGGTGCCACTGGGGAGACAGGGGTAACTGGAGGAACTGGAGCAACGGGAGAAACTGGAGCCACGGGAGTAACAGGAGCAACTGGGGCTATAGGAGCAACAGGGGCGACAGGAGTAACAGGAGCAACAGGAGCAACAGGAGCAACAGGAGCAACAGGGGCCACTGGAGAGACTGGGGCGACCGGGGCGACCGGGGTAACAGGAGCGACGGGAGCTACTGGCGCTACAGGAGAGACGGGAGCAACAGGAGCAACAGGAGCAACAGGATCAACGGGAGAAACTGGTGCGACAGGAGAAACTGGTGCGACAGGAGAAACTGGAGCGACAGGGGAAACAGGTGCAACAGGAGCCACAGGAGAGACGGGTGCGACAGGAGCAATTGGAGCAACGGGTGGGACAGGGGCAACAGGTGGGACAGGAGCAACAGGAGCGACAGGAGTAACGGGAGAAACAGGAGCCACTGGAGAGACTGGGGCGACCGGGGCGACCGGGGTAACAGGAGCGACGGGAGCTACTGGCGCTACAGGAGAGACGGGAACGACAGGAACGACAGGAGCCACTGGGGAGACCGGGGCAATGGGTGCAACCGGAGAGACAGGAGCAACAGGGGCAACTGGAGAGACGGGAGCAACAGGAGCAACGGGAGAAACTGGTGCGACAGGAGCAACAGGAGTAACAGGAGCCACTGGTGAGACTGGAGCAACAGGTGCCACAGGAGAGACAGGAGCGACTGGGGAGATAGGAGCAACAGGTGCAACAGGTGCAACCGGAGAGACAGGAGCAACAGGATCAACGGGAGAAACTGGAGCGACAGGGGAAGCAGGTGCAACAGGAGCCACAGGAGAGACGGGTGCAACCGGAGGAACAGGAGCAACAGGGGCAACCGGAGAGACAGGAGTAACAGGAGTAACAGGAGCAACCGGAGAGACAGGAGTAACGGGAGCAACGGGAGAAACTGGAGCAACTGGTGTAACAGGAGAAACTGGAGCAACTGGTGTAACAGGAGCAACAGGAGAGACAGGGGCAACTGGAGAGACGGGAGCGACCGGGGCAATGGGAACGACTGGAGCAACTGGTGTAACAGGAGCAACAGGAGCAACAGGAGCGACAGGAGAGACAGGAGCAACAGGAGCAACAGGAGCAACAGGAGCAACGGGAGCAACGGGAGCAACGGGTGCTACAGGAGCAACGGGGGTGACGGGAGAAACAGGTGCAACTGGAGAGACTGGGGCGACCGGGGCAACAGGAACGACAGGAGAGACAGGAGCAACAGGAGCAACGGGAGCAACGGGAGAAATTGGTGCTACAGGAGCAACGGGGGCGACGGGAGAAACAGGTGCAACTGGAGAGACTGGGGCGACCGGGGCAACAGGAACGACAGGAGCAACAGGAGCAACGGGAGCAACGGGAGAAACTGGTGCTACAGGAGCAACGGGGGCGACGGGAGAAACAGGTGCAACAGGAGCCACTGGTGAGACTGGAGCAACAGGAGCAACAGGAGCAACAGGAGCAACGGGAGAGATAGGAGCAACAGGAGCAACAGGATCAACAGGAGCAACAGGGGCAACAGGGGCAACAGGGGCAACAGGAGCAACAGGATCAACGGGAGCGACAGGATCAACAGGAGCAACAGGAGCAACAGGAGCAACAGGAGCAACGGGAGAGACTGGTACAACAGGAGCGACAGGAACGACAGGAGCAACGGGATCAACTGGTGCGACGGGAGAAACAGGTGCAACAGGAGCGACAGGAGTAACCGGGGCGACAGGCGTAACCGGGGCGACAGGAGCCACTGGTGAGACAGGAGCAACAGGAGCGACAGGAGCAACTGGAGAGACTGGGGCGACCGGGGCAACAGGAGCGACAGGAGCAACAGGAGCAACTGGAGAGACTGGGGCGACCGGGGCAACAGGAGCGACAGGATCAACAGGAGCAACTGGAGCGACAGGATCAACTGGAGCAACGGGGGCAACAGGAGCAACAGGAGCGACAGGATCAACAGGAGCAACAGGAGCAACGGGAGAGACAGGAGCAACAGGAGTAACAGGAGAGACAGGAGCAACGGGAGTAACGGGTGAGACAGGAGCAATTGGGGAGACAGGTGCAACGGGAGCAACAGGAGCGACAGGATCAACAGGAGCAACGGGAGCAACAGGAGCAACTGGTGCAACAGGGGCAACAGGGGCAACAGGGGCAACAGGATCAACTGGTGCAACCGGAGCAACAGGAGCAACAGGAGCAACAGGAGCAACAGGAGCAACAGGAGCGACAGGAGCAACAGGAGAGACTGGAGCGACAGGAGTAACAGGGGCTACCGGAGCTACCGGAGAGACAGGAGCAACAGGAGCAACTGGGGCAACAGGAGAAACTGGAGCTACTGGAGTAACAGGTGCCACAGGGACCACCGGGGCTACCGGAGAGACTGGAGCTACAGGAGCCACTGGAGCAACGGGAGTAACAGGAGTCACTGGAGCTACAGGAGCCACTGGAGCAACGGGAGTAACAGGAGTCACTGGAGCTACCGGAGCTACAGGAGCTACAGGGGCAACAGGTGCAACGGGAGCAACTGGAGCAACTGGAACAACAGGAGCAACGGGAGCAACTGGAGCGACAGGAGCAACGGGAGCAACAGGAGCAACAGGAGGAACTGGAGCGACGGGAGCAACGGGAGCTACCGGCGAGACTGGGGCGACGGGAGAGACAGGGTCAACGGGTGCTACAGGAGCAACAGGAGCAACAGGAGCAACAGGAGCAACAGGAGCAACAGGAGCAACAGGAGCAACAGGAGTAACAGGAGCGACTGGAGCTACAGGAGCCACTGGAGCAACGGGAGTAACAGGAGCAACAGGAGCAACGGGAGCAACAGGAGCAACGGGAGTAACAGGAGCAACAGGAGGAACTGGAGCAACAGGAGCAACAGGTGCAACAGGAGCAACAGGGGCAACAGGTGCAACAGGAGCAACAGGTGCAACAGGAGCGACAGGAGCTACAGGAGTAACAGGTGCCACTGGTGCAACAGGAGCCACCGGAGCAACAGGGGCGACAGGGGCAACGGGAACGACAGGCACCACAGGGAGTTTTGGGCAATTTCAGGTATCGGAGAACTCTCCAAATACTTCGGGAAGTTCGGCTATTCCTATTGCTGCCGCGGCGACGACATTAAAAACGGTTACGATGACCAGTGTTCCTGCCGCAAGTCGGGTATGGTTGACCGGGGTTATCGGTTGGCAGTCCACAGCAGGGACTACTATTACCCAGTTTCAAATTCTCCGTGGTGCAACCGTGATTTTTAGTACCAATCACCATGCAGTTGGCAATAGTTTTTATGTAACGACCCCTATTGATCATGTTGATTTGAGCCCCGGCACGGGGAACGTAACTTATACTTTGAGTGCTTTAACTATTACAGGGACGGCTAATGCTGTTGGAGCAATTACTCTTACAGCGGCAATCATAAATTCTTGATTTTGCAGCGAGGTGGGGATGCTGTTTACTATCAGTCTGTGTATGATTGTCAAGAATGAAGAAGATACTTTAGATCGGTGTCTGGATTCGGTAGCGGAAATTATGGATGAGATCATCATCGTTGATACGGGGTCCACGGATCGGACAAAAGAGATAGCCCGGCGTTATACAGATTGTGTCTATGACTTCGAATGGATAGAAGATTTTGCGGCTGCTAGAAATTACGCTTTCGGTTTAGCGACTCAGAGCTATATTTTTTGGCTGGATGCGGATGATGTGCTCGAGGAGCCGGATCAGATAAAACTGATGGAAATAAAAAATGCATTAGAGCCAGACATCGACACGGTTTCTATGGAATATCATCTGGCTTTTGACGAATTTGGAAATGTAACGAGCAAATTAAGGAGAAACCGACTTGTCAAAAGGGAAAATCAATTTCGCTGGATCGGTGCGGTTCATGAATATCTTGAGGTTTATGGAAAAGCAATTCATAGCGATATTGCTGTAACTCATCGGAGCGTCCGGCATGATAGTGACAGGAATCTTAAGATCTATGAGAACAGGCTTGAAAAAGGTGAAACATTTTCCCCGAGAGATATTTTTTATTTTGCCAATGAACTTAAGGATCATAGACAGACTGAGCGGGCTATTCGCTATTACGAGGAATTTTTGGATAGTGGGCAAGGCTGGGTAGAGGATTGTTATTCCGCCTGCGGGAGAATGGCGGATTGTTATCACATGCAGGATGATCAGGAAAAAGAACTGGAGGCAGTGCTTCGCTCCTTCCGCTATGGAAAACCTAGAGCTGAGTTCTGCTGTAGACTGGGCTTTTATTTTTTACAAAATCAGAATTTGGAGACGGCTATTTACTGGTATACCCAAGCTACTTGTGACACCGACTTTAATTCCCGCTGGGGACTCAGCAACCAGGCTGTGTACACTTGGTTACCTCATTTACAGTTATGCGTTTGTTACGATCGGATCGGCAATTATGAGCTAGCTCAATTCCATAATGAAAAGGCAGCTGCATTTCGTCCGGAGGATCCGCGTATTATATACAATCGGACTTATTTAGCAAAGAGGCTGTCTGGGGAAGAGGCACAAATAAATTTAGACGAATCAACAGATTTTTTTTAAGAAGCAGGTGCATTTCCTGATGAACGGGGTAATAAATAGATAGCAAGATCAGTGATTTGTTGATTCGTGCAGGAGGTAAGAATGAATATGGAACAACAACAAGAGACATCAGAGATGCAAGTTCAGCATCAGCAAGAAGATATACAGCGGGACGAGGAACGTATGCTGACGGTTGATGATATTTTAGAGTTTTATGCTGGCCGTCACTAGCGCGCTCTCTCAAAAAGGAGGTTATCATCATGATGGGATTTTTAATTGATCCACTTGAAACGGAGCAGGAATTGTTAAGCGAGGTATTACCTTACGAGTAATAACCGGCTCCAGGCTATATGTTCAATTCTGAATTTACTTTCAATCCATGGTTTAAGCGATAAGATGATTTCTGGATGTATCAGAAGTCATCTTTTTTAATGGGCGAAAAACAAAAAAACCACTTCCTTCCCATAAAATTGGGAGAGAGCGGTAATAAGTATGGTCGGAGTAGCGGGATTCGAACCCACGGCCTCACCCACCCCAAGGGTGCGCGCTACCTGACTGCGCCATACCCCGATCCAGGTACGCGATAACGCGTAATATCGAAGTTGCACTTGCGCCGGTCATTTGCGTCGATCGCGATACCTGAATTATCCCAAATGGGTACGCACCTTGCAATATTGAGAAGCAGCTGATACCTCTTGTATTCTATAAAAACAAAAAATTACCGCGTTTTTTACTTCGATGCTTAATAATTAGGTAATCCAGGTTATATTATATGAAGGAAGAAGATTTGATCATAAGCGCAAACCGGAGTATCCCCCTGCTCTGAAGCGCATAAATACCTTGCTATGCTTTGAAAAATGTGATAAGATTTCTTTTGTTGTGAATTCGGTGGTCCGCTGCGGATGATGAAGGAAAACATGAGGTTTTTCCGGAAGAGGCATGAACACCTGAGTGGAAGGAGGGAGTCATAGATGAATATCGTTCAAGCGATTACGCAAGAACAACTTCGCAAAGATCTTCCGAGCTTTCGTCCTGGTGACACTTTAAAAGTGTTCGTAAAGGTTATCGAGGGAACTCGTGAACGTATCCAGTTGTTTGAAGGTGTTGTTATTAAGCGTCGCGGCGGAGGAATCAGCGAAACTTTTACAGTTCGTAAAATTTCGAATGGTGTAGGTGTGGAAAGAACTTTCCCGCTTCATTCCCCGAAACTCGATAAAATCGAAGTGGCTCGCCGTGGTAAAGTGCGTCGTGCGAAGCTGTACTATCTTCGTGAACTTCGCGGTAAAGCAGCGAGAATTAAAGAAGTTCGTCGTTAATTCATTAACGATCAGGGGGGCTTGGTTGAACAAGCCCCTTTACTATTTTTAAAAACAGTGATACGTTACATATTCCTTAACAAAGAGAGGTCAGGATCCATGGAGCATCAAGTTCAATCCGAGCAATCGGTCCCGTCGGACTCCCCGCAGGACCCGCCCAAGAAAGAAAAGAGCGAGGCGCTTGAGTGGTTGAAAGCTATTGTCATCGCCGTCGTACTGGTCCTCCTGATTCGCTGGCTTTTCTTTGCACCGTTTATCGTTGACGGTCCATCGATGCAGCCGAATTTCCATACCGGAGAAAGAATTATCGTGAACAAGATTATCTATGATATTCGTGGTCCGAAGCATGGGGAAGTCGTCGTATTCCATGTGCCTTCCGAAGGACGTGATTTTATCAAGCGGGTGATCGGGGTTCCCGGAGATGAGGTTAAAGTTGAAGGGGATACGGTTACAGTCAACGGTCAAGTGATTCAAGAGACATATATTCAAGACGTACTGAATGAGAAACATAACAATAATGAACTATACAATATTGAAGCCAATTTTCCGAATGAACAAGTGCCGGAAGGTACTGTGCCGGAAGGATATGTTTTCGTACTCGGGGACAATCGTTCCAATAGTACGGACAGCCGAAGAATCGGATATGTGCCTTACGGAGATATCATTGGGCGTGCCGATCTCGTCTTTTGGCCTCTGAAAGATATTGAGTTTATAAAACATTAAAAGACATCCGGTTGGGGTGCCTAATCGGGAGCTAGAGGTGAAAGAGCATGACAATTCAATGGTTTCCCGGACATATGACCAAGGCGCGGCGTCAGATTCAGGAAAAGCTGAAGCTGATTGACGTGGTAATTGAGCTGGTGGATGCACGACTTCCTTTATCCAGCAGAAATCCGATGATCGATGAAATTTTGCAAGGAAAACCCCGCTTGATCGTACTGAATAAATCGGATCTTGCCGATCCTTCGGTAACAAGACAGTGGATTGATTATTTTAAGCAAGAAGGTCATGTGGCCATCCAAGCAGATGCATCAAGTGGGCAAGGGATTAAGGAAATCCCGCAAATGGCCAAGGAACTCATGAAGGAAAAGATAGAGAGACAACTGGCGAAAGGGATTAATCCCCGAGCGGTTCGTGCATTAATTGTCGGGATTCCAAATGTCGGAAAGTCTACGCTGATCAACCGCTTGGCCGGACGCAACATAGCCGCTACAGGCGACCGTCCCGGTGTAACCAAAGGTCAACAGTGGATTAAAGTGGGAACAGAGATGGAACTGCTGGATACTCCAGGAATTCTGTGGCCGAAGTTTGAAGATCAGAATGTCGGTTACCGGCTGGCGCTTACGGGCGCGATCCGCGAGGAAATTTTGAATGTAGAAGACATCGCCTTTTTTGGCGTTAAATATTTGGTGAAATATTACTGGGAGCCGTTCAAGGAACGGTTCGATTTGAAGGATCAGCCTCAGGATTTTGAGAATCCGGATGAGATCGTAGCTGTTATGGAGGCGATTGGACGCAAGCGGGGCTGTATCGTCAGTGGCGGACGCGTAGATCTCGAGAAAGCTTCGGGAATTCTGCTCCGCGAGCTTCGGGCCGGGAAACTGGGCAGATACACTTTGGAAGCACCTTATTGATTTGAACGACATGTCTTCCAATTGATGGGAAGAACGACAAGTGATTCAAAACGAGCAGGCGTAAAATCCATATGGGTTTTACGCCTTTTTTACGCTGAAAATGGATATTTCTGCAGCTTGCTTCTCTCAAAATGGGGGCTGCTTACCGATATTAATAATATATAGTAATGTATCATCTCAGATAGCTTCCAAATCATTACCAAAACCAGATGGTTGGCGGCCCGGATGAACTTGATAAAAACGACCAAGATAAGTAAGCTTGTACTTAGGTTCGGGATTTGAAGGAGGAACTATGAGTGATTTGTTAATGTACGAAAAAGAGTACTGGCAGTCCTATCCCCATATTGCGGGCATTGATGAAGTGGGACGAGGATGCCTGTTTGGCGATGTAGTGGCTGCTGCCGTTATTTTGCCGCAAGGATTAATACTCGAGGATGTAAATGACTCCAAGAAACTGAGTGCAAAGAAGCGCGATCATTTATATGACATTATAATGGAACACGCGATTGCGGTGGGCATAGGCTTTTCCGATGCGGATACAATAGATCGAATTAACATCAAACAGGCTACGCGTCTCGCTATGAAGCAGGCGGTGGAGCAGTTGCCCGTTGTGCCGGATTATCTGCTGATTGATGCGGAAAAGGTGGATACGCAAATTCCGCAGCTTTCGGTGATCAAGGGAGACGCTACGAGTCAGTCCATCGCGGCTGCTTCGATTGTCGCTAAAGTTACGCGGGATCGGCTTTGCCAGGGAGAATGGGATGCACGTTATCCGGAGTACGGGATTGGGATACATAAAGGATATGCCACGAAGCTGCACCGCGAGCAAATCCAGGCGTTAGGGCCAACCCCCATGCATCGTAAAAGCTTTATGCGCAATTTGTTTGTAGAGGAACAAACTCTATTTTAAGTGCGAGTTTAAAAAGTCAGGTTTTCATGACCGAGTAGGTTGGATGAAGATAGGGACTGAGTAGCGGAGCGTACATGAGGTACGTGAGCAACGGAAGGCCCGGCTGAATTCAAGATTCGACGTCGAATCCGCTTCATGATCTTCTTCGTCGTGGAAAGATGACTTTTTGAACAACCTCTTTAAAAATACCCGCCTAGCAAGGCGGGTTTTCCATATGAATCAAGGGCGGATGGGAGAGAAATTATGAATATCGGACCATTGCTACGCAGTGTGTTGGGAGATGCCAAACCCGGGACGCCGAAGACGCTGGAATTGAAGCCGGGCCAGGTGGTCAGGGGCACGGTATTGAGCGTATCGGAGGACGGTCAGGAGGCAGTGATACAAGTTCAAGGCGTCAAACTGCATGCGGCTCTCGAAACGCCGCTGCAAGAGGGCCAAACGACTTTGCTGCAGGTTCAGCCTCAGAACGAGGACGGCCTAATGAAGCTTAAGCCGGTTCAGTTACCGGCATCGGGAACTTTATCTGCGGCTTCGTTAGCAAGCGCTTTGGAAGCTTTGGGAATGGACGATACTCCCGGAAACCGGGAAATGCTCCAATTGATGCAGAATAACGGAATCCCTCTGACCAAAGAGAATGTTAAGCAGCTATTGAGTTTAAATGCCCAGAAGCCGGCTTTGTTGCCTACGTCTGAATGGTTCCACGCGATAGGAATTGCAATGAACCGGGGATTGCCGCTTACGGGTGAAACCGTTAAGGGATTACATCAGGCGGTATTTGGTCCGCCGTTGCATAGTTTGGTGTCTGCTTTGGAGGAGCAATTGGGAAGCTGGCTTCAGATTCAGGAGGGGCCGGAAAATTCCGGACTTACCGCAGGAAAGGCACAGAATGGCGAGAATGCAGCTGGACAAAGCGGAACCGGGATTTCTGGAGGGGCGGCTGTCGCTTTGGGAGGCGCCGAAAGATCGGCAATGTTAAATAAAGCAGGTGCAGGAGCGCCTCTCTCCTCCTTAAGTGATATTCAGGAAGGTGTGCCATCACCGGGGGCGGGTGCAAATGCGACGGCAACTTCTCAGGCTGGTGCTGGACAAGCGGCAATTCAGCAAACGGGGTCGATGAGCGATCAATTGCTTATAAAGCTGCAAAAAGTGCTTGCCGAGCTGAAGGGGGCTGTGCTGCTGGAAGGCACGGCAAATGGGGAGCCGGCGCCGGCCGGTGCGGGAACGGCCGGGCAGCTTGCCGCCAGCGGCCGGGAGGCGCTGGCGAAGGGTGCAGCTGCCGCGGCTGAGCCGGCGGCAGCCGCATTGCCGGGCGAAGGGCCCGCAGGGCCTTCGCTACAGGCACGCCCCGCCCTCACGGCTGAGCCGTGGGTGGGGCGCGTGCTGAAGCTGCTCGGTGCGGAGCACGAGCAGCAAGTGCTGCGCGCGGGCGCCTCCGGCGAACCCGCGCAACCTGCGCCTGCCGCAGGCATGGCGCAGCAGGCCGCCGCCAGCGGCGGGGGCGCGCCGCAGGCAGCGCAGCATGCGCAGGCGCCCGGCACAGCCGCGCCCGTGCCCGCGGCGGGCGGCGCATTGCCGGGCGGCGTCGCTGCGGAAGCCGCGCCGGTGACGCAGGCGCCGCCACGCGGCGAAGCTGCGGGCGCAGCAGCGCCAGGCGGACACGGCGGCCAGCCGGCGGGGCCCGCCGTCGCAGGGGGCAAGGCCGCTGCGCAGGCAGCCTTGTCTTCAGCGGCGCTGGCGGATGCCCCAGCGCCGGAAACCGGTGCCGCGGCAAGCAATTCCGCCCGCGACACGCTAAAAAGCCTGCTGCTGCAGGTTGCCGCAGCGGATGACCTGCCAGCGCCGCTCCAAGAGGCGGCCCGGCAGATCGTTCAGCAGCTGACGGGCCAGCAGCTGCTGTTGACTACGGACCGGACCACGCCATTCGCGCAAGTCACGATGTTCCTGCCGTTTATCGGTCCGGACGGGGAGCAGACCGCGTCGGTCCATATCGAGTCCCGGCGCGGTCGCAAAGGCGAATTGGACGCCTCCAACTGCCGCCTCTGGTTTGACCTGCAAATGAAAGCGTTAGGTCAGATCATGGTCGACGTGCAAGTTGCGGATAAAAAAGTTCTGTTGAAAATTTTCAGCGAGCAAGAAGCTACGGGCGTGTTCTTGGAATCCAGACAGCCGGAAATTGAAAGCGCCTTGGAGTCTGCCGGATACCGGCTGTTATCCCTGAAAGCCGAGCCGTTGATTCCCGCGGAAGCAGGGGAGAGTATGGGCCAGGAGCTGGGGCAATCGCAGTCCTATGCGCCAAGCCCCTATAAAGGGGTGGATTACCGGGTATGAGCAAGAAAGAGAATGAAGTATCTGTCAGTTACAAAAAGGCGGTAGCCCTAAAATATGATCCTATGCAAAATGAAGCGCCGGTGGTGACTGCCAAAGGGAGCGGGCTTTTGGCGGAGAGAATTCTGGAATTGGCACATGAAAATGCAATACCGGTCCAAGAAGACGCCGCACTTGTCGAAGTCCTTTCGAAATTGGATCTGGACCGCCAGATTCCTCCGGAGCTATATACCCTGGTTGCCGAGATATTAAGCTTTATATACCGTTCCGATAAACTTGCGGAAAGAGGGATGAAGCGTGAGTGAGCGTAAAGCCCATAATCCCCATAATCCCCATAATCCCCATAAAGCAAATTTATCTGGTGCAGGTAATACAGGCGAATTTACGAAACGTCCCGCAGATCGTCGAAAAGCTCTCGGGCAGCGCGCTGAACAGCTTGCGGCCGATTACCTGACGGGATTAGGCTACATCATTCAAGAAAGGAATTGGAGATGCCGTACCGGCGAACTGGATCTCATTGCATGGCAGGGTGATATTCTTGTTATTGTGGAGGTGCGCAGCAGAAGCAGTCGTTCCAACGGCTTCGGTACGCCTGCCGAATCGGTTACTCCGCGCAAAATCAAACAAGTTCGAGATACGGCGGCTGTTTATTTGCACCATAACTCAAAGAGCAATGCCCCTATTCGCTTTGACATGATCGGTATAGTGCTAAAGCCCGATGGAGAAGCGGAGTCTTTGAATCATGTAATCGCCGCATTTTAAGATTAATTTGTGAGCGGTTCAGGGATTTGTCCATTCCAGAAGGACAAAATCTGAAAATGTCCGCCTAAAAGTGGACAAAGGGGAATAGGTCCGGCAAAACCAATAAATCTACATAAGAGGACGATTCCATAACTGAAACCTAAAGAACCCGCCCAATTCATCAAGCATTGGCGGGTTTTTCAGTCATATAAAGAGAGCCATTAAAACATCGTATCGTGACTTCGCTTGTCCAGATGTCTGTACTGGATTGCCTCAGCTACATGACCGGCCAAAATCTCGGGGCAGCCGTCCAGGTCGGCGATGGTCCGGGATAATTTTAAAATGCGGTCATGGGCCCGCATACTTAGGCCAAGTACGTCGAATGAGGATTTTAACAACATTCCGGCATCCGGATGTAGTTTGGCATACCGCCGCAGAGCGCTGCCGGACAGCTCGCTGTTGCGGGAAATTCCTTGGTTGCGGTATCTGTGGAGCTGGATTTGCTCGGCTTTCTCCACCTCGAACCGCATTTCTTCAGAAGATAGCGGGGAAGTGTCGTTTTGCCAGTTGGTTGGCCGCGGCACCTCCACATGCATATCAATCCGGTCAAGCAGCGGTCCGGAGAGTTTTTCCCGATACTGGGCGATGCGATAGGGGTTACAGGTGCACACCGGCTGTGGGGGCTCAGCTCCAGAAAAACCGCACGGACAAGGATTTAACGAAGTTGCCAGCAAAAAACGGGCCGGAAAAGTAAACGAAGCCCTGGAACGGCTAATCGTTACCCGGTGTTCCTCCAGCGGTTGGCGCAGCATTTCTAACACTTGGCGCGAAAACTCGGGGAGCTCGTCCAGAAACAATACGCCGCGGTGGGCCAGGCTAACTTCTCCAGGTTTGGGAATGCTGCCGCCCCCGACCATACCTCCGCCAGAAATAGTATGATGCGGAGCGCGAAACGGCCGTTCCGTGATCAAACCGGTTTCCGATGGATTGAATATGCTCGCGGAGCTGTAAATTTTGGTGACCTCCAGGGATTCGTCGGAGGTCAGCGGAGGAAGAATGGTTGGCAGCCTGCGGATCAGCATGGTTTTTCCGGTACCCGGAGGACCGATAAGCATGATGTTGTGCATTCCTGCCGCCGCTATGGTAAGCGCACGTTTAATGTGCCGCTGCCCCAACACATCGCTGTAATTTTCCGGTGGTTTGGATAAGCCATGAGCGTTAGTTGAGGGCTCTGAGGAAGGAGGAAGCGGGCTCCGCTGCAAATGGGCCAGCGATTCAAGTACCAGCGAATCCTCCGTGCCCCGGGATCCTCGCGATCCCATTCCTTCGGGAGACAGCTGGTTTAAATGACTAAGTCCGTATACGGTGATTCCGTCCAGCAGTAACGCTTCCGGAACATTGCCCTCCGGAACGAGAACGGAATGAAAGCCGTGACGCCTGGCCAAATCAACCATGGGCAGAACGCCGGGAACGGGTCTGAGCGCCCCTTCAAGCGATAGTTCGCCGATAATTAAGATACGCTCGTTTTCAGGCAGGGCGACCTGTCCGCTGGAGATCAACAGTCCTAGTGCAATCGCCAGATCGAAAGCAGTTCCCTCTTTCCTGAGGTCGGCCGGAGCAAGATTAATAGTGACCCGTTGGAGCGGGAAGGTATACCCGCAATTTTTGATCGCAGCCCGGACGCGGTCTACGGCTTCACGGACCGCGGAATCCGGAAGACCGACGACATGAGTCTGGGGGATACCGCTCGACAGGTCAACCTCCACTTCGATCATTACTCCGTCAATGCCATATAAACAAGCGCTGTACAGTTTGCCATACATAATAAAAGCACCTCTCTCCCGTTTGTATCGGCCGTTCAATGCGCGCGGCCGTCCAAGTGGAAAAAAGGTGCTTCCATATTTTCCGATATACTCTTGGTCCGTATATTAGAATTTTATCCTGAAAAAGTCAATAGCTCTATATTCGGATTTTCAAGATTTCAAGAATGCAAGTGCTAAGTTCACATTTTTCCAAGAAGACATCATGGTGAAAAAAGATGAATTTTATCGATAATGATCGCAATTTGATATTACTTTTTCGATAGAATTCACACAATAATCCCTTACAGGTTTGTGATTGATCTCGAAATGAGATGAAAACGATATAAAAAAGTTGTGTATAAATCATGAACTTTTTAAGGAAAGCGTTTTAAAAACATGGTACAATTATTTAGGTTTAATCATTTAGCTATACCTCTAATACCGCCTGTTGATAGGAGGATTCCAAGCATGAATATCCATGAATATCAAGGAAAAGAAGTTCTGAAGCAGTATGGTGTCGCTGTTCCCGAAGGACGGGTGGCATTTACGGTTGATGAGGCCGTAGAAGCGGCGGAGGCGCTAGGCAGCCCGGTAGTGGTTGTAAAGGCGCAGATTCACGCAGGGGGCCGGGGTAAAGCCGGCGGCGTGAAAGTTGCTAAAAATTTGGATGAAGTAAGGAACTATGCACAGGAGATTCTTGGCAAAGTACTGGTCACGCACCAGACGGGGCCGGAGGGCAAAGAGGTAAAACGCCTGCTCATTGAACAAGGCTGCGACATTAAGAAGGAATATTACGTCGGCGTCGTGGTCGACCGGGGCACGGGAAGCGTCGTTATGATGGCTTCGGAAGAAGGCGGAACGGAAATTGAAGAAGTAGCGGCGAATACGCCTGAAAAAATATTCAAAGAAATCGTTGACCCGGCACTAGGGCTCCAGCCTTACCAGGCTCGGAGACTGGCTTTTGCCATCAACATTCCTAAAGAGCTGGTGAACAAGGCTGCAGGATTCATGCTTGCCTTGTATGAAGCGTTTGTCGATAAGGATTGCTCCATCGCCGAGATCAATCCGCTCGTAGTTACCGGAGACGGCGACGTGATGGCGCTGGACGCCAAGCTTAATTTCGATTCCAATGCGTTGTTCCGCCATAAGGATATTTTGGCTCTGCGCGATCTGGAGGAAGAAGACGAGAAGGAAATCGAAGCATCCAAGTTCGATCTTAGCTATATCGCCCTTGACGGCAATATTGGCTGCATGGTCAATGGTGCGGGCTTGGCTATGGCTACGATGGACATTATTAAATATTACGGCGGCGACCCGGCCAACTTCCTGGATGTGGGCGGCGGTGCAACGGCCGAGAAGGTTACGGAAGCCTTCAAGATTATTTTGTCGGATTCGAAGGTGAGAGGAATATTCATTAACATCTTCGGCGGCATCATGAAATGCGATGTTATCGCTTCCGGGGTCGTTGAAGCGGCCAAGCAGGTCGGCCTGGACCGTCCATTGGTGGTTCGTCTGGAAGGAACCAATGTCGAGCTCGGCAAGAAGATTCTCGCCGAATCGGGACTGGCTATCGTTTCTGCGGATTCCATGGCCGATGGGGCCCAAAAAATCGTTGCACTCGTATCGTAACTAAACACCTTATCCATGATGGGAGGCTCGAAGTATGAGTATTTTGGTCGATAAAAATACAAAAGTCATTACCCAGGGAATTACAGGGAAAACCGCCTTGTTCCACGCCAAAGGGGCGCTGGATTACGGGACGCAAATGGTAGGAGGAACTTCTCCGGGCAAGGGCGGGACCTCGGTAGATATTGCGCTCGAAAACGGGGAAACCGTTAGTCTTCCCGTCTTTAATACGGTAAGAGAAGCCAAAGCGGCTACGGGCGCTACCGCCAGTGTCATTTATGTGCCGCCGGCGTTTGCCGCGGATTCCATACTTGAAGCGGTTGAAGCTGAACTGGAACTGGTTATTTGCATCACGGAAGGTATTCCGGTGCTGGATATGGTGAAGGTGAAGCGTTATATGGAAGGAAAAAATACAATTCTGATCGGGCCAAACTGTCCGGGCGTCATTACGCCTGGCGAGTGCAAGATCGGTATTATGCCTGGGTACATTCATCTTCCCGGCCATGTCGGCGTTGTTTCGCGCAGCGGAACGCTCACCTATGAGGCGGTTCATCAACTGACGACTCGCGGTATCGGACAGTCCTCCGCGGTCGGTATCGGCGGCGATCCGGTGAAGGGATCGGAATTCATTGATATTTTGCGGATGTTTAATGAAGACGAACAAACGCATGCAGTCATCATGATCGGTGAAATCGGCGGAACAGCGGAAGAAGAAGCTGCCGAATGGATCCGTGATAACATGAAAAAACCTGTCGTAGGATTTATCGGCGGTGTAACGGCTCCTCCGGGCAAACGGATGGGTCATGCCGGCGCGATTATTTCCGGCGGTAAAGGTACCGCGAAAGAAAAGATCTCGAAGCTGGAGGAGTGCGGCATCCGTGTAGCTCCGACTCCGTCCGAAATGGGCTCTACGCTCGTCAGCGTGCTTGAAGAACGGGGCATCCTGAATAGCTGCACGACACACTAAGGTAAATCTGTTATAATAAGGTAAAGGTAAGCAACCTTCTGATCCCTATGGGCGGAAGGTTGCTTTTTTTTGTGAATGGGGGATGAAAATGGATAAACACAGCATTTTGATCGGGCTGCATGAAAGCCCGGGACTGGGGTGGAAACGGATTTCCGACATTGTAACCAACAGAACGGATTGGGAACATGCATTACAATTTTCTCCGGGCGATTGGATGGAATGCGGACTGGAGGCGGAACTGGCTCTAAAGATGGCCGGGCATTTTAAGGCATCCTGGATTCAAGAGAGGATGGAACTGATGGAACGGAAGGGGGTTGTTCCGGTCACCGTTTTTGACGAAGCGTATCCTATATTAATGAAGGAAACGGGCAGACCTCCTTGGGTACTGTATACGGTCGGCAACCAAAGACTGCTGGCAGACCTCTCCATTGCAATGATCGGGACGCGCATGCCGACAGCTTATGGTCGTAAAGTCGGCATCATCCTAACCGAAGCATTATGCTCTCGCGGAGTCACGATCGTCAGCGGATTGGCACGAGGCATAGACGGCGTTTGCCATGAGGCTGCGCTCCAAGCCGGGGGAGCTACGATTGCGGTTCTGGGGACGGCCGTCGATGAAATCTATCCCCGTGAGCATGCCTCGCTCTACAGGCGAATTGTGGAGCAGGGATTAATTGTATCCGAATATCCGATAGGCACTAAGGGGCACCCCGGCATGTTCCCCCAGCGGAATCGCATCATTGCCGGAATGACCCGGGGAACGGTAGTAGTGGAAGCGGATATGCGCAGCGGCTCGCTGATTACGGCGGATCAGGCGCTCGAGGAAGGCCGCGACGTCTTTGCCGTGCCAGGCCCCGTGACTTCGCCAAAAAGCCGAGGAACGCTGGGACTGCTCAAGCAAGGGGCCAAAATCGTGACGGAGCCGAGTGATATTCTGGAAGAATACGAGCACCTGCTTTCAGTCGCTTCGCCCTCAGTCACACAGGAGCCGCCGAGAAACGAGTTGACAATAGACGAGCGGCGCATATACCATATGTTGGAGCAGGGGAACTCCACTTTTGAAGAGCTGATGAACGAGTCCGGGTGGGATTTTGGACTTTTACATTCAGTTCTGTTATCTTTAATCATGAAAAAAGCGGTAGTTCAATTACCCGGTTCTGTTTATAAGATTATATAGTCCATTCCTAACCGAGAGTGGCTTGAAACGAAGACTATATACTATTTTATCTAAAGGATAGCCCTGATTTTAAATGATGCATAAGAGTAACGGACTGTTTGAGAGGAGGATGAACCTGTGGCGGATTCACTCGTCATCGTGGAGTCGCCTGCCAAGGCGAAGACGATTGGCAAATATTTAGGGAGCAAATACATCGTGAAAGCTTCAATGGGTCATGTGCGTGATTTGCCCAAAAGCCAAATCGGGGTTGAAGTCGAGAACGACTTCAGTCCAAAGTATATAACTATAAGAGGAAAAGGTTCCGTCTTAAAGGAATTGAAGGATGCCAGTAAGAAAGTCAAAAAAATCTATCTGGCGGCTGACCCCGATCGCGAAGGTGAAGCGATAGCCTGGCATTTGGCCCATGTCCTGGACGTGGACCAGACGGAGACCTGCCGAGTCGTGTTCAATGAAATAACGAAGCAGGCCGTTAAGGATGCTTTTAAGACCCCGCGCAAGATCAACATGGATTTGGTCAATGCCCAGCAGGCACGACGGATTTTGGACCGCCTGGTCGGTTACAAAGTTAGTCCGCTTCTCTGGAAGAAAATCAAGAAAGGCATGTCGTTCGGGCGTGTTCAATCCGTTGCGTTAAAGATCGTGTTGGACCGTGAGAACGAAATTTCCGAATTTGTGCCGGAAGAATACTGGAGCATCACGACAAAACTTAAAACGGACGATACTTCGTTCGAAGCAAAATTTCACAAATTTAATGGCGAAAAGCTGGAGCTAAAGAATGAACAGCAGGTTCAAGATGTTTTGAAATCGATTGGAGAGTCTGCGTTCAATGTCACCGAAGTGAAGGAGAAGGAACGTTTAAGACATCCTGCCGCTCCTTTTACGACCAGTTCGCTGCAGCAGGAAGCCGCGCGCAAGCTGAATTTCCGCGCTGCCAAAACGATGTCGGTCGCCCAACAGCTTTATGAAGGCGTCGATCTGGGCAAAGAAGGCACGGTCGGTTTGATTACCTATATGCGTACAGATTCGACGCGGATTGCCTCTTCAGCCCAGGAAGAAGCCAAAGAATATATAACGGGTAAGTTCGGCGATGATTATGCTCCTGAATCCCCGCGTCAATATTCCAAAAAGGCAGCCAGCGCCCAGGATGCGCATGAAGCGATCCGTCCTACCTCTGCGTTGCGCGACCCAGAGTCGGTCAAAGCGTTTACGAGTAGGGATCAGTTCAGGTTGTATAAATTGATTTGGGAGCGTTTTATGGCCAGCCAAATGGCATCTGCGGTCTTGGACACGATGTCGGTTGATATTGCCGCAGGAGATGCCATTTTCCGAGCTGTCGGTTCGAAAGTCCGTTTTCCCGGGTTCATGAAGGTTTATGTAGAAGGCAATGACGACGGCACGACGGATGATAATAAATTTCTGCCTCCTCTTCATAAAGGAGAACAGCTCATATTAGAAGAAATCGAGCCGAAACAACACTTTACCCAACCGCCGCCGCGCTATACCGAGGCGCGTCTGGTCAAAACGCTGGAGGAACTCGGCATCGGGCGTCCGAGTACGTACGCACCGACCTTGGAGACGATACAAAAGCGCGGGTATGTTGCAATTGAAGAAAAGAAGTTTGTGCCAACTGAATTAGGCGAACTCTTAATCGAGCAAACGGAGCAGTTTTTCCCCGAAATACTCAACGTGGAGTTTACCGCCAATATGGAAGAAGACCTTGACCATGTCGAAGAGGGCTCCGAAGATTGGGTACGGGTGCTCGGCGAGTTTTATGAATCGTTCGAAAAACGGTTGCGTGTGGCCGAGGAAGAAATGAAAGAAGTCGAGATCGAAGATGAGGTTTCGGATGAAATCTGCGAGAAATGCGGTAAGCCGCTCGTGTATAAGCTTGGCCGATTCGGTAAGTTTCTGGCCTGCTCGGGATTTCCCGACTGCCGCAACACAAAGCCGATCATCAAGGATATCGGAGTAACTTGTCCGAAATGCAAGGAAGGTCACGTCGTCGAACGCCGCAGCAAGAAAGGCAGAGTGTTCTACGGCTGCGACAAATATCCGGAATGCGATTTTGTTTCCTGGGATAAGCCTTCACCGAAACCATGCCCGAAATGCGGCTCGCTGGTGGTGGAGAAGCGGAACAAGCAAGGGGGCAAGCTTCAATGTACCTCCTGTGATTTCGTGGAGCAAATTGAAGAGCAGGACGATGACGCGGCGGAAGAATAAGCATAAGAAAAAGAACAGCATGATCTGGGGGGATTTAGCGTGGCAGATACAAATAGGGTGACCGTCATCGGCGCAGGGCTTGCCGGCAGCGAAGCTGCCTGGCAGCTCGCGAGCCGGGGCGTGCCCGTGACTTTATATGAAATGCGCCCGGTGGTGAAGACGCCGGCGCATCACACTGACAAATTTGCGGAGCTCGTATGCAGCAATTCGCTGCGTGCGAACGGCCTCACTAACGCGGTAGGCGTATTAAAAGAAGAAATGCGGATGCTGAACTCGCTCGTTCTGGGATCGGCAGACCGTAATGCCGTGCCAGCGGGGGGAGCTCTAGCCGTCGACCGGGACGGCTTTTCCGGCGAGATTACCAGAACGCTCCATGAGCATCCGCTCGTGGAGGTTGTGAATGAAGAGATTACTGAAATCCCGCAGGAAGGCATCGTGATTATCGCGACGGGTCCGCTAACTTCACCGGCACTATCCGAGCAGATCCGCAGCCTGACCGGGGAAGACTACTTTTATTTCTATGATGCGGCCGCTCCGATCGTGGAGAAGGACTCGATCGATATGGATAAGGTGTATCTGGCTTCGCGTTACGATAAAGGAGAAGCCGCTTATCTCAATTGCCCGATGACGGAGCAGGAGTTCGACGCTTTTTACGAAGCGTTGATTACAGCCGAGGTTGCACAACTGAAGGAATTTGAAAAAGAAGTCTATTTCGAAGGCTGCATGCCGATCGAAATCATGATGCGCCGGGGCAAGCAAACGGCGCTATTCGGCCCGATGAAGCCGGTTGGCCTTGTAAATCCCCACACGGGTACATTGCCGCACGCCGTAGTACAACTGCGTCAGGACAATGCGGCGGGAACGCTTTACAATCTGGTGGGCTTCCAGACCCATTTGAAGTGGGGGGAACAGAAACGGGTATTTTCCATGATTCCCGGTCTGGAGAATGCTGAATTTGTCCGTTATGGGGTTATGCACCGCAATACCTTTATCAACTCGCCGAAGCTGATGGAGCCGACGTATCAATTGAAACAGCGTCCGACCCTCTTTTTCGCCGGTCAAATGACGGGCGTGGAAGGTTATGTGGAGTCTGCTGCTTCCGGCTTGATCGCCGGGATCAACGCCGCCAATGCGTTTAGAGAACAAGAAGGCATCGTTTTCCCGGAAGATACGACACTCGGCAGCATGGCGCGCTATATCACGACCGCCGATTTCCAACATTTTCAGCCGATGAACGCCAACTTCGGTTTGTTCCCGAAACTGGATAAGCGGTACCGCAAAAAGGCTGAGAAAAACGAGGCGCTTGCTCATCGCGCGCTGGACAGTTTGCGTTCTTTTATAGACGGTAAGGGGCTATAGAGCCAAGTTGAAACATAGCCTAGTATAGGCAGATCTTGAGTAAAAACGTAATGAAAGGAAGCGGTATCCATGGTTCCTAGTTTTCATGCCACCACGATTTGCGCCGTCCGTCAGAACGGTAAGGGAGCGATCGCCGGAGATGGACAGGTTACATTTGGCGAGAGCGTCGTCATGAAGCAGACAGCGAAAAAGGTCCGCCGGCTGTATAGAGGTCAAGTACTTGCTGGCTTTGCCGGCTCGGTGGCGGATGCGATCACGTTGTTTGAAAAATTCGAAGGCAAGCTGGAAGAGCATCACGGAAATCTTCAGAGAGCCGCTGTAGAGCTTGCTAAAGAGTGGAGACAGGACCGCGTGCTCCGTAAGCTGGAGGCGCTCCTGATCGTAATGGATAAGACCGGCATGCTGCTGATCTCAGGCGGCGGAGAAATCATCGAGCCCGATGATGATGTGCTGGCCATAGGCTCAGGGGGGAACTTCGCCTTGTCGGCTGCCCGGGCGCTCAAACGCCATGCATCGCAGCTGGAAGCGAAGGATATAGCCCGTGAAGCGCTCCAGGTCGCTTCGGAGATTTGCGTATATACTAACGGCAACATTATTGTCGAAGAACTGTGATCGGGGGGACGTAACCTATGTCAAACGGGAATTTAACGCCGAGACAAATTGTCGCCGAACTGGATAAATATATCGTGGGACAGAAGCAGGCGAAGAAGTCCGTTGCAGTGGCACTCCGCAATCGCTACCGCCGCAGCCTGCTCAGCGAAGATGTCCAGGACGAAATCGTACCGAAGAACATTCTGATGATCGGACCCACCGGTGTGGGTAAAACAGAAATTGCCCGTCGTCTGGCCAAGCTTGTAGGCGCCCCTTTTATTAAGGTGGAGGCAACGAAGTTTACGGAAGTCGGGTATGTGGGGAGAGACGTGGAGTCCATGGTGCGGGACCTCGTCGAAATTGCTATTCGGACCGTCAAGCTGGAGCGGACGGAGAAAGTGAAGGATAAGGCGGAGGAACTGGCGAATGAACGGCTGGTGCAAATTCTCGTGCCATCGGAAAGCAAATCCAAGAACACCCGCAATCCGTTCGAAATGCTGTTCGGAAACCAGAATTCGAACGATAATAAAACAACGCAAGATACCCCTGAAGAAGACAGCAATTTGACGGAACGCCGCCGTCAGGTCCGATTCAAGCTATTGGCCGGGCAACTGGAGAATGATATCGTCGAGGTCGAGGTTGAAGATAACTCTCCGACAATGATGGATATGTTTGCCGGGCAAGGAAACGATCAAATGGGGATGAATATGCAGGAGATGTTCGGAAGCCTGCTTCCACGTCGAACGAAGAAAAGAAAGCTGTCCATCAAGGAAGCACGGAAAGTGTTGACCCAGGAAGAAGCCTCCAAGCTGATCGACCAGGACGATCTTACCCAGGAAGCGGTGGAACGTGCCGAACAGTCCGGCATTATTTTCATTGATGAAATCGACAAAGTAGCAAGCAAAGGCCAAGGCTCCGGACCGGATGTATCCCGTGAAGGGGTGCAGCGTGACATATTGCCGATTGTGGAAGGGTCTACGGTAATGACGAAATACGGGCCGGTCAAAACGGACTATATTCTCTTTATTGCCGCCGGCGCTTTTCATGTCGCCAAACCATCGGATCTTATCCCCGAGCTTCAGGGGCGTTTCCCGATCCGGGTGGAATTGGGCAGTTTGTCGTTGGAGGATTTCGTATCGATTTTGACGGAGCCCAAAAACGCCCTGACCAAGCAATATATCGAGCTGCTGCGGACGGAAGAGATTGAGATCGAATTCTCTCCCGAATCCATTCGGGAAATCGCAGCCATCGCGGCCAACGTTAATGCGAATACGGAGAACATCGGAGCGAGAAGGCTTCATACGATTTTGGAAAAACTACTTGAGGATTTGTCATTCGAAGCTCCGGAGCTAACGTTGGATAAAATGACGATTACCCCCGAATATGTGCGTGAGAAGCTTGGGGACATTGCCAAGGACAGAGATTTAAGCCAGTATATTCTGTAATCGGGACCTGTTATTCTGTTCACTTTGATTTTTTTAAGGCCGTAAGACCCAAGTAATTTGGGTTTTACGGCCTTTTGTCATTATTACTACTAAATCGATTGAAATTATAAAATTTGAAATTGTGTCGAGATAACTCGAAAAAATTGAAAAATTTTCAAAAAGTGCAAAAAATATCGCTAATTTCGTCAAAGATAGTGCTTTTTTCTTATTGTAATAAAATCCAATCTCCATGAAACTTAGGATATATGACATTCTATACTTTTATTCTACATTAGGACGTTTGAAAGACATGAAATATGAGATTATTGTCGAAAAAAGAGGAATTGTATAGGGAGTCGTTGAATACGTATTTCTAGTGATTTTGGATTTTTGGATTTGTTTTTTAGGGGGGCAGCTAAATGCAATTATTGAATGGTATCGGATTCCAGCGGCTGGAATCAGCAATACAGGCAGCCAATCTTAGGCAGGGGGTTCTTGCCAATAATATCGCTAATGTGGACACCCCTTATTTCAAACGATCTAGCGTATCTTTTGAAAGCCTTTTGCAAGACCAGATAAACGATTCGACTCCGACTTTGGAAGGACGGCGCACAAACGCAAGACATTTCGACATAGGTCTATCGTCCCGCTTGAAGGAACCGGCAGTGCTGACGGATCGGTCAACCGCTATGAACAACAATGAGAACAATGTAGATATTGAAAGCGAAATGACGCAATTGGCGGAAAACCAGCTTCGCTACAATGCCTACATAGAACAGGTCAACTACCAAATTAAAATGAAGCGCACTGCATTGGAAGGGAGATAATCGATTTTGAAAATCAGCAATAGTTTCAGTATCAGCGCTTCGGCATTGACGGCTCAACGCCTACGGATGGATGTCATCTCCTCCAATATCGCCAACGCAGAAACCACTAGAGCTCAAGTAGTGGACGGCAAGGCGGTTCCGTACCGCCGCAAAATGGTGGTCATGTCCCCGATGAAGACAGAATTTGGACAGGCTCTGAATTCCGCGATGGGAACCACCACCTCCAGTCAAGGGGTTAAAATCACGCAGATCAAGGAAGATGCGGCCCCGTTCAAACCGGTATACAACCCAACGCATCCCGATGCGGACAGCGAAGGATATGTATATATGCCTAATGTGGACACGTTGAAAGAGATGGTGGATGTTATTTCCGCCTCCCGCTCGTATGAAGCTAACGTCACAGCATTGAATGCCACGAAGGCTATGATGACGAAAGCACTTCAAATCGGGAAATAGAAATTCATAAGGAGTTAGGAGTGTTGATCTTTGATTCAGGCAATGAACTTTAATACTTTAAAGTCAGTAGACAGCGTCGTCGCACCGAGTAAACCGGTTGCTCCCACCCCTGCGGAGTCCATGAAGGAATTCAGCTCATACTTGAGCAATGCTTTGGACGGAGTAGCTGCACAAGAGAAGAACGTGGCAGCCATGAATAATAAATTTCTGCTTGGTGAAGTAAGCGCGGATCAAGTAATGATCGCTTCGGAGCAAGCCATGTTAAGTTTGCAGTTGACTACGCAAGTAAGAAATAAAGTGATAGAAGCTTATCAAGAGATAATGCGTACGCAAATTTAATAAAATTAGCATGCTTCGGATGAGGTGACGTTGTGAATGAAAGAATTGCCCAGTATCGGGATAAATTGACCGGGTACTGGAACCATTTCAGCAAGAAACAAAAAACATTACTTATTTCTACGATAGCAATCATTCTGTTAGCGGTGATTCTTCTAACGATCCAATTTTCCAAAACGGAATATGAAGTCGCCTTTACGGGTCTGGACTCTACGGATGCGGCAGGGATCATTAATCACCTGGAATCGAGCGGAATTCCTTATAAGCTTGGTGTGGATGGAACGAGCATTTCCGTTCCCAGCAAAGAAGCATCCCGCGTCAAAGTGGACGTCGGTTCGCAAGGAATCGTCCAGAACGGTTCTATCGGTTGGGAAGCTTTTAATGAAAGCTCGTCTCTGATCGGGATGACTGACAATGAATTCGGAGTGAAATACAAAAGCGCGTTGAACGGTGAGATCGAACAGCTCTTGAAGAGGATGCAGGGGGTTCAAGACGCAAAGGTATTGATTAACTTACCGACAGAGAATGTGTTTGCCAGCCCTGATGAACAAGAAAAAGCATCCGCTTCTGTCGTTGTAACATTCAAGCCGGGATATCGTCCGAATCAGGAAGCGGTTGATGGATATTTTAATCTCGTCAAAACTTCGGTGCCGAATCTGCCGGTTGAGAACATTTCGTTGTCTTCCAGCGATGACACGGTACTGCTGCCTACAGGGCAGGGCGGTCAGATCGGCTCGCTGACTACGGCCGTGCAAGAAAATATGGCTCTTCAGAAAAAGTTCGAGAGCGACGTAAAACAAAGCGTCAGACAGTTCCTGGCTAAATTGATGGGACAAGACAAAGTGGAGGTCTTGGTTACTTCCAAACTCAACTTTGACCAGATTAGCCAAAAGGAAAATTTGGTAACCCCCGTTGATACCGAGAATATGAAGGGTATCGAGATCAGTGCCCAAAAAATTCAGAAAAGCTATACCGGTGAAGGAAGTCCTGATAGCGGCGTAGCGGGTACCGGGGAAACGGATGTATCCAACTATCCTGGAACGGATACGCAAAGCGGAGGTTCGTCTTCGGAGGAATCATCATCCACCATCAATTACGAGGTCAACCGAATTACCAAGGATATTGTGGCCAGTCCTTACGTTATAAAAGATTTAACCATTAACGTAGCAGTTGAACCACCAGATGGACAACAAACTTTAGACCCGGCGACTCAAACGGCGATCGAGAACATTTTGACCAACATTGTCGGATCGTATCTTGCAGATTCCGGTACTACTTATACAGACGCTGATTTAGAGAAGAAAGTTTCTGTTTTCTCTCAAGCTTTTCATAATCCGGATACTAAAGCTTCCGGTTTGAGCCTTTCCAGCCCGCTGGTATGGGGCGTCGGAGCCGCGGCATTGCTGGCAATTGCGGGTATCGTATTCTTGTTAATCCGCCGGAAAGGCAAAAAAGAAGAGGTGGAAGAAGAAATCCCGATGCCGCTTACGCCGGAGTTTCCTTCCATTAACTTGGAAACTGTCACAAACGAGAACCAAGTGCGCAAACAGCTGGAGACGCTGGCCAAGAAGAAGCCGGACGAATTCGTCAACTTGCTTCGCACCTGGCTGGCTGACGAATAGAGGTGAACGCATTGTCAAAATTAAATTCCCAGGGATTAAGCGGAAGGCAAAAAGCGGCAATATTGCTGATTACGCTTGGTCCGGAAGTTTCTGCTCAAATATTCAAACATTTGCGCGAAGAGGAAATCGAGCAGCTTACGCTTGAGATCGCCAATGTGCGCAAGGTAGACAGCACCGAGAAGGACATGATCATGGCGGAATTTCACCAGATCTGTCTTGCTCAGGAATATATCACGCAAGGCGGCATTACGTACGCGAAGGAAATTTTGGAGAAAGCGTTGGGCCAATCCAAGGCGATCGACATTATCAACCGTTTGACTGCAACCTTGCAGGTTCGCCCATTCGATTTTGCACGCAAAGCGGATCCGAACCAAATCTTGAACTTCATTCAGAACGAAAATGCTCAGACGATCGCTCTCGTCTTATCTTACCTCCAGTTCGAGCAGGCAGCGGTCATTCTTTCCTCGCTGCCTCAGGAGAAGCAGGCGGAAGTGGCGAGAAGAATCGCCGTGATGGACAGCACCTCGCCGGAAGTCGTATCCCAAGTGGAACGTGTACTGGAACAGAAGTTGTCCGCAACGGTAACTCAGGATTATACAAGCGCCGGCGGTATCGAGGCCATCGTACAAATCCTGAACGGTGTCGACCGGGGGACGGAGCGTACGATTCTGGACTCCTTGGAAATTCAGGATCCGGAGCTTGCGGAAGAGATCAAGAAACGGATGTTTGTCTTCGAGGATATCGTCAACATCGACAACCGTTCCATTCAACGGATCATCCGCGACATCGAAAATGCGGATTTGCAGCTTGCGCTTAAGGTTGCGAGTGAAGAAGTCCGCGAAGCGGTATTCCGCAACATGTCTAAGCGGATGTCCGATACATTCAAGGAAGAAATGGAATTTATGGGTCCTGTTCGGCTGCGTGATGTTGAAGAAGCTCAGACCCGTATCGTAGCTACCATCCGCAGACTGGAAGATGCCGGAGAGATTATAATCGCCCGCGGCGGAGGAGATGACATTATTGTCTAATTTGATCAAAGTATCCCAATACGTGCCGGTAGACATCCTTAAACAGCTAAACTTAGCCAAAACGTATGAGACTTATGAGGAACAGCGATCAGATGAGGCGGCTTCGGGAGAGGTTCAGGAGGATATCCGGTCCACTCATGACGAGGCTGCCGAAGAAGCAAGACAACAGATGCTGACCGATGCCAAAGAATTTGCCGAAAGTCAGGTCAGAGCCGCTTCGGAACAGGCCGAGCAAATGTTGGCCGAGGCCAGAGAGCAAATCGAAGCGTGGTGGAATGAGCGCAGGGAACAGGATGAGCATCTGGTGGAAGCCGTGAAATCCGAAGCGTTCAATGAAGGCTATGAAGAAGGTAAGCTGCAGGCAGAGGAAACGCTGCAGGCAAAAATAGAGGAAATGATGGCGGAAGCGAGCTCTGTTCTCGAACAAGCTTATTTAGAGAAAGAACGGATCATTCAGGAAGCGGAACCGTTCCTGGTGGAACTGAGCTGCGCGATTGCCGAGAAAATTATCGACAAGCAATTAGATCTCGAACCGGATTATACGGTGGATTTGATCAAGCAGAGCTTGTCCCGCAAGCGGGAGCAGGGGATTTTGACATTATGCGTGGCGCCTTCCCAGTTTGCCTTCGTGCAAGCCGCAAGGGAAGAACTGAGTCTGGTCATCGACTCTCAAGCCGAATTGCAAATCTTGCCGGATCCGACCGTACAGGATCGAGGCTGCGTAATACGATCTTCCTTCGGAAGCGTGGATGCCAGAATCGATACGCAACTGACGGAGATCAAAAAAGAGCTGTTGCGCATTTCGCGCCAGGCCGAGGAACGGGGATTGCCGAATGACGAACATTAATTCAGGGCGTTATATCGACCATCTTCGGCAATTGGACCCCGTCCGGATTAACGGGAAAGTGACCCAGGTCATTGGGTTAATGGTGGAATCCGAGGGGCCGGATGCGAGCATCGGCGACGTCTGCTACATTTATCCGAGCAAATCATCACAGCCACTGCAAGCGGAAGTCGTTGGCTTTCGCGACAATAAAGTGCTGCTGATGCCGCTCGGGGAACTGACCTCGATCGGTCCGGGCTGCGATGTCGTGGGAACCGGCAAACCGCTTACCGTACAGGTCGGCTCTGAATTGCTCGGCAAGGTGCTGGACGGATTGGGTCAGCCGCTCGACGGATCGGTATTGCCGTCGAGGATGGGGCATTACTCGACATTTAACAAACCGATGAACCCGCTAAACCGTCCTCGCGTAGCGGAACCGATCAGCATCGGCGTCAGAGCGATCGACGGACTGCTGACCATCGGGAAAGGACAGCGGGTCGGTATTTTTGCCGGTTCGGGCGTCGGGAAGAGTACCCTTATGGGGATGATCGCCCGTAATACGGCGGCGGATGTCAATGTCATCGCTCTGGTCGGGGAACGGGGGCGCGAGGTGTTGGATTTCATTGAGCGCGATCTCGGTCCCGAAGGATTGGAACGTTCCGTTGTTATCGTGGCCACCTCCGATCAGCCGGCGTTGATCCGCATGAAGGGAGCGCTCATCGCTACCTCCATTGCGGAGTATTTCCGGGACAGAGGGCTTAATGTCATGCTCATGATGGACTCGGTCACCCGTTACGCCATGGCGCTACGTGAAGTCGGTCTCGCAGTCGGCGAGCCTCCGGCGATGCGGGGATACACCCCTTCCGTTTTTGCGGCGCTTCCGAAATTGATGGAACGTGCGGGAACCGGGCCAACCGGTTCGATAACCGCTTTTTACACCGTATTGGTTGATGGGGACGATATGAATGAACCGATCGCCGACGCGGTGCGGGGAATATTGGACGGCCATATTGTGCTGAACAGGAACATTGCGAATAAAGGCCATTTCCCGGCCATCGACATTCTCGCCAGCATCAGCCGGGTGATGAAGGACATCGTGTCGGATGAACAAAACGATGCCGCGGAGAACCTGAAGCGTCTGCTGGCAGTGTATAAGGATTCCGAGGATCTCATCAATATTGGAGCTTATCAGCAGGGTTCAAATGCGGAAATAGATGAAGCGATCGGCTATATCCAAAGTATATGGGGTTTTTCCAGACAGAAAGTGAACGAGAAGGTTACGCTGCCCGAAGCGCAGGCACAATTAATTTCCGAATTTGCGAGGAGATGACGGTTAAAGGATGAGATTCCGTTACGTTTATCAGAAAGTCGTGGACTTGAAGACCAATGAGAAGACCCAGGCAGAATGGATGCTCTCGGCTGCGGTCGGTATTCTTCAGTCGGAACAATGCTCATTGGAGCAGCTGCTGGAGGAAAGATCCCGGACGCATTCCGTAATTCAGAACGAGATGGAGAATAAGGCATCCATGATCAAGCTGCAGGAGCTTCAACGTTATATGGATTATCTCGAAGACTGCATTAACCGCAAAATCGGAGATGTGAAGCGAGCGGAAGTCAACGTGGATCATAAAAAAACGGTGCTCAGCGGCAAAATGCTGGACGAAAAAGTTTGGATGAAGGCAAAAGAAAAGGCAAAAGAAAAATTTCAACAGGAAATGCTTCTTCGGGAACAAAACGAACTGGATGAGATGGCAACGGTCCGGTTCGCCATGAGAGCCCGTTAAAGGAGTTAGGGCCAAGAATGGGTTTGCGAAGGAGGGATGAAGATGGCACGGACGGAATTGGATGAGGAGCTGGAGGAATCCGGCGGAGGCTTTTCGAAGTTTCTGTTCTTTATGACTCCAATTTTGTTTACTGTCGTTTTGCTGGCTGTGCTTCTTACGCTTTTTAGTCCGAGTTTCAAGAACACGATGTTAGAAATCGGGGACAAAATCCCGTTTATTAACAAAATCATTCCGGACCCGGAATCGAGTAAATCGGATAAAGAAAAGGAAGCGGACAAAAAGGCCGAACAGAAGAAACAGGAAGAGAGCACAAAAGCTACTTTGAACCAGTTAAAGGAGCAAGTGGCGAAGCAGGAAGCCGAATTGGAAGAGGCAGGCCGGCAGGTTGCGGAGAAAGACAGTAAGGTGAAGGAACTGGAGACTCAGCTCCAATCCGCTCAAACGAAAGCGGAAGAAGAAAAAGCGGCTGAGGAACAAGCTGCTTATCAAAAAGAGGTTAAGAAGCTTGCGCAAATTTATTCCGAGATGAGTCCGAGTAAAGCGGCCGCGATCTTTGACAAGCTGACGACCGATGAAACGCTCCAGATGTTTAGCGTGATGAGCAATGAGAGTAAGGTAGCGATTTTGGAGAAGATGGATCCGCAAAAGGCGGCCGACATCTCGATCATGCTGAAGGACGTGAAGCCGGCTGAAGAGCTGGCGATTGCCGCGCTGCAATCGAGGCTCAAGAAAGAAGCAGCCGACGCAACACCGGCTCAATCGTCGGGGAATGCGCTCGATGAAACGCAGCTGAGCCAAACCTTTGGATCGATGTCCGCGGACGCCGCATCCAAGCTGATTATTCAAACGTACAAAATCAGTCCCGAGAAGGCTTTGAAAATTTTAAAGGCCGTAAACGACACGACACGCTCTAAAATATTGGACGCCATGACCAAAGAAGACGAAAAGCTCTCGGTCAAAATCGTGAACCAATTGGTAAGCAAATAGCAGATCATTCCGTGAAAGGAGGTGAATAAGAAAATGAGCCAAACTTTATCTAATGTATCGGCAGGATCAGCGGTAGGCGGATTGTGGTATGGATCAGGCGGTAAAAATGTTTCCGGTCAAGGGGCAACCGTTTCTTTTGATCAAGCTTTGCTCTCGATGATGGGCGGCGGTACCCAGCCGCAGGAAACACAGCTTACCTCGCAGCTGGCGATGTTGGCAGGGCTGACGGATACGGGAGAAGGATTAATGCCGGAGGGCGAAGAAGGCGGCTTGGATGCGCTGCTTCAAGGGCTGTTGGAGCAACTGGACCAGTTGGATCAAGCGCTGGCGGAAAATCCGGACCTGTTGGCCGTACTGCAAGGCTGGATTCAGAATGTTCAACAATTCCTTCAGAATAATGACCCGGGACAGTCCGCGGATAACGGAGACGTCGAAGCATTGCTTCCGACATTGGCACAGCATCCGCAAACGGTGCGTTTTGCGGTTCAAGATGCATTGCTGCAGCTTGCGACAGCTTCAAGCGCTAAGGCTATGACGGCAACACCAGTGGATTCGCTTCAGGCCAAAGCTTTGATGGAATCCTTGCAAAGTCTGATGGCTGACGCAGGTTTGAATAGCGACACCAAGCCGGCAAGCGGTAAACAGGCAGGAGGGATTTTTAATCTGCCAGGAGCCGAACTGAAGGAACATTCCGCGATGCAAAGCCAGAATGGACAAGCCGTAAGTTCCAAAGCTAATGATGCTCAAACCAATAGTCTCGCGCAGAAAGCGGATCTTGACGTAACCGTCAAAGCCGGAGCCGTAACCAGTCAAGCTGTGATTGCAGCAAGTGAGGAATCGACGCTTGGTGATCATGCGACATCGGACGGAGATCAGCCGCTAGCTTCCGGAAATATTACGACCGCAGGTCAACTTGCGCTTCGCGATAGCGCGGCAGCAGCCGTAAAACCTGCAGCTCCTCAAGTGCCGGTCGAGAAATTCGGACAGGAAATGAGCCGCTTTCTGGTCAGCAAGCTGGAAATCGTAAAGGCTGGGGGATTGTCTGAAGCAAGAATATCTCTCTATCCGGAGCATTTGGGACAGGTAGACGTGAAGATCACGATGCAAAACGGACATATGGTAGCTCAATTCGTAACCGAGCACGCTTTTGCTAAAGAATCGCTTGAAGCACAGCTGGCGCAACTGAGAACGGCTTTGCAATCCCAGGGTCTTCAGGTCGGTAAGCTCGAAGTAACTCAGAACGCCTCTTTATCCTCTCATATGTATCAGGATGGACGCCAACAAGGTAGCGGCACCAATCAACAGCAAAACGGGAAGCGCCGGGAAATGATGCTTGAAGAAGAACTGGTCGGAATCCAGGATTTGAACGAAGAATGGAATGAATGGATTTCCGAAATCAGAGAAAGAGAAGCCGGCAGTTCGTTTGTAGCAAAAGCCTAAGTGAAAGGAGGATGATAAGCGATGGCAGACATCGTTTCAACCGGAGTTATGTGGCCGAATTACGCTGCGGAGAATGTTTCGAAGGCCAGCAAGAAGGATACTCAACTTGGCAAAGACGACTTTTTGAAGCTAATGATGGCCCAAATGCAATATCAGGACCCGTTGTCGCCGATGGATAATTCTCAAATGATTGCCCAGATGGCACAATTCACTTCCGTCGAACAATTGACCAACATTTCTAATCAGCTCACTGCCATGAGTCAGTCGCTTGGCAACAGTTCGGGACTCATCGGTAAATTGGTTAGTTGGGTAGGCGAAACCAAGACGGGAAATTACGATGTGAATACAGGAAAGACCGAAGTGATTCAAACTATTGAAAGCGGTCTGGTTGATTCCATTATCGTACGTAGCGGAACTCATTACGTGAAGGTTGGCGGAAAAGAGGTCGAGCTTTCCCAAATCCAGCAGGTGGAGAACGCACCGGTACCGGAGGAGCCTTCAAAAGAAGAAGGAAGCCACTCCAATTCAGGCGCTGGTAATGACGCGGCTGGAGAAGGAGCGGGTGCGCAATGAACGATCCCATCCGGATAGGCAGTTTATATCCCGGCCGAATTCAGCCTAACGCCTTAAGCCGAAACAGAACGGTCAAATCTGCGGAAGCGCAAGGACCTGCGTTTAAGGATTTGCTTCAAAACCGGCTTTTGCATTTTAGCAATCATGCAGTTAAACGGCTTGAACAAAGAGGCATTGAGCTGAAGCCCGAACAATTGAGCCAGATAGAATCGGCCATCGACAGCGCCGCCGCCAAAGGGGCAAAGGATTCACTGATTCTGATGAAAGATATGGCCTTGATTGTCAATGTCAATAACCGAACGGTTGTAACGGCGATGGACGGCAACAGCATGAAAGACAATGTTTTCACCCAAATAGACAGCGCTGTAATAATTTCTTAGTTCATATGGCTGGCCCGGATTCGGAAAGCCATCATTGACCGCTGATCGACTGATGCGGTCAAAAGTATCGATAAAACTTTTAATCCTGGGAGGAATTTTCGAAATGTTAAGATCAATGTATTCGGGTGTTTCCGGTATGCGCGGCTTTCAAACGAAACTCGATGTCATCGGCAACAATATTGCCAACGTAAACACGGTGGGTTTCAAATCGGGACGCGTGATGTTCAAGGATATCATGAGCCAAACGGTTTCGGGCGTAACTGCTCCGGCAGAAGGCGAAAGCGGCGGGATCAACGCGAAACAGATCGGCCTAGGGGTATCCATCGGTTCGATCGATACCGTGCACACCGGCGGCAGTGCGATGACGACGAACAATCCGCTTGATCTGCGGATTGACGGAGACGGATTTTTCCTGGTGAAGCTTTCGGAAGATCAAGAAATTCCATTTTTGACACGTGCCGGAGATTTTCATCTGGATGCAGCACGTCAACTCGTTACTTCCGATGGTTTGCTGGTATGTAACTCTGATGGAGATATTTTGGAACCAATTGATGAAACTGTTACTGCCTTCTCAATAGCAGCTAACGGAGTGATCATGCAGAAAATGGATACAGGCGAAACACTGGAAGGGGGTACAATTGGAGTAGCGAAAGTAGCTAATCCAGAAGGTCTCGAGAAAATTGGCGGAAATCTTTATCGAATTACATTAAATGCTGAGGCTGATGGCGAACCGGAGTATACGAATCCAAATAATACTGAATTGGGAACCGGTGCTATCGTTGCGGGTCAGCTGGAGATGTCCAACGTCGATCTGACGGGGGAATTTACCGAAATGATCGTTGCCCAGCGCGGATTCCAGGCGAACTCCCGCATTATTACCACATCGGATGAAGTGCTGCAGGAAGTTGTCAACCTGAAGCGTTAAGATGGAGGATAGCGGGGGAGGAACACCTTTCTTCCCCCGTTCTACTTGGGAGGGTAATCATGATTTCAGTAACACGACTGAACGGTTCTCAGATGTGGCTTAACGCGATGATGATCGAAACCGTGGAAGAAACACCCGATACGTACGTAACCCTGATCACAGGCAAACGTATTATTGTGTTGGAGAAGGCGGTTGAAGTGCTTGCGATGATTAAAGAGTACTACACCGAGATCGGTATCCACGCAGCAACTATTAAAGTGCAACAAACGGAGGAATTGTCATGAAAAAGATGGCGCCATGGCTGATTACGATTCTGCTTTCGATTACATTGATCGTATTGGCCGCCTTCCTGCTGATTAATCAAATGTCAGGTCCAGCAGGCGGCGAAGCAAAAGCTGCTGTAAATCAAGAGGCTGTACCGAGACATTTGACAGCGGATGAAATTGTAAAAGTAACTTCGACGATCGATGACATCAAAACCAATTTGTCTGATCCGAACTATGTCGTGGTGATGAATTTTGCCTTCCAACTCGATAATGGGGCTTCTAAAGAGGCTTTTGATAAAATCAAGGACTTCAAAGTTAAGCCAATTATTATTAAGACGCTCGCGGACACCAAACCGGAAGATTTGACAGGGGCAAAAGGCAAGGACAATTTAAGTTCCAAGCTGACGAATCTGATCAACAAGACACTGCCGGAAGGGAAACTGATTCAAATCGATATCACTTACTTTGTTATGACAACTATCTAGAGCATATCGATGTAGACTTTCTTTCAAGGGGGTGAATTGTTTGGTAGATGTATTATCGCAAAATGAAATTGATGCCTTACTTGCGGCGCTGTCCTCTGGAGAAATGGATGCCGAGGAACTGAAAAAGGAAGAAACGCAAAAGAAGATCCGGGCTTACGACTTTAAAAGAGCGGTTCGATTCTCCAAAGATCATATCCGCAGCTTGACCCGGATTCATGAAAATTTCGCCAGATTTCTTACAACCTATTTTTCGGCCCAACTGCGGACTTTCGTTCAGATCAACGTTGTTCAGGTTGAACAGCTTCCTTACGATGAGTTCATCCGCTCCATTCCGAAGATGACGATTCTAAACATTTTCGAAGCGGAGCCGCTTGAAGGCAGAATGGTGCTGGAGGTTCACCCCAACGTAGCTTTTGCCATGCTGGACAGGCTGCTGGGAGGAATCGGGACCTCACCGTCCAAAATCGGTTCTTTGACAGAGATCGAGACGATTATTATGGAGCGCATCTTCAGTAGGGCTTTCGAAAGTCTTCAGGAAGCCTGGAAAACCGTGATTGATATCAATCCGCGGATGGAGGCACTTGAAACTAATCCTCAATTTATGCAAATCGTTTCCCCGAACGAAACGATTGCGCTTATCTCGCTGAGTACGAAGATCGGGGACACTTCGGGGATGATCAACCTTTGTATCCCTCATGTCGTAATTGAACCGATCATGCCCAAGCTGTCGGTTCACCATTGGTTTGTATCCCAGAAAAAATCCCGGGTTCCCGAAGAGGTTGACGCCCTTCGGCATCGGGTGCATAAAGCCAAGCTGCCGATTGTTGCGGAGCTCGGCGAATCCCAAATCACGGTCCAGGAATTTCTGGAGTTATCCGTGGGCGATGTCATTTCCCTGAACAAACCGGTTCAGGAGGGACTATCCATCCGCGTAGGCGACCGGCTGAAATATATCGGAAGCCCGGGAACGCTGAAGGATCGCGTCGCCGTTCAAATTGATGAAATTGTTAGCGAAGGAGTTGAGGAACTTGACGAGTAAAGATTATTTGTCCCAGGAAGAAATAGATGCCCTGCTGAAACAAACGAGCATGGACTCGGCTCCTGAACCAACCGTCTCCGATTATTTGTCGCTGCTGGAACAAGATGCACTCGGCGAAATCGGAAACATCACTTTCGGAAGTGCAGCAACGGCCCTGTCGACACTGCTTAGCAAAAAGGTTGATATTACAACGCCGAAAGTATCCATTATTACGCGTTCGCAGTTTGAATCTGAGTTTCCCAAGCCTCATGTCGCCATTCACGTTCAATACGTTGACGGCTTCGAAGGAGTCAACTCGCTTGTCATTAAGACAAGAGATGCACAGGTTATAGCCGATCTCATGCTGGGCGGCGAAGGCAACCCTGCGGATGAAGAGCTGAACGAAATTCATATCAGTGCCGTGCAGGAAGCGATGAACCAGATGATGGGTTCTTCCGCAACATCGATGTCAACGATCTTTAACCGGTTCGTGAACATCTCCCCGCCGGGCATCGATATTTTGAACATGACTAACGGAAGCGGAGTAACCAGCCTGCCGCCCGATGAAATTCTGATCAAAATTTCGTTCCGCCTGACGATCGGGGATTTGATCGATTCAACGATCATGCAGCTGTTGACGGTTAAATTCGCCAAAGAAATGGTCGATAGCCTCATCAACGGTTCATCTTCGGAACCTGCCGTTCAGGAAGTAGCTGCTGCAGCGGCACCACCGGCTTACGCTGAGCCTCCTGCACCTGCCTACGAACCGCCTGCACCTGTTTATCAGCAGCCGCCTATGGTCGAGCAACATGCTCCACAGGCTATGCAGCCGCCGATGCAAGCACCGATGGGAGCGCCGATGCAAGCGCCTCCGGGATACTATTATCCGCCTCAGGAACGGCCTTACAGCGAGCCTCAGCATTATGGCGGAATGACCGGACGAGGGGTAAACGTACAGCCTGTCCAGTTTGCGAATTTGGGAAATCCCTCATTCGGGCAAGCTGACGCAAATAATTTAAACTTATTGATGGACATTCCCCTTAAAGTCACCGTAGAATTAGGGAGGACCCAAAAGCAGATTAAGGATATCCTGGAGCTGTCCCAAGGTTCGATTATCGAACTGGACAAGCTTGCCGGTGAACCGGTGGACATATTGGTGAACAACAAGCTGATAGCAAAAGGCGAGGTTGTTGTCATCGATGAGAACTTTGGCGTACGCGTCACGGATATTGTCAGTCAGTGGGACCGCATTCAAAAATTACAATAGTAGAAGTTTAGGGAGGATTTTAAATCAATGGCAAACCGAATTCTAATCGTAGACGATGCAGCTTTTATGAGAATGATGATCCGCGATATTTTAACGAAAAATGGGTTCGAGGTTGTCGGTGAAGCTCAGGATGGCGGGCAAGCGATCGAGAAATTTAAGGAATTGCATCCGGATCTCATCACTATGGATATCACGATGCCTGAAATGGACGGAATCGCAGCATTGAAGGAAATCAAGAAGTTGGATCCAAATGCCAAGGTTATTATGTGCTCGGCTATGGGACAGCAGGCTATGGTTATCGATGCGATCCAAGCCGGCGCGAAGGACTTCATCGTTAAGCCGTTCCAGTCCGATCGTGTAATTGAAGCTATCAACAAAACGCTTGGATTGTAGGCGATAAGCCATGTACCTATCACAATCCGGCACCCCCGAAGAATATGGGGGCGGAGATGTCAATCTTTGGGGTAACTTGATAACGGTCATCGCCGTTTTAGCAATAATCATCGTTCTGATTATTCTGTTAATTCGTTTTCTCGGGAAGAAGAATTCGTTTTTATCCCAAAGCCGCTCGATCCGTACGATGGGAGCCGTCGGCCTCGGGCCGAACAAGTCGCTCCAGGTGATCGAGATCGGTAGCAGCATTTACCTTGTCGGTGTGGGCGAGAATATCACCTTGGTCGACAAGATTTCCGATCCGGAAGAAGTGATTGTATTGCAGCAGGCTTTTGAAGAGGAGGGGACGGAGTTCGCCGGGTTCGCTTCGGCTATATCTGGTCTCGTCTCCCGATTCCGCAAAGAGCCTCCGCAAGAAGTCGAGGAACTGGAAGGGAAGTCCTTTCATGAGGTGTTTCACTCTCAGGTAAAGAGAATGCCAAGCCGCAAGACCCAAATGGAGGAACTTTTAAAGGATCAGGAAGAACAATCTACAGATCGGTTGAGGGATTCATGAAGAACAAAGTCCTAGTCGTGACATTATTTTTCGCTTTATGGAGTCTGTTTGCGGTTTCCATAGCTTCTGCCGAACCGGTCGATCCGATTCCAAATATAGGGATCCAAATCGGAGGGGACACGGGCTCGGGTGCGGGGACAAGCTCACTGTCCCTTATTCTGATGATTACGGTCTTGAGTGTAGCACCAGCCATTCTCGTTCTGATGACAAGCTTTACGCGAATCGTGATCGTGCTCGGATTTGTCCGCAGCTCGCTCGGAACTGCGACATCGCCTCCCAATCAAGTGCTTGTCGGGTTGGCTCTTTTTTTGACGATATTCGTGATGAGTCCGACGTTGTCGACGATTAATGAGGTGGCACTGCAGCCTTATATCAAAGGGGAAATTACTCAAACGGAAGCGCTGAGCAAAGCATCAGAACCGATGAAGAAATTTATGTATTCGCACACGCGGCCCAAAGACCTGCAATTATTCATGAGTTATACCAAAACGGAGAAGCCGCAGAGCTATAAAGACATACCGATTACAGTTATGGTTCCGGCTTTCGCAATCAGTGAACTGAAGACCGCATTTCAGATGGGCTTCATGATATTTATTCCGTTTTTGATTATCGATATCGTCGTGGCCAGCGTTCTGATGGCCATGGGGATGATGATGCTGCCGCCGGTCATGATTTCCTTGCCGTTCAAGATATTGTTGTTCGTCCTGGTGGACGGTTGGTATCTGATCGTCAAGTCACTGCTGGTCAGTTTCAGTCCATAGTTATGTAAAAGGATGGCTTCGGTCTAGCGCAGGTCATTCATATTTTTAGTAAAGAGGGGGAAGACGGTTATGAGTTCGGATTTTATTATCGGTTTGGCCGGACAAGCCGTTTATACCGTATTGAAGGTTAGTGCCCCGATGCTGATTATCGGTTTGGTCGTCGGTTTGATCGTGAGTATTTTCCAAGCTACCACCCAAATTCAAGAGCAGACGCTGGCCTTCGTTCCCAAGATCGTCGCCGTACTGTTGGCATTGCTGATGTTTGGGCCGTGGATATTAACGACGCTTGTCGATTTTACCTACAGCATATTTAACAACCTATCTAGTTATATCGGTTAGGCCGAAGAAATTATGGAGATTATACTGCACGGAATTTCTGTCTTTATGCTTATTTTTTGTCGAATGACGGCGTTTTTTGTTGTCGCTCCGGTTTTTTCTTCACGTGGCGTTCCTAACACATTCAAAATTGGGCTCTCCGCCATGATCGCATTGTTAATTTTGATGATTCAAGGAACGAATCAGGTGATACCCCAAGATCTTGGATACGTCTTGATGATTATCCGCGAGGTCTTGATCGGCCTGTTGATGGGGTTTGTGGCCTACCTGATCTTTTCGGTCATTTTGACTGCCGGATCATTTATCGATATTCAGATCGGATTCGGTATGGCGAACGTGCTTGATCCGATGACAGGCGCTTCCGCTCCCGTCCTCGGCAACTTTAAGTATATTATCGCCACGCTGGTCTTTTTAAGCATTAACGGACACCACTATTTGCTTGACGCAGTAATTCGCAGTTATAACTGGATCCCGTTATCAAACGATGTTTTTCAAAGGATTTATCGTGGAGGCGTTACGGAGTTTCTGGTCAGCACCTTCAGTCAGTCGTTTACGCTTGCTTTTCAAATGGCTGCGCCGCTGGTGGTTGCCTTGTTTTTAACGGACGTTGCTCTCGGCTTTCTGGCTCGTACGGCACCTCAGTTCAACGTTTTCGTAATAGGGATTCCTCTGAAGATTATTGTAGGACTGGTTGTACTGCTCCTTTTGATTCCGGGCTTCATCTACGCGTTTGAACATTTGTTTGAAGTGATGTTTAATGCGCTGCACAATTTATTTGGAACGCTGGGGAGTCGGCCGACATAGGGAGGGAATCGCTGATGACGTACCGGTATCGTTATAAACTGGATTTGCAGATGTTTGCCGGGGAGAAGACGGAGAAAGCGACGCCCAAAAAGCGGCAGGAAGCAAGAAAAAAAGGCCAGGTCGCGAAAAGCCAGGATATATCCGGCTCGATCATTCTATTATCTACTTTTATGTGTCTTATGGCCTTTGGCGGCTATATCAAAGAAAGATTGGTCGCTTTGTTTACGGATATTTTTTACCACCGCTTGACGATGGATGTGACCAAGGAAAATGTAATGATCATGCTAGGGGATTATGCGGTTCAGATTCTTCTGCTGATTGCTCCGGTCTTTTTGGTTGTCGTTGTGATGGGGGTTATCGCCAACTATGCCCAGGTAGGATTCCTTCTTACCGGTGATCCGCTGAAGATGCATTTCAACAAGCTTGACCCGATCAAAGGGTTCAAAAAAATATTTTCCATGCGCTCGCTTGTGGAGTTTTTCAAATCGATATTTAAGCTGACGATCATCGGGTACCTGGTTTATACGACGATATGGGGGGCAAGAAGTCATCTCGCAACCCTTGGGAGAATCCCGGTGGAACAGGCATTTCACTTCACAGCGGAGCTCACAATGAATCTCGGCATTAAAATCGCCGCCGCTTTGCTCGTTTTGGCGGTGCTGGATTATATGTATCAAAAGTATGAGCATGAGAAGAGCCTTAAAATGTCCAAACAGGACGTGAAAGACGAGTACAAGAAAATGGAAGGCGACCCGCTCATCAAAGGCAAAATCCGGGAAAGACAGCGCCGCATGGCGCTGCAACGGATGATGCAAGAAGTGCCGAAGGCAGATGTGATCATTACCAACCCGACGCATTTTGCCGTAGCGCTGAAATATGACGGATCGCAAATGGAGGCTCCGCAGGTCGTGGCCAAAGGGCAGGACTTTGTCGCACTCCGGATCAAGGAGATTGCCAAGGAGCATGGTGTTGTTACGATTGAAAATAAGCCGCTGGCAAGGGCGCTGTTTCAGAGAGCGGAAATCGGGGATATGATTCCCGGCGATCTCTTTCAAGCCGTTGCCGAAGTACTGGCATATGTATATAAACTGCAAGGCAAAGTGAAATAAGTTCGGGATCGGAGGAAGAACCGGTGAAGAAGTTCAAAGATATATTCATCCTAGTAGGCATTATCGGCATTGTTCTAATCATGATCGTTCCGATCCCGACTTTGCTGCTGGATATTCTTCTCATCATTAACATATCGATTGCATTAATGATTTTGCTCGTAGCCATGAACACGAAGGAAGCGCTACAGTTCTCCATTTTCCCGGCGATGCTTCTTATTACGACCCTGTTCAGGCTGGCGCTGAACGTATCGACTACGAAGTTGATTCTAGGACAGGCCGAAGCAGGCCATGTCGTAGCAACCTTCGGGTCCTGGATTTCAAGAGGGGAGCCTGTTGTCGGCTTCGTAGTCTTCCTGATTCTGGTGGTTGTGCAGTTTATCGTAATTACGAAAGGGTCAGAGCGCGTAGCCGAAGTAGCGGCCCGCTTTACTCTCGATGCGATGCCTGGTAAGCAGATGAGTATTGACGCCGACCTCAACGCAGGGCTGATCAATGAACAGCAAGCCCGTGAGCGCCGGAGCAAGATTGAACGCGAAGCCGATTTTTATGGCGCGATGGATGGGGCGAGTAAATTCGTCAAGGGCGATGCGATTGCGAGTATCATCATCCTCCTTATCAACCTGATCGGCGGCTTTATCATCGGGATGACCATTCATGGTATGTCGTTCGGGGACGCTCTCTCGACTTATTCGATCTTGACGATCGGGGACGGTCTGGTCAGTCAGATTCCTGCACTGCTTATTTCTACGGCAGCCGGTCTTATCGTTACGCGGGCTTCCTCTGAAGGAAACCTGGCCGATGACATCACAGGACAGTTGTTTACGTATCCCAAGCTTCTTTATATCGTTGCCGGTACGATCGCGCTGCTCGGATTGTTTACGCCGATCGGTCCTTGGACCACGCTTCCTTTTGCGGGATTGATGATATATGCCGCTAGGCGGATGCAGAAGAATCTCGACAAAAGACAAATTGAGCAGGAGATTCAGGAAGAGGAGCAGCAAATCGAAGAGGTACGAAGTCCGGAGAGCGTGATCAACCTGCTGCAGGTTGATCCGATCGAGTTCGAATTCGGTTACGGGTTGATCCCGCTGGCCGATACGGGACAGGGCGGAGATTTGCTCGACCGGATTATTATGATCAGGCGCCAATGCGCGCTTGAAATGGGGCTTGTCGTACCGGTTATCCGCATTCGCGACAATATTCAACTAAAACCGAATGAATATGTCATCAAAATTAAAGGAAATGTCGTTGGCGGTGGTGAATTACTACTTAATCACTATTTGGCAATGAGTCCCGGGATGGATGACGATTCGATTACAGGCATTGAGACTCAGGAGCCTGCTTTCGGGCTTCCTGCGCTTTGGATCGATGAATCCACTAAGGACCGGGCAGAGTTGTCCGGCTATACCGTGGTCGATCCGCCGTCCGTTGTTGCTACGCATCTAACCGAATTGATCAAGAAACACGCGCATGAGCTGCTGGGAAGACAGGAGACAAAGGCGTTGGTCGACAATTTGAGAGAGAATTACGCTGTCCTTGTCGACGAACTGATTCCTTCCTTGCTCTCCATCGGGGATGTGCAGAAGGTGCTGGCCAAGTTGCTGCGTGAGAAGATTTCGATTCGCGATATGGTAACGATTTTTGAAACCCTGGCTGATTACGGGACTTATACGAAGGACCCCGAGGTTTTGACGGAATATGTCAGACAGGCGCTATCCAGACAAATCACCCAGCAATATACGCAGCAGGGTGAAACGATGAGGGTAATCACCGTGGGGCCTACGCTGGAGAAGAAGATTGCGGAAAGTGTGCAGCAGACCGATCAAGGCAGCTATTTGGCGCTTGATCCGATGTCGACACAGACTCTTTTCCAAAAGCTATCGGAGCAGATTAACCGCCTGCTTCAGACCGGTCAGCAGCCGATCGTATTGACTTCACCAACGATCCGGATGTATTTGCGGCAGGTTATTGAGAGAAGCATGCAGGATATTCCGGTACTGTCCTATAGTGAACTTGAACCTAACGTAGAAATTCAGAGTGTCGGAGTGGTGAACTTATGAGAGTAAAACGTTATATCGTCGACACGATGCCGGACGCCATGTCCAAAATACGCACCGAACTGGGAGCCGATGCCGTCATCTTGAGTACCAAAGATATGAAGGTCGGCGGATTTATGGGATTATTCGGCAAAAGAAAGATTGAGGTCATCGCAGCTTCTGAAGGCAACGACGGATCTCCTTCCAAACCGCAGCCGCAGACGGCGCGCATTGCACAGACTCCGATGGCGAGGCAGGCGGTTCCGGATGTTTACCGTAAATCCTCCCAATTAACGTCTCCTTCTTCATCGGGAGCGGGCAACACAGTGTTGCCTCCGGCCGCTCAGCCTACCCGACCTGCTCAGCAGGCGCGTCCCGCGATGATGCCCGGGCTGCAGGAAAGGGAGGAGTTGCCGGTCGCGGCGTCCATGCCGATGTCGACAGTCTCATCCGTGCGAAAACAGCCATCTGATGGGATCGCTAGGCCTGACATCGCCAGGGAGGAGACGGCTGCCAGTAGATGGGACGAAGCGTTGCGACAAGCCTCCTTGGAAGAGAAGAGGCCCCCTGCTCCTTCAGCATCGCCGGCCCCTAAGCCGGCAGAAGTGCTTAGCTTGAAGGAAGAGAAGCTGCTCGAAGAGATTCGCGAGATGAAGACCTGGATCGGTCAATTGGCGAGACAGCAGCACGAAAGCAGAGAGCTTCCTGAACCCCTGCCGGCGATTAAGAGCCGACTGGAATGCCAGGAGTTGTCCGCGGACCTGGTTGAGAAGTGGATTGATGCCGCTTATCGGGAATGGATCGAATCCGGCAAATCGGCTTCATCGGATGTGCTGGAAGCTGCTGTAAGAGCCGAGGCCGCTTCCTTCCTGCAAGGTCGTATCGGGGAAGGCATTCAGGACGAGACCAAAATCGTCTACATTGCCGGACCTACCGGAGTCGGAAAGACGACTACGATTGCGAAGCTGGCTGCGGATCAAATTTTCCGGGCACACAAAAAGGTAGGCTTTATAACGGCTGATACGTACAGGATATCGGCTATAGAGCAGCTCAGAACGTATTCTTCGATTTTAAATGTGCCGCTTGAAGTCGTTCAATCACCGGGCGACGTGCAGAGAGCGATGCAAAGGCTCTCCCATTGCGATTTGATCTTGATGGACACGGCAGGGCGGAATTATTTGAACGAAATTCATGTGGCCGAACTGCACAGCATGCTCAGCACGTCGGAGCAAAGCGAGACTTATCTGGTCCTAAGCCTGACGTCAAAGACACAAGACATGAAGAAAATTACGGAGCATTTCAGCCGGTACGGGCTGGACAAAGTGATTTTCACCAAACTGGATGAAACGGAAAGCGTGGGCCCTTTGTACAACTTGATTCACGACTACCCTCTGCGGGTTTCCTATATTGCCAACGGACAAAATGTCCCTGACGACTTGCTGACGGCGGATTCTGAATTGCTGCTGGATTTGATTACAGGAGCTCGTAACTCATGAGCGACCAGGCGCAAGCTCTTCGACAACTGGTAACTTCCCGAAGCGGTTTTGACCCGCAGTCAATAAGTAAAAAGAGCAATGCCCGTATTATTACCGTAAGCAGCGGAAAGGGTGGGGTCGGAAAATCCAACTTTACTCTCAACTTCGCTCTCGCTTTAAAGTCGTTTGGAAGCAAAGTCCTCATTTTTGACGCTGATATCGGCATGGCCAATATCGACGTTTTGATGGGAGTTCGCCCGAGATACAGTCTTTATCATTTATTGAAAGGCGAACGGGACATCACGGAGATCATCGAGCTTGGAACCGGCGGACTTCCCTTTATTGCGGGAGGTTCCGGCATGACGGATTTGTTTACCTTGTCGGAACAGGATCTCAACTACTTTACTTCTCAGATCGAGCAGATATCGGAAGAGATGGATTTCATCCTTTTTGATACCGGGGCAGGACTCTCCAAGGAAACTTTGAAGTTTATAACTGCCGCCGACGAGTGTTTGGTTGTAACGACCCCTGAGCCGACCTCGATAACCGATGCTTACGCACTCATCAAGGTGGTGCACGGGCTGGAGAAGGATGTAGCGTTCCGGCTGGTCATCAACCGGGTCGCGGGTGAAAGCGAAGCCAAGCAGGTTGCTGATAAAATTTCGCTAGTCGCGAAGCAGTTTCTGGATATGGATATTCCTACTCTTGGGTATTTGAGCGATGACGCACACGTCATGCAGGCGGTGAAGAAACAGATTCCGTTTTCTGCCGCTTTCCCGGGTTGTCCGGCAGCACGAGACATTCGAAGCCTGGCAATGAAATATATGGATGTTCCACAACTGAAGTCAAAGGATACTTTGTCAGGAATCAAAGGATTTATGCATAAATGGCTTAAGCGCGCAAAATGATTCTGTATAAAGGACAGGAGTGGAACGAGATATGCCTTATCGGGTGATGGTAGTTGACGATTCGGCGTTTATGCGGAAAATCGTTTCCGATCTTATTGAACAGGATCCGGCATTTCAAGTGCAGGGTACCGCCAAGAACGGAAGGGAAGCGCTTGATCTTATAGAGTCGCTCTCGCCGGACCTTGTCACCATGGACGTCGAAATGCCGGAGATGAACGGGCTTGAGGCACTAAAGCACATTATGGAGCAGCACCCTTTACCGGTGATTATGCTATCGGGCATCAATGAGCAGGGAATGCGGGAGACGATTATGGCTCTAGAACTCGGAGCGTTTGATTTTATCCGCAAGCCTTCGGCATCCACCAGCTCACATGATATCGAACAGGTGGGACGAGAGCTCAGGGAGCAAATCAGGGTTGCGATGCTGGCTAAGGAGCGAAGGGCGGCTAGGGCGGCTGCGCTGGAGACCAAAGCTCCGGAGCGGCTGCCTCCGGTCGAACTGGGCTTCTCGGCCTTGCATCTGACAAGCCTAAGCACGGCGCCGGCCCAAAGGAAACCCGGAAAGTCCAGGGAGTCCTTGTTGGACCGGGGGATTTCGGCAGATCAACCGAAGCGGAATTCGGAAGCGAAGGAAGTTCCGGCTTCCCGCAAGCCTTTGGCGAAACCTATAACCGACGCCAAACCGGCTCCGGCTGCATCGGCTACAAGGCCGGAGAGCAGGACGGCCATCGTCCAGAGCGACGCCAAAGTAGACAAGGAAGATTTGCACCAGGCGGTTTCGCCTAAGACCCGAAGCAAAGCGGAGACGCTTGCAACGGCGAAACCAGGGCAACGTCGTCCGGCCGAACCGCCGTCAAGGCAAGCTGCGGAATTAGAGCAGGCTGCGCGGGAGAGGGAAAGAGCAAAAGAAGCCGCGGCCCGCACGGAATTCACCGACCTGGTTGCGATCGGAACTTCAACCGGCGGTCCCAAAGCGTTAAAGGCTGTGCTGGAAAAGCTTCCTGCCAACTTCCCGGCTCCTATCGTGATCGTGCAGCATATGCCGCCGAATTTTACCAAATCGTTGGCCCAGCGCTTGAACAGTTTGAGTGAATTAAACGTGGTGGAAGCGGAAGAAGGAATGAGGCTTGAGGCGGGTACCGCTTATGTTGCACCCGGCGGCTATCATTTAAATGTAGTTCCGGCCTCGGACGGAAGCTATAAGGTGTCTCTGACGGGGCAAGAGCCCCGCAATGGGCACAGGCCGTCTGTCGATGTCATGTATGATTCACTTCTGCCCTTGCAAACTCTTAAGCGGCACATTGTACTCCTTACCGGTATGGGCAGCGATGGAGCCAGAAGCATGAAACGGCTGTACGAAGCCGGTGTAACTTCCACGATCGCGGAAAGCGAGGAATCCTGCGTTGTGTACGGAATGCCCCGCTCGGCGATCGAAATGGGCTGCGTCAGTCAGGTACTGCCGTTGCATGAAATTGGTTTCAAGCTTGCACAAGTTGTGAAATAAACGGAATCTCTTGAAGGAGGTGCCTCACCATGGACATGAACCAATATTTATCCATGTTTATCGATGAGTCGAATGATCACTTACAGTCATTAAACGAAAATATGCTGGAACTGGAGAACCGTCCTGATGATCTCGGGATCGTACAGGTAATCTTCCGCTCCGCCCATACACTGAAGGGCATGGCTGCCACAATGGGCTTCGAGGACTTGTCCTCCCTGACGCATCAAATGGAAAATGTGCTGGATCTGGTGCGCAACGATAAACTTAAAATGCAGGATTTTATTTTTGATACCTTGTTCCAAAGTCTTGATGCTCTGCAATCCATGGTTCAAGATATTACCCAGGGAGGGGAAGGCAAAGAGGATGTAAGTTCGATCGTTGCCTCCTTGCAATCGATTGTCCGCGGCGATATAGCGCCTTCCGGGCAACAATCGGGCGCGAAAGCGGCTGATAAGGCTTCGTCTGCAAGCGGTGCGGCCATTCGGCTGGATGAATTCCAATACTCGGTCCTCGAGCAATCGATTACCGAAGGACACAAAGTAATGTACATCGAAGTGGCCGTAAGGGAAGACTGCCAATTGAAAGCCGCTCGTGCTTATCTGGTGTTCGACCTGTTGGAACGGTACGGGGAAATTGTGAAATCGCATCCGTCTGTCCAGGAAATCGAGCAGGAACAGTTCGACCGGAGCTTCTCTCTCTATTACATAACTCAAAAAGAGGCTGCGGAACTTCAAGGCATGATTATGAATCTGTCCGAGATTGATTCGGCTCAGGTAGCGCTGCTGGATCATGAGACACTGAGCCAGCTGGATTCAGGAATTAAAGAGGCTTCAGTCGCTGTAGAAGCTGCCGAGCCGACTGCGAATAATGCGGAGAAGCCGGCTGCCGGCAGTAAAGCAGCCAAGCCGGAAGAAGGCAAAACGAGCGCCCGTCCTTCCGCCGTGTCGGCAGCACCTTCCAGAACGATTCGGGTCGATATCGATCGCCTGGATGTACTGATGAATTTGTTCAGTGAGCTTCTGATTGACCGATCCCGCCTTGAACAGCTGGCTTATGAAGTGAAACGCTCCGATCTGACCGAAACCGTGGAGCATATGAGCCGGGTCAGCAGCGATTTACAAAACATTGTCCTGAAGCTGCGGATGGTTCAAATCGACTCCGTATTCAACCGTTTCCCGCGGATGATTCGGGATTTGGCCAAATCGCTGGACAAAAAAATCGATCTGATCATCGTCGGGGCCGAAACTGAACTCGACCGGACCGTGATCGATGAAATCGGGGACCCTCTGGTCCATCTGCTGCGGAACGCCGTGGACCATGGCGTAGAGCCTTTGGAAGAACGGATTGCTGCGGGCAAACCGGAAACCGGAACAGTGGAATTGCGCGCGTTCCACAGCGGAAACCACGTATTTATCGAAATCGAGGATGACGGCCACGGCATCGATCGCGACAAAGTGCTTGCGAAGGCTTTGAAGAACGGCGTTGTTACTGAGAGCGAAGCCAGTACCCTGACCGATGAGCAGGTATTTATGTTATTGTTTGCTCCGGGCTTCAGTACGGCAGAAGTGATCTCCGATATCTCCGGCCGCGGCGTAGGACTTGATGTAGTTAAAACAAAAATCGAGTCGCTCAGCGGAGTTGTCTCGGTAGATTCCAAGCTTGGAAAGGGCACGAAGTTTTCGGTTCAGCTCCCATTGACGCTGTCGATCATTTCAGCGATGTTGATCAAGGTCGGATCTGAGAAATATGCGATTCCATTGTCCTCCATCGTGGAAACGGGACTTATCAGACGGGAGCAAATTCGTAAGGTTCACGGCTACACGATGATCCCGTACCGTGATTCCCATATCCCGCTAATGTCATTAGCCGAGCTGTTTGATGTACGGGACTTCGATGAGAAGTCCGAAGAAGAGACGGAAATCGTTGTCGTCCGCAAGGGGGACAGGCTTGCAGCTCTGACGGTTGAGGACTTTATCGGTCAGAACGAAATTGTAATCAAGAACCTGGGTAAGTATCTGCCTCCTGTTCAAGGTGTAGCCGGTGCTACCATTCTAGGGGATGGGCAAGTCGCTTTGATTATAGATCCGAATGCTTTCATTAAATAAAGCTGCTTTTCAACCCGGCTGCGCAAACTTAAGCCGGGACCAATAAGGAGGGATCCCCATGGGAGAGGAAATTAAAGTCATCGTTTTTAAACTGGGGCAAGAAGAATACGGCATCGAAGTGGACAAGGTTCAAACGATCGAACGCATGATGCCGATTACCCGTGTGCCCAAGACTTTTTCTTTTGTCAAAGGCGTAATCAATCTGCGCGGCGTCGTTATTCCGGTCATTGATTTACGCGGACGTTTTGGCCTGCCGGAAGCAGAGCATAGCGATCAAACACGGATTATTATCGTGGCGGCCAATGAGATGGAGGTTGGGTTTATCGTCGATTCGGCGAATGATGTCATCGACTTGAATTCGGACTCTATCGATTCTCCTCCCGATGTGGTCGGAGGCGTCAAAGCGAAGTATTTGCAAGGGGTGGCGCGTCTTTCCGACGAACGTCTGCTTGTAATGCTGAATTTATCAGAAGTACTGAACCGCAGTGAAATTATTCAATTGGAAAGTTTAGAGGGATAACCGGTGGATCTGTTTAAGGACTTTGAGGAATTCAAAATGGACGTGTTGAAGGAGGTCGGCAATATCGGCGCTGGAAACGCGGCCACCGCACTCTCCAGACTGCTGGATAAGCCGATTGACATGGCGGTTCCTAAAGTTCAGATGCTGCCGTTCGAAGCGATTGCTGAGCGGGTAGGCGGAGCCGAGAAGATCGTGCTTGCCGTCTTTTTCCGGGTCGAAGGGGATACGCCGGGCAATTTATTCTTTATTCTTAGCCCGGAGGCGGCCAAGAAGCTCTTGCATCGCCTTGCAGGCATCGAAGTCGAAAGCGGGGACAGCTTTTCCGAAATGGAATGGTCTGCGATCTCGGAGATCGGAAATATATTGGCCGGGTCCTATATTTCTTCCCTTGCCGATTTCACCTCGCTTTCAATGACCCCAACCGTTCCAGCGCTTGCGATGGATATGGCGGGAGCAATACTAAGCTATGGGCTGCTGCAATTTGGAGAAATGGGCGATTCCGCCATGCTGATTGATACGACCTTCATCGAAGGCAAGCATGAAGTGGAAGGACAGTTTTTCCTGATTCCAGACCCCGAGTCCTTTGCAAAAATTTTCGCTGCTTTGGGAGTGCCAATGAGCCATGATTGATGAGCAGCATATCGTTAAGGTTGGCATGGCGGACCTGAATGTGATTCGCGGACAGGGGTTAATCCGCACAACGGGGCTTGGATCATGTGTAGGGGTAACATTATTTGATCCATTGCTCAAGCTGGCCGGCCTTGCTCATGTCATGCTCCCTTCGTCCTCAATCGCGCGGGAAGGTGCGTTGAACATTGCCAAGTATGCCGACACGGCAGTCCCGGAGCTGGTTAACAAGCTAAAGGCGCTCGGCGCCTCGCAAAGTCGACTGGTTGCCAAAATGGCAGGGGGATCGCAAATGTTTACCTTTGCCGGAACCGGAGACTCGATGCGGATCGGTCCAAGAAATGTGGAATCCTGCAAAGCGATGCTGTCGCAGCTCGGCATTCCGCTCCTTGCCGAAGATACGGGGGGAAATTACGGAAGAACGATCGAACTCGACTGTGAAACGGGTATATTATTCATACGCAGTGTACAAATGGGTATAAAGGAATTGTAGCTATGTCAGGAAAATTCAGGTACTTTCTTCTTATTGGATTTATCGGATTCTTAATTACTTTTGCCGTTTCGGCCGGGAATAATCTGTTTATGACCAGTTTTATCCGGGGACTTATCGGATTTGCAGCTTGGTTTTTCCTGAGTTTCGCGGGAAGCTGGGTCTTCGGCTTTTTGAAGGAGCAGGACGTCCGTTCGGATGCCAGTGATCTTTCTGCAGCGCTGCAGGAACAAGAGCAAGTGCAAGAGTTAGACAAAGGAAACAGCCTCGATTTTACGACGCCGGATCAAAGCGAGGAATTGAACGAATTATTGAAGCAGTCGCCGGACAACCAGTCGCAATCACAGGCTCACGAGTTTACACCACTCCATCCGCCTAAATTAGTTAAAACACTTGACGACAAAGATCCTGAAGAGCTGGCTAAGGTCGTTCGTCACCTGACAGAAAAATAAGGAGGGTGAAGGCAATTGAACGAGCGGAAGACATCCCCTCTGAATTACGCCGATGTTTGGGAAAGATGGAAGGAACACGGTGATTTAGAGGCCAAGAAACAACTTATCGAGAAGTATCTGCATATTGTCGACTACGTTTCGGGACGTCTGGCGGTCGGTCTGCCCAAGAATGTTTCCAAAGATGATTTATCCAGCAACGGAGTTATGGGGCTGATTGACGCTGTCGAGAAATTCGATTATAAACGCGGACTACAGTTTGAAACATATGCTTCGTGGAGAGTTAGAGGAGCGATCTTGGACGGACTGCGTCAGGGGGACTGGGTTCCCCGTTCCGTAAGAGAGAAAGCCAAAAAAATTGAAGAAGGATACCAGCAGCTCGAACAGCAGTATCTTCGGACTGTCACGGATATGGAAATGAGCGAGCACTTGAACATCAGCGAGAAGGAATTTCAGAACATGCTCCAGGAAGTCGCGGTTATGACGCTCTGCTCACTGGAAGATCCGATCCGGGAAGAAGAATCGGAGACACGGCTGTCCATGCTTGTTGACGATAAAGCAAAGAATCCCGACTATAAAGTGCAGGAGTTTTATTTGCGTGAATCACTTGCCAAAGGGATTGAAAAATTGACGGAGAAGGAACGCACGGTCGTGTCTCTGTTATATTATGAAGATTTATCGCTGAGTGAAATCGCAGAAGTGATGTCTTTATCGCCTTCACGGATCTCCCAATTGCATTCCAAGGCAATACTGCGGCTGCGCGGCAGTTTGGAAAAGCACCGCGACCTGCTTATGCGGGAGGATTAGAGGAGCTCATTTTCTTATAAGTAGATGGAAGGAGGAACGACTCATGCAATTTACGGATGATTTGGGGCAAATCCTGAGTATCACTTTAAATGACGACAAGACAGTAGCCTACTTGCAATTTATGAAAAAAGAAGAGGACTTCTCCTGTACTATGGATGCGCTCCATCAGTTTCTGAATTCCCAGGGCATTAAATATGGAATTCAGGAAGATATCGTGAAACGGTTTGCCATCAATCCGAGAGAATACTTCTTCAGCAAAACGCCGATTGCGATTGGCGTAGAACCTCAGCAAGGGGAAGATGGTTCAATTCGTTATGCGGTTCCTATGGATGATGTCAGATTTAAGCCTTTGGAAACCGATGACGGCAAAGTGGATTACAAAGAGGTTAGTCGTCTTAATAATGTCCGGAAAGGGCAGTTAATCGCCGAATTAGTTCCTCCGCTTCCCGGTCGGCCCGGAACGGCAGTAACCGGTGAAGCCATTCCTAATAAAGCGGGAAAAGACGCCAGATTCAAGGTCGGCAAAAATGTGGTGTTGAATCCCGAGCAAACCGCTATGTACGCGGCCATCGACGGGTTGGTTACCCAGACGGACAAAGGAAAGTTGAATGTGTTTCCTGTCTACGAGGTTAACGGTGATGTCGATTACAGTACGGGAAATATTGATTTTGTAGGTACCGTCGTCATCCGCGGCAATGTTCTGACCGGTTTCAAAGTCAGTGCGGCCGGGGATATTCGTGTTGTTGGCGGCGTAGAAGGGGCCGAATTGTATGCGGAAGGTTCTATCGAGATTACCGGCGGAATCATCGGTTATAACAAAGGCTTGGTCAAAGCCGGACAAAATATCAAGAGTTCTTTCATCCAGGACGGCAACGTGCTGGCGGGTGAAAATGTAGTAGTGACCCAAAGTATCATGCATTCCAATATCCGTGCAGGAAAAGACGTCATTTGCAGCGGAACCAAAGGCTTAATCGTAGGCGGCAGCATTCAAGCCGGCGAAAAAGTGACTGCACGAATTATCGGGAATCCGATGTCGACGACGACATCGATTGAGGTCGGCGTGCTGCCCGAGCTTCGAAATGAATTGATGGAACTACGTCAGCAAGTCAAAGAAATTATGGCAAACTTGGACAAGTCCGAAAAGGCCCTGACTCTGTTGGACCAACTCGCTTCTTTGGGCAAATTGACTCCGGATAAGGTAGAGATGCGCTCAAAACTGGGATTGACCAAAAAATTGCATATCCAGGAAATGAACGACCTGAAAGACCGGATGCTTAATATTGAAAAGGCGTTGGAAGATACCGGAAAAGCTCAGGTGGATGTCCTGAAAATGATATACGGCGGTTCAAAAATCGTTATTGGCCGGTATACCAAATACATTAAAGAACCGATTTCACGCATGTCCTTTTATTTCAGCGAAGGTGATATTACTATGTCGGCTTACGTATAGAACCTTATGTCGATTGAATGATGAGGTGATCGTATGGATTTGAAAGCTGTTGAATTGCAAATCGCCGTTCCCCGGACCCAGGAAGTTGGACGTATTCAGCAAGAAGCGCAGCAAAGACCTCAGATCGATCAAAGTTTATTATCCACGGCGAACATGAAGGAACGCGAGCTCGACCGTCACCGGAGTTCGAATGTTGACGAAAGCGCGCACAACAGGACAATAAAACGGGAGGACAGTTCTTCCTCGGGTAATCAACGCCAGGGCCAAGCTTCACCAGAAGAGAAACAGGCGGCACAGGAGAAGGAACAACAGCCGGCTGATCATCCGTATAAGGGGAAACATATCGACTTGTCCCTTTAGACTATTTATTTTAGAGGTTGTTCAAAAAGTCATCTTTCCACGACGAAGTAGATCATGAAGCGGATTCGACGTCGAATCTTGAATTCAGCCGGGCCTTCCGTTGCTCACGTACCCCATGAGCAAATGCTTACGAAGTCGTTTTCTACGAAAACGTTTAGCTCCGCTACTCAGTCCCTAACTTCATCCGACCTAAAGCGTTTTACAAAAACGCACTTCGAAAGCATACGCTTCGGTCCTGAAAACCTGACTTTTTGAACACGCATTTTTACAGCAAAAGGTGAGGATTACATTGTCATTTGGAGATCCATGGTTTTATATTGTACTTTTGGGGGCGGCGGCGCTTGTCTATGCATTGCTTCTGCCGGGACGAAGTCCTGCTGCGAGCTCTAAGCCTGGAGTTTCGGACGGATTTGAAGCTACGCTGGAGCAGTATATGGCCGAGATCGAGAGAGAGAATGAGGAATTGATCGACCTTGTAGCTCAGATGAAGCAGGAGTTTACTTCAAAACAACTGGCCCATCAAGAGCAGATTGCCGAGCTGCGCCAGCGTTTGGCGGATGTGGAGTTTACATCCAGGTCTAATGCTTCCCGGCTGGAGCAATTGGAACAGGACGAGCAGGTTACGGCGGCTGTTCAGGGTAAGATTTCTTCGGATATTGACTCGACAACCTGGAAGCCTGAAGTTGCTGGTGCACCGTATAATGTTGCGGAAGGACTTCCCGGTGTCGCCGCTTCCCAGGTGTCCGGGCTCGCTGAATCTATCATTCCCGCAACCGCTCAACCGGAACCTTCCCAGCCGGACACGCTCGAGCCGGAGTTGACCGAGTCCGTTCGCGACCGGTACCCGGAGCTGTTTGATTTGTATGCAAAGGGGAAATCCGTGGATACGATCGCCAAAAGCACAGGTCTCCAACGCGGGGAAGTTCAGCTTATTCTTCAGCTTGCCAAGAGGGAGGAATCCCGATGATCCGCAATCGTCAATTTATGACAGGTCTTGGCATCGGTCTGATCGTAGGCGCGTTGCTGTTGCAGATTATGATGATCGGCCAGGGACCAAACGGTAAGCTGCAAACAAAGGAACAGATCGAGCAGGCGGCAGCCGCATTGAATTTGAAGGTTGTCTCGGCCGATCAGGAACTATTGACCGAGGAAGAGTGGCAGGAGAAGACTGAGCAAGAGCAAGCAGGATTGGATGAAGGAATCGAATCGGAAGATCCCGTGGATCCTTCAAATCCCGATGCGCCGAACACACCGGGCGCCCCTGACGATCCTGATTTACCGGGGGGGAAAGGCGCTGTCTCCGTCCCTGAAACGACCTCTCCGGCATCTCCCAAAGAACCTGACAAAGCCACGGTGACCTACAAGATCTCCCACGGCAGCACGCTGACCGGCGTGGCGGAGGGTTTGCTCAAGGCAGGCGTGATCAGCGACAAGGAAGCCTTCTTGCAGGCTGCGAAAGACAAGAAGATCAATTACAAAGTGCGTACCGGTACCTTTACCTTTGAACAAGGGGAAGATTTCGGCTCCATTATTTCGAAGATTTCAAGTACCGTAAAATAAAGAGAAAATATTGTAGTTTGGATACAGCGAGCTCCTGAATAGGGGCTTTTTTTGTTTCTTAATTGGAGATCTTCTCGCTTTTTGGCGTCCAAGCCGCAAACTTGGTTGCATCGTGTATTTACTTATGGTATATTAATTGACGGTGTTATAACGCACGCTGACCGATTTCATCAAGGGTGCTCTCATAATGAGAGTCTTGACGGAAGATGAGGCCGGCGGAGGAAGCATCAAAAAACCAAACTTAGGAGGTGCGTGAAGATGGCAGTAATCTCCATGAAACAACTGCTTGAAGCAGGCGTTCACTTCGGACACCAGACTCGTCGTTGGAACCCGAAAATGGATCGTTATATCTTCACTGAAAGAAACGGAATTTACATTATCGACCTGCAAAAAACGGTCAAGAAAGTTGAAGAAGCTTATAACTTCGTTAAAAGCGTAGCTGAAGAGAATGGCACCATTCTTTTCGTAGGCACGAAGAAACAAGCTCAAGACTCCGTGAAGGAAGAAGCAGAACGCGCTGGTCAATTCTACATTAACCAACGCTGGCTCGGCGGTACGCTGACCAACTTCCAAACGATTCAAAAGCGGATCGACCGTTTGAAGCAATTGGAATCTTGGGAAGAAGACGGTACTTTCGCTGTCTTGCCTAAGAAAGAAGTTATCATTCTTCGCAAAGAAAAAGATCGTCTCGAGAAATTCCTGGGCGGAATCAAGAACATGAAGGGCTTGCCAAGCGCTCTGTTCATCATCGATCCTCGCAAAGAACGCATCGCGGTTGCTGAAGCCCGCAAATTGGGTATCCCAATCGTAGGTATCGTTGATACCAACTGCGATCCGGACGAAATCGACTACGTGATTCCTGGTAACGATGACGCGATCCGCGCGGTTAAACTGCTCACCAGCAAAATGGCTGACGCTGTAATCGAAGCGAACCAAGGCGAGCAAACTACGGCTTAATATTGAAACAATACCGATAGAATTAAATTAAAAAGGGTGGTTGGTAGGTGTCAAACCTCTCACTACCCTTTTTTTAAGAGATATTTTAAAGTGAAAGTTATCCAATCTTATTGTGGAGGTAATATAAACATGGCTGTTGATGCTAAATCTGTAAAAGAACTGCGTGAAAAAACAGGTGCGGGTATGTTGGATTGCAAAAAAGCACTTGAAGAAGCAAACGGAGATTTGACGAAAGCGATTGAGATTCTTCGTGAAAAAGGTCTTTCCGCTGCAGCGAACAAAGCTGGACGTATCGCTACGGAAGGCGTTGTAGAATCCTACATCCATGCCGGCGGCCGGATCGGCGTACTGGTTGAAATCAACTGCGAAACTGACTTCGTTGCGAAGACAGATCAGTTCAAAGATTTCGCTCGTGACATCGCAATGCATATCGCGGCTATGAGCCCACGTTATGTACGTCGTGAAGAAGTTCCACAAGAAGAAGTGGAAAAAGAAAAGGAAATTTTGAAGGCTCAAGCGCTTAACGAAGGCAAGCCTGAGAAAATCGTTGAAAAAATGGTTGAAGGCCGTATCAGCAAGTACTACGAAGAGTTCTGCTTGCTTGAGCAATCCTTCGTCAAAGACCCTGACAAAACGATCTCCGCATTGGTTAATGAGAAGATCAGCGCTATCGGCGAGAACATCTCGATCCGTCGTTTCGTTCGTTATGAACTGGGCGAAGGCATGGAGAAAAAAGTGGATAACTTCGTTGAAGAAGTTATGGCTCAAGTTAGACAATAAGATTAACAAGTTAGAACCATCATATAATTGAATGTCTGAAAAGTTGGAACACGCCGTGTTCCTTCTTTTTTAACCTGACACCCGCATAGCTTATTTCAGTAGGGGGTCTATAGTGGAGGTATACAATTGAAACAGCCAGTTTTTAAACGTGTTGTCTTGAAGGTTAGCGGTGAATCGCTGGCCGGGCAAAATGGGTACGGTATCGATGCCGAGACGATTTCGTCGATCGCCCAGCAGGTGAAAGAAGTCGTTGAGCTCGGAGTTCAAGTCGCCATCGTATGCGGAGGCGGTAACATTTGGCGGGGCATTGCAGGCAGCGCCAAAGGAATTGACCGCGCAACTGCAGACTATATGGGGATGCTGGCCACGGTTATGAATTCGCTGGCTTTGCAGGACGCGCTCGAACAAATCGAGGTCCCTACACGGGTGCAAACCTCCATCGCAATGCAGCAAATCGCCGAGCCGTACATTCGCCGCCGGGCTATCCGTCATTTGGAAAAGGGCAGAGTCGTGATCTTTGCCGCCGGTACGGGAAATCCGTTCTTCTCTACCGATACGACCGCCGCGCTGCGCGCAGCGGAAATCGAAGCAGAAGTAATTTTGATGGCGAAGAACAAAGTAGACGGGGTTTATTCGGCGGATCCTTTTGTCGACCCGACTGCAGAGAAATACGAAATTCTTACTTACTTAGAAGTGCTTAACAAAAACCTGGGTGTTATGGATTCGACAGCATCGTCGCTGTGCATGGACAATAACATCCCGCTGATTGTATTTGCCATTACGGAACAAGGGAATATCAAACGTGTCGTTCTGGGCGAGAAGATCGGGACGATTGTCAAAGGGAGTGTAGATTAAATGCCGCAAAGTATCAAAACTCATGCCGAAGAACGCATGGATAAAGCGATCCAGGCACTTAAACGAGATCTTGCTACGCTTCGGGCCGGAAGAGCCACGCCTTCTCTGCTTGATCGGATTCAAGTGGATTACTACGGTTCACCGACTCCGGTAAATCAGCTTGCCAACATTAATACACCGGATACCCGCACCCTTATGATTCAGCCTTGGGACAAATCGTCCTTGGCCGATATCGAGCGGGCGATCCAAAAGTCCGACCTGGGCTTGACACCTGCCAACGACGGGACGTCGATCCGACTCTCCATTCCGGCTTTGACGGAAGAGCGTCGTTTGGAACTTGTGAAAATGACGAAGAAGTTCGGAGAAGAGGCGAAGGTAGCGATCCGCAACATTCGCCGCGATGCGAACGATGATATCAAAAAGTTGGAGAAAACCGACATCTCTGAAGACGAATCGCGCAGACATCAGGAAGATATCCAAAAAACGACCGATAAATTTATCGCGGAAGTGGATAAAGTGCTTGCTGCGAAAGAAAAAGAGATCATGGAAGTTTAAGAGACATATTGCGGCCCCTCCTTTTACGGTGGGGTTTTGTCTCTTTTTCATCACCGGCTGGAGGAAGAGCAATGAAAAATGTTTTTGGGTTCTGGCGAAAAAAAGGGAATGGCTCTGTGTCTGTATCTGTGCCTGACAGCGATAATATCCCTAAGCATGTCGCTATTATTATGGACGGCAACGGCCGTTGGGCGCGCAAGCTCGGCTTGCCGCGCATCGTCGGCCACCGGAACGGAATGAAGGCTGTTAAACGGGCAACGATTGCGGCGGATGAGCTTGGAATTTCCGTCTTAACGCTTTATGCCTTTTCGACAGAGAACTGGAAACGGCCAAAGGATGAGGTCGACTTTTTGATGTCGCTTCCCCAAGAATTTTTGGCACTGGAACTCGAGGAATTGATTCAGAAAAACGTTCAGGTCCGGATGATGGGACATACCGAGGAACTTCCGGAGCATACGATTTCCGCCATGGAAGAAGCCATTGAGCGGACCAAAAACAATACGGGACTTATTTTGAATTTTGCGCTCAACTATGGAAGCCACCGGGAAATCACGGAATGCGTTAAAGAACTTGCCCGCGATGTGAAAGATGGCAAAATCCAGCCCGAGGAAATTACTCAGGATATGATCGGTTCCGGCCTCTTGACCGGCGGATTGCCTGACCCTGATTTGCTCATTCGGACCGGCGGCGAGCTGCGGCTCAGTAATTTTATGTTATGGCAAACGGCATATAGCGAACTATGGTTTACGGATCTGTACTGGCCTGAATTCGGACGCGAGCAATTGTTTGCTGCGGTAACGGAGTATCAAAGACGAACTCGGCGGTATGGCGGATTATCCTAGCGGGATGGAAGGTGTAGACAGTTGAAACAACGGTTGATAACTGGAATTATAGCCGGAGGCGGATTCCTCGGGCTCTGTCTGGCAGGAGGGATTTGGTATCATGGGCTTGTCTTGGTCATGGCCTTGATCGGATTTTATGAATTCGTGCGTATGACGAAGACTCCGGCTTTTGGCGGCACCGCTGTGATCGGGTATCTGGGCGTACTATACGTCGTGTTTCCGTGGAAGCTGCTCGGACTGGACATGCCGCTGAACTTACTGTCGGTATTCTGGCTGCTGATGCTGCTGTTTCTTGTCGTTACCGTTGTTTCCAAAAACGGGATTCCGATCGGACAAGTTGCACTGCTGTTTCTTGGCATGGTTTACGTCGGCGTGGGCTTTGCTTATCTTGCTGATACGCGAAGTACTGCGGATGGGCATGGACTGTTTTGGACCTTCCTGATGCTTGCTTCGATCTGGAGCAGCGATGCCGGTGCTTATTTTGTGGGCCGGAGATTCGGCAAGAACAAGTTGTGGCCTGCAATCAGCCCTAATAAGACTGTGGAAGGCGCGATTGGAGGCATCATATGCGCGGTTATCGTCGCCGTTATTTTTGCATTGGCTTCCGGTGGCCTGCTCACGATTGGAAGAGCGCTTATTCTTGGCGTGTCGGCTGCTGTAGTGGGTCAGATGGGCGACTTAATCCAATCGGCTTACAAACGGGTGTACGGCATAAAGGATTCCGGTAATTTGCTGCCCGGTCATGGCGGTATTCTGGATCGCTGCGATAGTTGGATCGCCGTTTTTCCGTTTGTACATATATTATCTTTACTTCCGGTGTTCTGAAATTATTGAGGTGAGAGGTGCGCGTAATGAAAAAACTAGCAATCATCGGCTCGACCGGCTCCGTCGGTACCCAGACCCTCGATGTCATAACTCAGCATGCTGATCAGTTTGAGGTGGAAGGGCTGGCCGCAGGTTCCAATGCCGATCTCTTCGTGGAGCAGGTAAACAAGTTCCGTCCGAAAAAAGCTTCCGTCTCGACTAAAGAAATTGCGGACCGGGTCCGCCCCTTGATACCGTCGGGAGTGGAGTTGTATTACGGAGAAGAGGGACTAATCGAGGTAGCTGCCGGAACCGAAGCGGAAACGGTCGTTACTGCGATTGTAGGGAGCGCGGGGTTGCCGGCTACATTGGCTGCGATTTCCGAAGGCAAACATATTGGACTGGCTAACAAAGAAACGCTGGTGACTGCGGGTCATCTCGTAACCGGATTGGCCAAGAAAAAGGGAGTATCCCTGTTGCCCGTGGACAGCGAACATTCAGCGATTTTTCAATGTCTTAATGGTGAACGGATGGAAGATGTGGAGCGGATTACGCTCACGGCATCCGGAGGCTCCTTCCGGGATTTGAGCAGGGATCAGCTACAGCATGTCACCGTTGAGGATGCTCTTAAGCATCCGAACTGGTCCATGGGTGCCAAAATAACGATCGATTCGGCCACGATGGTCAACAAAGGATTGGAAGTGATTGAGGCCCGCTGGTTGTTCGGGATGAGCTTCGAACAGATCGGCGTTCTACTGCACCCGGAAAGCATCGTCCACTCTTTCGTTGAGTATCGTGACGGGAGCGTGATCGCTCAGCTCGGTACGCCGGATATGCGTGTGCCGATCCAATACGCGCTTAGCTATCCGGAGCGTTGGACTTCAAGCACCAAACGGCTGTCCTTGGCCGAAGTGGGCAAGCTTCATTTTCGCGAAATGGATATGGTACGTTATCCTTGTTTAAGACTGGCCTTCGAATGTGGTAAAATAGGAGGAACGGCAACTAGCGTATACAATGCGGCTAATGAAGTCGCCGTAGCCCGGTTTTTGAACAGAGAGATCTCTTTTTTGCAAATTGAACATATTATCGAAAGTGTTCTGTCCAGACATGAGGTTCAGGCTGAACCGGATCTGGATGCTATCAAAGAAGCCGACCGGTGGGCCCGCGAAACAGCGCGGTCTTTGTAAGTCCCGAGGAGTATTTTTTCTTTCGGAGCGGAAAAGTTCCATCCCGGTATTCTCTTGTACCTGATCGGAGAATAATGATAATCTAAAAGAACGTTGGACGATCCGTGGCCAAAAGGAGGATGCTTACGATTGGAATTGCTTAAAATTATATTTTTGACTGTTCTCATGTTCTTCGTGATAGTTACGGTGCATGAGTGGGGACATTATTTCTTTGCCAAGCGCGCCGGAATTCTCGTAAGGGAGTTTGCGATCGGCTTCGGTCCCAAACTGTTCTCTTACAAAAGGGATGAGACGCAATTTACCCTTCGGCTGCTGCCCTTCGGCGGGTATGCCCGGATGGCCGGGGAAGATCCGGAGCTAGTCCAGATTTCGAACGGGCAAACCGTAGCGTTAAGGCTGGATGGCGAAGAAGTCCGAAAAATATATCTGGATCGTCTCGATAGCCGGAAAAATGTAATCCGCGGCGAAGTGAGCGATGTAGATCTGGAAGACCGGCTCATCGTCAAGCTGGATGTCGACGGAGAAGAGTTAAACTATCGCGTGCATCCGCAAGCGATGCTGGTGGCGAAGGGCAAAGAAACCCAAATCGCACCGAAGGACCGCCAATATGGCAGCAAAACGGTGGGCCAGCGTGCCCTGTCTATTTTTGCAGGCCCGCTGATGAACTTTATTCTCGCCTTCGTGCTCTTCGCGCTCCATACGCAGATGGCCGGTATTCCGCTTGCGGAGCCTAGTCATTTGCAAATCGGCGAAGTAATGAAAGGCATGCCGGCTCAAGAGGCCGGCGTTCAACAGGGTGATATTATCGAATCGGTGAACGGAAAGCCGGTCGGTACCGATGCGAACGGTTTGATCGACATGATCAAAGCATCCAAGGACAAGCCGATGGAATGGACGGTTAAACGGGGAGATCAGACCCTGGCGATCACGCTGACCCCACGTTCAGTGGATAAGGAAGAAGGCGGCAAGGTCGGAAGCACAATCGTTACTTATTTCCCTACGCGGAGCGCTTCGTTTGGAGAAACGTTCACCGTGGCAGGCAAAGATTTGGTTTACACGACCAAAGCGATATTTATCGGCTTTCAGCAGCTGATCAATAAATTCTCGATGGATGATTTAGGCGGTCCGGTGCGCACTTTTGAAGTTACCGGGCAAATCGCGAAGCAAGGAATTTCACAGTTGACTTACTGGGCGGCTATTCTCAGTCTGTATCTGGGGATATTCAATTTGCTACCGATTCCTGCGCTGGATGGAAGCCGGCTTGTGTTCCTGGGGGTTGAAGCCTTGCGGGGAAAACCGGTGGATCCGAACCGCGAGGGGCTTGTGCATTTTATCGGGTTTGCGATGCTGTTCTTGCTGATGATTGCGGTCACTTATAATGATATTTTGCGATTGATAGGCTAATTACGGGAGGACTAGGGTTTAATGGCTAACGAGGAGAAACAATTTGTTACGGAAATTACTCCGCAAGGAGAAGATTTTTCACGCTGGTATATTGATGTAATCAAGAAGGCGGATTTGATGGACTATTCGCCTGTACGCGGATGCATCGTTTTCAAACCGGACGGGTATGAAATTTGGGAACATATCCAGGCGGAGCTGGATCGCCGTTTTAAAGAAACGGGCCACCGCAATGCCTACTTCCCGTTGTTTATTCCCGAGAGCTTTTTCCAGAAGGAAAAAGAACATGTCGAGGGCTTCAACCCGGAGCTTCCTTGGGTAACCGAAGCGGCTGGCGAAAAGCTGGAGGAACGTTTGGCGATCCGTCCGACTTCGGAAACCATGATCGGGCATATGTATGAGAAATGGATTCAGTCTTATCGTGATTTGCCGGTATTGATCAACCAATGGGCCAACGTGGTTCGTTGGGAGAAACGGACATTGCCGTTCCTGCGCACGAGCGAATTCCTGTGGCAGGAAGGTCATACCGCGCATGAGGACGAAAAGGATGCCCGCGAAGAAACGATGCGGATGCTGGAAATTTATCGCGATTTCGTAGAGAACTATTTAGCGATTCCGGTAATTGTTGGCCAGAAGACGCCTTCGGAGAAATTCGCCGGCGCAGTGGATACGTATTCGATCGAAGCGATGATGAAAGACGGTCGTGCCGTTCAAGCGGGAACTTCGCATTATCTCGGTACGAACTTTGCGACCGCATTCGATATCCAATATTTGAACCGCGACAATGTCCGCGAGTATGTGCATACAACATCTTGGGGTGTCAGCACCCGGTTGATCGGCTCGCTGATCATGGTTCATGGCGATGACCGCGGCCTGGCTTTGCCGCCTAAAGTGGCACCGAAGCAGGTCATGATCATTCCGATCGGCCCTCCTAAAACCCGGGATGCCGTTGTAGGCCGGGCAGACGAACTGTTTGCCGAATTGAAAAAATCCGGCGTTCGCGTCGGGATTGACGACCGTGCGGATGTCCGTCCGGGCTGGAAGTTCAATGAATACGAAATGCGCGGCGTTCCGGTTCGTCTGGAAATCGGACCACGCGATATGGAGAACGGGGTTTGCGTGCTTGTATCCCGAATCAGCGGAGAGAAAAAAGTAATATCCCAGGAGAACCTGGTGGAAGAAGTGAAATCCATGCTGGATCAGGTGCATCAGGAAATGTTTGAACGCGCCAAAGCGTTCCGGGAGGAACACTTCTATTCCGTAGATACATTGGATGAAATGAAAGCAAGCATCGAAGAAAAGCGCGGCTTTACACTCGCCGGCTGGTGCGGCTCCGAAGCGTGCGAGCGTCATGTGAAGGAAGAAACGGGCGCTACAAGCCGGAACATTCCGTTTGATCCGGAGGTTACCAAAACGACTTGTCTGGTGTGTGGGGAAGAAGCGCGGCACACGGTTGTTTTTGCCAGAGCCTATTAGATGTTGTTCAAATAGTCATCTTTTGATCACGAAGTACTTCAGGTTGCAAATTCGACATCGAATCTTGAATTCAGGCGGGCCAAGAGGATGCTTTCGAAGTATGTTTCCTTCGGAAACATTTGAGGTGCTCACGTAGGTTTTGCCTACGCTCCGCTCCTCGGTCCCTCCTTCATCCAACCTTCTCGGTGCTGAAAAGTCGACTTTTTGAACACATACTATTAGTCGACAAACCTTTATTTTAGAAGGCTTCCGGCAGGAAACTGCCGACAGGTTCGATTCCTGTCGGACCCCCGCGCCGGGAGCCTTGTTGTTTGAGGAATACAAAAGCGTGTCGTATGGGAGGGGAAATCATGTCCGACACTCAGGGAAAAAGAATGCGTCTCGAACTGTTGATGAAGCAGGCGGAAATGCCGCCAACCGTGGTTGATCCGTATTTTCTCGATGGATTTATCGATCAGGTGGAAGTCAGCCGCTCCAATAAAGAATGGAAAATAACGCTTTGCAAAAGCACGCTTGTTCCGGGCCAGATCTATCGCACCTTTTACTTACGGATTAAAGAGCGGATGGAGCATATTGCGAACATCTCTTTCTTATTCCGCTACGAGAACCAGATTAGCGAGAGCGAGATCGTACAGGAATATTGGAAACTGTTCCTGGAGTGGGTGCAGCGGGAGGTACCGTCCGTCAACGGCTGGATGGCTCGGGCGTCGCTCGAAGTTGAGGGAGATCTGATTTCGGTTGCTTTCACGGATGCCATGACATTGGAATTAGCCCGAAAAAAAGGGATTGATCGTGCGATCACGGTATATTATGAAACCCACTTCGGTTTAAGTCTTCGGGTTAAGCTGATTTCTGGTGAGAACAGCAGCGAAGTGTTTGAAGAATTCCAGCAGCGGATCGTCGAGGAGAATCGCGAAGCGATCCAGCAGCTGATGGAGAGTGTACCTGAGGAAGCTCCGGCTGAAGAAGTGGACGGAGAAGTTATCAAGTTGCAGATTGGTTACGACATCAAAGAACAACCGGTACCGCTTCAGGAGATTCAGGATGAAGAGAAGAAGATTACAATTCAAGGCACAATCTTCGGCCTGGACCGTAAAGAGCTTCGCAACGGGAACACGCTGTTTACTTTTTACCTGACCGATTTTACCGATTCCCTGCAAATGAAAATGTTTGCCAAGACCAAGGATGATTTGAAGATCATGGGGCAGTTGGCGAACGGCAAATGGGTGAGAGCCCGCGGTAAAGTGGAAATGGATCGCTTTATGCAAATTCCCGAGCTGGTTATGATCCCTTCCGATCTTTGCGAAGTTTCTGCGCCCCCGTCCCGGAAAGATAATGCCGAGGAGAAGCGCGTGGAATTCCATCTTCATACAACAATGAGTACGATGGACGCCGTTACTCCAATTGGAGAATATGTCAAAACGGCGGCGAAGTGGGGACATAAAGCAATTGCCGTTACGGATCACGGTGGAATTCAGTGTTACCCGGACGCGGCCAAAGCGGCGAAGAAGAATGGAATCAAAATGATCTACGGAGTGGAAGCCAACGTTGTCAACGACAATGTGGCGGTCGTCCTTAATCCTCGTCCCGAAGATTTAAAGACGACGACCTTTATCGTATTCGATATCGAGACCACCGGTCTGTCGGTAACTCAGAATAAGATCATTGAAGTCGCCGCCGTCAAAATGAGCGAGGGCAAGGAAATTGACCGGTATGCCACCTTCGTCAATCCGCATGAGCGTATTCCGTATCATATCCAGCAATTGACGAACATCAACGATGAGATGGTTCAGGATGCTCCGGATGTGGAACCGGTATTGAAGGATTTTATCGAGTTTGCCAAAGATTCGGTACTCGTGGCTCACAATGCCCGGTTTGACGTGGACTTTGTGAATGCGAAACTGAAGGAACTCGGCCTGCCTGTCATGGACAACCCGGTGTTGGATACGCTGGAGATGGCCAGAATGTTATTCCCATCTATGAAAAATCACCGCTTGAATACATTGGCGGCTAAATATAAAGTTTCGCTGGAGAACCATCACCGTGCGATCGACGATACGTTGGCGCTGGGACAGATTTTAAACGGACTCATTGAGGATGCCGCAAAAATCGAAGGGATCACATCCCTGGAGCGCTTGAACGACAAGGTCGGCAAGGATTTATCCAATGCCCGCCCGTTCCACTGCGGGATTTATGCCCTCAATATGACCGGCAAGAAAAATTTATATAAATTGGTGTCGATGTCTCATACCCAATATTTTAAACGGGTCGCCTGTATTCCGAAGTCCAAGCTTGCGGAAATGCGCGAAGGCCTGCTCATCATTTCGGGATGTGAGAAAGGCGAATTTTTCGAGGCGGTGCTGAACAAATCGGTGGAGGAAGCCGAAGGAATCGCCGAGTTTTACGATGTGCTGGAGATCCAGCCGCTGACAATGTATATGCACTTAGTAGATAAAGGGCTGGTCGGGAGCGCAGAAGAGCTGCAGACGGCCGTTCGTAAAGTAGTGGAAATCGGCGCTAAGTTGGGTAAACCGGTGGTCGCTACGGGGAACGTTCACTACCTGGATCCGCGCGACAAGCTATACCGGGATATTACGATTCACGGAATTACCGGCTTCAGCCCGCTAAAAGATATCCGCAAACCCGATGCTCATCTCCGCACAACGGACGAAATGCTGAAGGAGTTTGAGTTCCTGGGCAAGGAGAAAGCCTATGAGGTCGTCGTAAAAAACACCTCCGATCTGGCGGATTCCTTCGAGGATCTGGAACTGTTTCCGGACAAGCTGTATACCCCGATTATCGATGGGGCGGATGAAGAAATCCGTAATACCTGTTATGCGACGGCAAGATCCATTTATGGGGAAGATTTGCCAGATGTAGTCGTCAAACGTCTTGAGAAAGAGCTGGAACCGATTATCAAATACGGATTCTCGGCCAACTATCTGATTTCCGAACGCTTGGTGAAAAAATCCAACCAGGACGGCTACCTCGTCGGCTCGCGGGGATCGGTCGGTTCGTCGGTTGTCGCTACATTCCTTGGCATTTCGGAAGTAAATCCGCTTCCGGCTCATTATATTTGTTTGAATCCCGAATGCCGGCATAATGAATGGTTCCTTGACGGCAGCGTGCCGAGCGGATTCGATTTGCCGGACAAGGATTGTCCGAACTGCGGAAACAAGCTGAAGGGAGAAGGGCAGGATATCCCCTTCGAGACGTTCCTTGGCTTTAAAGGCGACAAAGTTCCCGATATCGATCTTAACTTTTCCGGGGAATACCAGCCTCAAGCGCATAATTACACCAAGGTGTTATTCGGGGAGAAGAGCGTGTTCCGTGCCGGAACGATCGGTACGGTCGCCGAGAAAACCGCATTCGGATTTGCAAAAAAATATGAAGAAGAACACCACAAGAGCTGGCGCGGCGCCGAGCTCAACCGGCTGGCCTCCGGCTGTACCGGCGTTAAGCGAAGCACGGGCCAGCATCCCGGCGGGATCGTGGTCGTTCCGGACTATATCGAGGTCGAAGACATTACGCCGGTGCAATATCCGGCCGACGACACGAGCTCGGAATGGATGACCACGCATTTCGATTATCACGCGTTTGACGCGAATCTGCTCAAGCTCGATATTCTGGGTCATGATGACCCGACGATGATGCGGATGCTGCAGGATTTGACCGGCGTCGATCCGACGACGATTCCGATGAACGATCCGAAGGTTATGAGCATGTTCAACTCGACGGAAGCGCTCGGCGTTTCGCCTCAGCAAATCCGGACACCGGTTGCCACTTACGGAATTCCCGAAATGGGAACCAAGTTCGTCCGCCAGATGCTTGTGGAATCACAGCCGTCTTCGTTTGCGGATTTGCTGCAAATATCCGGTCTGTCCCACGGTACCGGCGTATGGCTGGGAAATGCGCAGGAACTGATCAAGAACGGAACCTGCAACATCAAAACCGTGATCGGTTGCCGGGATGACATTATGCTGTTCCTGATCTATAAGGCGGGCATGGATGCCGGACTGGCTTTCAAAATTACGGAGAGTGTTCGTAAAGGGAAGGGCTTGTCGCAGGAATGGATTGATGAGATGAAAAAGTGCAAGGTGCCTCAGTGGTACATTGACTCTTGCCTGAAGATCCAGTACATGTTCCCGAAAGCGCACGCCGCTGCTTACGTTATCTCTGCGGTGCGGACAGCTTTCTTCAAGCTGTATCATCCGATCGAGTATTACGCGACTTACTTCTCGGTACGCGGCGAGGATTTCGATATCGAGTTGTTCTGCCAGGGGTATGACGCGATATACCGCAAGATCGAGGAGATCGAGCAAAAAGGCTTCCAGGCGCTGCCGAAGGAAAAGAATATGCTGCCGATTCTCGAGATGGCGCTTGAAATGACATCGCGCGGCTTCCGTTTCAAGGGAATCGACCTGTACCGTTCCGATGCGACGAAATTCATCGTCGACGGCGACGCGCTCATCCCGCCGTTCTCCGCGCTGGCGGGTATCGGCGACAACGCCGCCCGTAACATCGCGGCGGCAAAGGAGCAGGGGGAGTTCCTCTCCATCGAGGATTTCCAGCAAAAGTCCAAGGCGAGCAAAACGGTCGTCGAACTGCTCGGTACGATGGGCTGTTTCCGGGGGCTGCCGGAAAGCAACCAGCTATCGCTGTTTTAGCCCGGCGTAAAGGCGTTTTACTTGTCACTATTACCGGACTATGTTATAATTTTTTTGGTAATCATGAAGATAGAACCGTTGCTTAAAGAGTGGGGAAACCCACTCTTTACTCTTTGGTATATAGGAAAGAACCATATGGAGGTAATGTACGCTTGAGCACACCGAAGATCAAAGCGGCCGTGGAAGAGATGGTCAAACCTTTTTTGGATGAGAACGGCTTTGAACTGGTCGACGTCGAGTACGTCAAAGAAGGGAGCAATTGGTTCCTGCGCGTATTCGTGGATAAAGACGGAGGCATAGATATCGATGACTGCGGTCGGATCAGCGAATTTCTAACCGAGAAGCTGGATGAGAACGATCCGATTCCATCAGCTTATTTTCTGGATGTGTCCTCCCCCGGGGCGGAACGTCCGTTGAAGAAGGCGGAGGATGTATTAAAAGCCGTCGGCAAAGATGTATTTGTGACTACATATGAACCGGTAGACGGCTTGAAAGAATTCGAAGGCCGGCTTCTTTCTTTTGAAAATGAGGAGCTTGTCGTCGAAATCGGCAAAAAGAGCCATACCATTCCATACAGCAAAGTTGCCAGCGCCAGGTTGGCCATTATTTTCTAAACAAGGTATTGAAACGTAGGGGATTATGAAAGGGGGAACTCGAGGCAAATGAGCATGGATTTTATCGAAGCCTTGAATGAGTTGGAAAGGGAAAAAGGGATCAGCAAAGATATACTGTTCGAAGCGATTGAAGCTGCTCTGATCTCCAGCTACAAGCGCAACTTCAATACAGCGCAAAATGTGCGCGTGGATATGAATCGTCATACCGGTGCAATCAAAGTCTTCGCCCGTAAACTCGTGGTGGAGGAAGTGCTTGATCCGCGGACGGAAATCTCGGTGCCGGCGGCCCGTGAAATCAATCCGGGCTTCCAACTGGAAGATATCGCGGAAATTGAAGTGACGCCGCGTGATTTCGGGCGTATCGCTGCCCAAACTGCCAAGCAGGTCGTAACGCAGCGCATCCGCGAAGCGGAGCGCGGGTTGATCTATAACGCGTTTGTGGAAAAGGAAGAGGATATCGTTACGGGGATCGTTCAGCGCCAGGATATGCGCAACATTTTCGTCGATTTGGGCAAGGTTGAGGCTCATCTTCCATTGAATGAGCTTATGCCGAACGAGAAGTTCAAGCACGGCGACCGAATCAAGGCATATATCACCAAGGTGGAGAACACGACGAAGGGTCCGCAAATCTTGTTGTCCCGTACTCATCCCGGTTTATTGAAACGGCTGTTTGAACTGGAAGTTCCTGAAATTTTCGATGGCGTTGTAGAGATTCGTTCCGTGGCCCGCGAAGCGGGTTTTCGTTCGAAAATCGCCGTATATTCGCGCAACAGCGAAGTGGATCCGGTCGGCTCCTGCGTAGGGCCTAAAGGCACTCGCGTTCAAACGATCGTGAATGAGCTGCGCGGCGAAAAGATCGACATCGTCCGTTATTCGGAAAGCGTCGAGGAGTATGTGGCAAATGCACTTAGTCCTTCCAAGGTTCTCGAAGTTCAAGTGTTTGAGTCGGAAAAAATGGCCCGCGTCATCGTGCCTGATTACCAGCTCTCGCTAGCGATCGGGATCAAGGGACAAAACGCCCGTCTGGCCGCGAAACTGACCGGTTGGAAAATCGACATCAAGAGCGAAACCCAGGCGGAAGAGGAATTCGGAAGAGAAAGAACCGAACAGGATGAAATGCCGCAGGATTCCGTTTCCGTCGACTAACTCTAAATGGACTTGGGAGCAAGAAACGGGGGTCTTTTAAATGAAACCTAGAAAAATACCGCTTCGCAAATGTGTGGCATGCCAACAGATGATGCCCAAAAAGTCCCTGATCCGCGTCGTCCGTTCGCCGGAAGGGGAAGTATCGATCGACCTGACCGGGAAGAAGTCGGGACGGGGCGCATATCTCTGCGGGCAAGTATCTTGCTTCAAGCTTGCGCATAAGAACCGTGCGCTTGACCGTGCATTGAAAGCTCCTGTAGGGGCGGAGGTATATGAACAGTTGGCGCGCGATTTCCTGGCGGTGGAGGATGAATTCATCTCCACCCGGGACCGGACCGAGGAGGAAGGCGACGATGAGTAAGGCGTTGAATCACCTCGGCCTGGCTACGCGGGCAGGGAAGCTGGTTACCGGAGACGAACTGGTTCTGAAAATGATCCGTTCCTCCGAGGCAAAGCTGGTTATTGTTGCCGGAGACGCATCGCCCAATACACAGAAGAAATTCCGCGACAAATGCGCAACGTACGAAGTCCCCTTGATGATCGGTTTTGACAGGGAACGGCTCGGTTCCAGCGTTGGAAGACCGGAACGGGTTGTACTTGCGCTGACGGACCAAGGGTTTGCCGATATGATTACCAAAGAAATCGTGAAAACGTCGGAGGTGGAGTATATTGAGTAAACAAGAAAACAAAGATAAACTCAGGGTGTACGAATATGCCAAATCGCTCAATATGAGCAGTAAAGAAATTATTACCATTCTTAAGCGTCTTAATATTCCGGTCAATAACCATATGAGCGTAATGGAAAATGACTCCGTATCTCGTGTGGAACAATTCTTTAAGGATATTAAGAGCAACGCCGCTGCCAAGAGAGAAGGTACCGGACGCGCTGAAGCTCCAGCTAAATCGTCGGCCCAGGCTTCCGCAGGAGGAAGTCAGACACCGAAAACATCCGCCGGGGAAGGAACCGGCCAGCGTGGAGTTCAAGGCCGAAATGTCCAGGAGAACCAAGGACAAGGCAATCGAGCGACAATCAATCAAGGACCAAGCAATCAAGGACAAAGTAACAACAAAAATCAACAAGAAAAGCAGGTAAGCATGAATAATAGACCAAATAACAACAACTCATCGGCTGCCACGAGCAGCACTCAAGCCACTCAGGAAAGAAATAATCGCCCATCCGGCGGCAACCATTCGTCCCAAGGAGCCAGACCTCAAGGTCAAGGCTCAGGATCGAATTCCAACCGCAGTTCGCAACCGAACCGCGGGCAAAACCAAGGTGGCGCGCCGCGCAGTGATGCTCCTCGTTCGGGGAATGCAGGTCAGCGTAGCCCGCAACCAAACCGCAACGCTTCTTCAGGCAACAATAGCGGCGGAGGCAACTTTGGCGGAAACCGCAGCCAAGGCGGACAAGGCGGCCAAGGTCAGGGCTTCAAAAAAGGAAATAATAATAACAACAACAGACCGAACAAAGGCTTTGACGATAATCGCCAGGGCGGATACAAAAACAATCGTGGCGGTAAAGGCGGTCGCGGCGGAAGAGGCGGATACAACCAGCAGCCTCCACGCGAGAAAATCGATAACACGCCTAAGAAAATCATCGTTCGCGGAACGATGACGGTCGGCGAAACAGCGAAGCTGCTTCATAAGGATGCTTCCGAAGTCATTAAGAAGCTGATCTCGCTCGGCGTTATGGCTACGATCAATCAAGAGCTTGATATCGATACGATTCTGCTTCTTGCCGGCGATTTCGGCGTAGAGGTCGAAGTGAAGATTCCGGTTGAAGATGATCGTTTCGAAACGATCGAGGAAGTGGATGAAGAAGCAGATCTGTTGGAACGTCCACCGGTTGTAACGATCATGGGTCACGTTGACCATGGTAAAACAACATTGCTCGATGCTATCCGTTCGACGAACGTTTCCGGCGGCGAAGCCGGCGGGATTACCCAGCATATCGGTGCTTATCAAGTTGAAATCAACGGCAAGAAAATCACGTTCCTGGATACTCCGGGTCACGAAGCGTTTACGGCAATGCGTGCCCGCGGTGCCCAATTGACCGACATTACGATTATCGTAGTGGCAGCGGACGACGGCGTTATGCCGCAGACGGTTGAAGCGGTCAACCATGCCAAAGCGGCAGGTCTTCCGATTATCGTAGCCGTGAATAAGATTGACAAGCCGGATGCCAATCCGGATAAAGTAAAACAAGAATTGACCGAGTATGGTCTGGTTCCGGAAGAATGGGGCGGAGAAACGATCTTCGTCAACGTTTCCGCCAAGCAAAGAATGGGCCTTGAAGACCTGCTTGAAATGATTCTGCTGGTTGCAGAGGTCAATGAATATAAAGCAAACCCTGACAAACGCGCTCGCGGTGCCGTCATTGAGGCCGAGCTCGACAAGAGCCGGGGTCCGGTTGCCCGTATCCTGGTGCAGCACGGTACTTTGAAAGTCGGCGACGCATTCGTGGCAGGGAATAGTTTCGGCCGCGTCCGGGCAATGGTAAATGATAAGGGACGTCGTCTCAAAGAAGCGGGTCCTTCCACGCCGGTGGAAATCACCGGTCTGAATGAAGTGCCGCATGCGGGCGATCCGTTCATGGTATTCGAGGATGAGCGTAAAGCTCGTTCCATCGCCGACAAACGGGCGATTACCCAACGTCAATCCGACCTTGGAGCCAATACCCGCGTAACGCTTGACGACTTGTTCCGTCACATTAAAGAGGGCGAGATCAAGGATCTGAACGTCATCATCAAAGCGGACGTACAAGGATCGGTTGAAGCGCTCAAGAGTTCTTTGGAGAAAATCGAAGTGGAAGGCGTCCGCGTGAAAATTATTCACAGCGGTGCCGGTGCCATTACCGAATCCGACATCATTCTTGCCGCAGCTTCTAATGCGATCGTCATCGGCTTTAACGTCCGTCCGGACAGCCAGACGAAAGCAACGGCAGACCAAGAAAAAGTCGATATCCGTCTGCACCGCGTTATTTATAACGCGATTGAGGAAATCGAACAGGCGATGAAGGGCATGCTGGATCCGGTGTACAAAGAAACGGTCATCGGACACGCCGAAGTCCGCAACACATTCAAAATCAGCAAAATCGGAACGATTGCGGGTTGTATGGTTACTTCGGGCAAAATTTCGCGCGCTGCGGAATGCCGCCTGATCCGCGACGGCATCGTCGTATTCGAAGGCAAAATCGACTCGCTTAAACGGTTTAAGGATGACGCGAAGGAAGTTGCGCAAGGTTACGAATGCGGTATTACCCTTGACAATTATAACGACCTCAAAGAAGGCGACGTTATCGAAGCGTTCATTATGGAAACCGTCGAACCGAAATAAGGTGAGGTGTCACACATGGCCAAAAATCGTACCGGCCGCGTAGGCGAACAGATCAAAAAAGAACTCAGTGTGCTGATCCAGAGCGGGCTCAAGGATCCCCGCATCGGATTTGTCACCGTGACCGGCGTTGATGTGACGAGCGACTTATCACAAGCCAAAGTGTATCTGAGCGTGTTTGGGGATGAAGAGACCAAGCAGGCTTCATTGAAAGGTTTGGAAAAGGCAGGCGGCTTTTTGCGGACTGAGCTCGGCAAACGGATACGCCTTAGACACACGCCTGAGCTTATTTTCAAGATCGACGAATCGATTGCCTACGGCAGCCGAATCGAGAAGCTTCTTGGAGATATTTCGCACGAAGATGAAAATTAGATTTTAAAGGAGACGGCAATGCAGACCAATGAACGGGAGTTCCGGCAAGCGCAGCAGTTTTTGACGGAGCATGATCATTTCCTGGTAGTGTCGCATGTACAGCCGGACGGAGATGCAGTCAGTTCTACCCTTGTGGTGGGCTGGCTTCTCTCATGTCTGGGTAAAAATTACGTTATGGTCAACGAAGGGCCAATTCCGAAACGGATGGAGTATTTATCGGAATCGGAACAGATCGTTGATCTGTCGCAGGCTCCGCTGACAGAGTCCCATAAATATGTGATTTGCGTAGATTGCGCCGATTTCAAGCGGACGGGCAAGAGCAGCCTTCATTTTTCCGAAGATGCCCAGATTCTCAATATCGACCACCATCCGACCAATGACGGATACGGGACTGTTAATCTGATCGTTCCAAATGCGGCGGCAACGGTTGAAATATTGTATGATCTGATCCGGTTTATGAATCTGGAGATGAATCAGAACGTGGCAACTGCCATCTACACCGGGCTTTTAACCGATACCGGAGGATTCCGCTATTCGAGTACATCGCCCAAAGTAATGGAGATCGCATCAAAACTGCTAGAATATGGCGTAGATGGGCCAGGCTTATCGGAACTGCTATTGGAGCAGATGACCCTGCCGCAGCTTAAGCTGCTGACACGTGCCCTTAACGGGCTGCAAATCAGTGAAGATGGTAAAATCAGCTGGGTATCCGTCGATGATAACGATATGGAGATTACGGGCGCAATCCATGAGGACCTTGAAGGAATCGTGAATTACCCCCGTAACATTCAAGGCGTCGAGGTTGGCCTGTTGTTTAAAGTAATCAACGAAAACGCAGTGAAGGTAAGTATGCGTTCAGCCGGAAAGGTCGACGTGGCAAGCGTGGCCCAAAGCTTTGGCGGCGGTGGACATGTCCGTGCAGCCGGCGCACGCATCGAAGGAACTTTGGAAACCATCGTACCGCGCGTGATTGAGCAGGTGAAGAAGCAGCTATGAATTCTTACGAAGGCATCCTGCCGATTCTAAAGCCTGCCGGCTTTACATCGCATGATGTCGTGGCCAAAAGCCGCGGCATTCTTAAGATGAAACGGATCGGGCACACCGGGACTCTGGATCCTGCGGTAACCGGCGTTCTTCCTCTGTGTCTGGGGCGGGCGACCCGTATGGTCGAGTATTTGCAGGAGCTGCCCAAGGAATATGAAGCTACGCTAATTCTTGGTCTGGCTACGGATACGGAAGACATGACGGGAAACGTTCTGGAGCGAATGGAGCAGGTCTCCGTAACTGAAGCCGAGGTTCGGGAAGTGTTAGCGAAGTTTGTAGGAACTATCTCGCAAATTCCACCGATGTACTCAGCCCTGAAACTGGACGGCAAGCGCTTATACGAACTGGCCCGTGAAGGTAAGACCGTGGAGCGCCAGCCTCGTGAAGTAACGATTCACGAGTTGGAGCTGCTCTCGTTTATACCCGATCCAGTACACCCTAGAATTTCTTTTCGTACCTTGTGCTCCAAAGGAACTTATATCCGTACGTTATGCGTTGATATTGGCAAAGCCTTGGGCGTTCCCGCAGTCATGGAACAATTGAAACGGACCATGTCGGCCGGTATCCGGGAAGACCGTTGTCTGACCCTGGAGCAATTATCCGAGCAAGTGGGGAATGGAACTTTGGCTTCAGGACTGATTCCTGTAGATGAAGCGGTGAATCATTTGCCCGCGCATACGGTGCAAGAGGAGAAGGTAAAGGCCGCGTTGCAAGGCCAGCGCTTGTCTCATTCCGTAGTTCATCCGTCAGCAACTCCTGGCGATACTATCCGGTTATATAGTCCTGAACAGCAGTTTTTAGGCATATATCGTGCGGATGAGACCACCGGCGCCGTGACACCGGTAAAGGTTTTTCTTCCCGGACAATAATTTTATAATGATCTAAATCTAGCGAATCCGCGTAAATTGCAGGTGAGACGATTTTGGAAACGATACACTTAACTTATCCTTTGACAGCCGAGACTATAGCCGACACGGCTAGACCTCAAATACTGGCGATCGGCCAGTTCGACGGACTTCATTTGGGCCATGCCAGCGTTATCGAAACAGCGATTCGGCTTGCGGCGGAGGCCGGTCTTCCGTCTGCGGTCATGTCTTTTCATCCGCATCCGAAGGAAGTCATGAAAAAGGGCGACTATGAAGGTTACCTGACCCCGCCGGAAGAGAAGGAACGAATTCTTCGCGGTATGGGCGTAGATTACTTATATGTTGTGGAGTTCAACGATGCCTTTTCGCGGGTCAGCCCGCTCAATTTTGTTTGCGGAATGCTCCTGCCGCTGCAGATCCAGACCGCTGTAGTCGGCTTCGATTTCCGGTTCGGGTACCGCGGGGAAGGGCATGCAAGCATGCTCAGAGAACTGAGCGAAGATTCGCTGGAAGTAAACATCGTACCGCCGTTCCTGATTGAAGGTGAAAAGGTCAGCAGCTCGGACATCCGCAAAGCTTTGCAGGAAGGCAATGTCCGGCTCGTTGAACGCTGGTTGGGTCGTCCTTATGCGATGAAGGGAACGGTTATGCACGGAGAGAAGCGCGGCCGGAAGCTGGGCTTTCCGACGGCAAACCTGCAGCTGGATGAGCACTTCGTGCTGCCGGCCAAGGGGGTTTACGCCGTTAGAGCAAACTATGGCGGAACTGCTCTCTCAGGCGTCATGAATGTTGGCGTCAAGCCGACTTTTCATGACAACGTCTCCCGACCTTCCCTCGAAGTCCATTTGTTCGACTTTAACGGTCAGCTTTATGGGGAGTCATTGCTGGTGGAAGTGATCGATTTTATTCGTGAGGAGCGTAAATTCAACGGAATCGATGAATTAATTGCGCAAATTACGAGGGACGCCGAAACCGCGAAGCAATTACTGAGTTCCTCAGATTAGGCTTGTCTTTGCGGCATTTACTTTTATAACTGATCTGTGCTATACTAATCTACGTTGTTCATGCGGGACTCCCGCATAGACACGGATAACCTTGGCTTGGTTACCGGTCTCACCGTCCGGTTACTAGGCTAACGGCGATTTGATTATAAGGAGGTGAACAGGATGGCATTAACTCAAGAGCGCAAACAACAACTGATTGAAGAGCACAAGACTCATGAATCCGACACAGGATCCCCAGAGGTGCAAATTGCTATCCTTACGGAGAACATCGTGAATTTGACGGACCACTTGCGTACGCACAAGAAGGACCATCATTCCCGTCGCGGTCTTCTGAAAATGGTTGGTCAACGCCGCAAGCTGTTGGCTTACTTGAAGAACAAAGACGTTAAACGTTACTCCGCTTTGATTGAGAAGCTCGGATTGCGTCGTTAATTTGCTTTTGTTTGACCAAAGCAGCCCGGTTGCCGCTGGTTCCGCCGATAAAGCGGACGGCGTGCCGCTGGGTTGCTTTTTAAAAAGCTGGAAATGAATACGTTTTTGCAGCGTCGTAAAATCATCTTGGAAGCTCCTGCCGGGGCTTTTGTTAGCTTAGATGATCAGTCCCTTGAATTAAGCTTCTTACTAATGTTAGCTGGAAAACCTCCATCTAATTCCGCCAAAGACTCCGGATATTCGTATAAAGCAGGTAATTAGCGGGAGGTTTTCCAGTTAATCGGGGGAATTTGAAGATACGCGCTGAATTAACGGTATGTTTCCAGCTAATTGTTTTTGCTTCAGCCGATAAAGGTGAACACATACACGATTCACAGGACGGCTGGACTTTCACGAACGCCGCAAGGCGTTTTCTTGGTGTGTAGAAGGATATTTTTGTGAGGGACAAGTCTTTTGAATTAGCTAAAACCTTTCCGCTTGATAATCTATGTTTATGAATGTGATGAAAGCAGGAAATAATGAGACTTGTACCGAACTGTTAATTGTGACAAGGAGGGATTTCATGGAAAAACATGTAAAAATGCAGTTGGGGGGAAGACCTCTTATACTGGAAACCGGACGTTTGGCTAAACAGGCGAACGCTGCAGTAATGGTACGATACGGAGAAACCGCTGTATTGTGTACAGTAACGGCTTCGGCGGAACCTAAAGACCTTGATTTCTTCCCGCTTACAGTCAATTATGAAGAAAAGTTGTATGCCGTAGGTAAAATTCCCGGCGGCTTCATTAAAAGAGAAGGACGTCCGAGCGAAAAAGCGATTCTCGCCAGCCGCTTGACCGACCGTCCGATCCGGCCATTGTTCCCGGAAGGATTCCGCAATGACGTACAAATCGTCAATCTCGTAATGAGCGTGGATCAGGACTGCGAGCCTGAAATCGCCGCTATGATTGGTACCTCCGCAGCGCTGAGCATTTCCGACGTACCTTTTAACGGCCCGATCGGCGGAGTAGCTGTCGGTCGTGTGGACGGACAATTCGTTATCAACCCGAATATCGCCCAGCAGGAAGCCAGCGACATTTATGTCGTGGTTGCAGGTACTAAAGACGCGATTATGATGGTGGAAGCGGAAGCCAACGAAGTTCCGGAAGAAGTTATGCTGGAAGCGATTATGTTCGGCCATGACGAGATCAAGAACATTGTAGCTTCTATTGAAGAACTGGTTGCCGTAGCTGGTAAAGAGAAGATGGAAGTGAAGCTGCACGCTGTCAATGAAGAAGTAAACCGCGAGGTTCGCGAGTTTGCCGAAGCACGACTTGTGGAAGCTGTTAAAATCGTTGAAAAGCATGAGCGCCAGGATGCGATCGACGTAATTAACGATGAAACGGTAGCCCATTTTGTGGAGAAGTACATAGAGTCTCCTGAACTTCTTGGCGACGTGAAGGAAGTGCTGCACGACATCGTCAAAGAAGAAGTGCGCCGCCTGATTACGCATGATAAAGTTCGTCCTGACGGACGGAAGCTGGATGAAATTCGTCCGATCGAATGCGACATTAACCTGTTGCCGCGTACGCATGGATCCGGTCTGTTTACCCGTGGTCAAACTCAAGCGCTCAGCATTTGTACGTTAGGAGCTTTGGGCGATGTGCAGATTCTGGACGGCATCGATTTGGAAGAATCGAAACGGTTCATGCACCATTATAATTTCCCTCCGTTCAGCGTAGGGGAAGCTCGTCCGCTCCGCGCTCCTGGACGTCGTGAAATCGGACATGGCGCACTCGGCGAAAGAGCGTTGTCCAAAGTAATTCCTCCGGAATCCGAGTTCCCGTATACGATTCGTCTCGTATCCGAGGTGTTGGAATCCAACGGTTCGACTTCGCAAGCCAGCATTTGCGCCAGCACGCTGGCAATGATGGATGCTGGTGTTCCGATCAAAGCGCCGGTAGCCGGTGTGGCAATGGGCTTGATCAAGGACGGCGAGCATGTATCCATCCTTACTGACATTCAAGGAATGGAAGATCATCTCGGAGATATGGACTTTAAAGTGGCCGGTACATCGGAAGGTGTTACTGCCATTCAAATGGACATCAAAATCGACGGTATTGACCGCCAGATTCTGACCGATGCCTTGTCTCAAGCTCGGGAAGGCCGCATGTTCATCCTGTCCAAGATGATGGATCGCATTCAGAAGCCGAAGGAACATTTGTCTCCTTATGCGCCTAAGATTATGATCATGAATATCAACCCTGACAAAATCCGCGACGTTATTGGTGCCGGCGGTAAAATCATCAATAAAATTATTGAAGAAACCGGCGTGAAAATCGATATCGAGCAAGATGGACGAGTATTCATCGCTTCTACTAATGAAGAAATGAACAACAAGGCCCGTTCGATTATCGAAGGCATTGTGAAGGAAGTAGTTGTTGGAGAAATCTATGTGGGTACCGTAAAACGGATCGAGAAATTCGGCGCTTTCGTAGAGATTCTGCCGGGTAAAGACGGTCTCGTACACATTTCCCAGATTTCTACTGAGCGCGTGGCTAAAGTGGAAGATGTGTTAGCTATCGGGGATACCGTCACTGTAAAAGTAACCGAAATCGATCAGCAAGGTCGGGTTAATCTTTCCCGCAAAGCGGTATTGACCGCTGAAACGGAGAAATCGCCATCCTGATTTCTTGCATCATGGTCTAACGCAAAAAAGAGGCAGAATGAAATATTTCTGGCTCTTTTTTATTTTTGACTCCTTTGTATTTTGCTTACAGAAGCGTGTGTGTTATGTGATTCTATTAAAATGGGGAGTCGAAGTTCCCCTTGTCCGCATAAATGCCTGCTTAATCTCATAAGATGAGGACAAAACCCTCTGAAGGGATGAGTCTGTCATGAATCGGAAAAAGGTCGCTTTGGTATTTTTTTGCATGATTCTGGTCTTTGTGCTTGGACAATTTACCGGAATCCATGCTTTCGTAGATGGCGGAGGCCGGCAGGATCGCGGCCAAGACGCTTTCGGAAGGTTCGCGGACAGCCGGGGAGAAGGTGAACTCCTGGCTAAGATCAAGGAAGAGGCAGCCAAGCGGAGGATTGAGCCGGTGGATGCAGTTGTTGATCGGGTTTGGCGGGCGATTCCCGGGTACAACGGTCTGGAAGTTGACATTGAGAGCACTTACCAAAAGGCGAGATTAAAGCCGGAAGGTACGGAAATTGAATATGTGTATAAGGAAATCAAGCCTAAGATTAACCTCGATGATTTGGGAGCTCACCCGATTTATCGGGGGAATCCCAACAAGCCGATGGTCGCTTTTATGATCAACGTCGCTTGGGGCAACGAGTATATCGTTCCGATGCTTGATACGTTAGATGAGGCCAAAGTGAAGGCGACTTTCTTTTTTGATGGAAGCTGGTTGAAAAAGAATGCCGATATTGCGCTGGAGATTCAAAAACGCGGCCATCAGCTTGAGAATCATGCCTATTCGCATCCTAACATGAGTCAACTGGACGACAGCAGGGCCAGGCTTGAAATCTCTAAAACGAAGGATGTACTCAAGGAGAAACTTGGGGTAGACAACCGTTGGTTCGCTCCTCCATCCGGAGACTTTAATGACCGGACCGTCCGTCTGGCCGCCGAACAAGGTTTAAAAACGGTGTTGTGGACTGTAGATACGATCGATTGGCGGAAGCCGCCAGCGGAAACGATTATATCTCGAATCTCAAGCAAAGTAGAGCCGGGTTCGCTTATCCTAATGCATCCCACAGCTTCCTCGCGAGATGCGCTTAAGGGGATGATTCAGGTCATCCGTAAAAAAGGACTTCAGTTAGGAACTGTAGACGAAACGCTGTCCAGTGACCGGGTGGTTTTGCCGGGGAGTTGAGGATTCGGTGTTTTTTTGATAGGATATTGTTGCATTTGATTCCTTTCGAAGATAGTTTTACTGCTATGCATTTTATTCAGTCAAAGCTAGCTAGAACATAAGCAGAACTTTTAGGAGGGCCATTCGTGAATAAAACGCAACTAAAAAACGGCCTTCGGGTGGTTATGGAGAAAATACCGACCTGCCGCTCGGTGTCGTTCGGCATATGGGTAAAGACGGGTTCCCGTAACGAAACGCCTGAAATGGGCGGTATTTCGCATTTTATCGAACATATGTTGTTCAAGGGTACGGATCGGTTCAGCGCCAAGGATATCGCCGAGGAATTCGATGCCATCGGCGGTAACGTGAACGCCTTTACGTCCAAGGAATATACATGCTATTACGCCAAAGTACTGGATGAGCATTTACCGATCGCGGTGGATGTGCTCTCGGATATGTTTTTCCGTTCTTTGTTCGATGAAGAAGAATTGCGCAAAGAGAAGAATGTAATCGTAGAAGAAATCTCAATGTATGAGGACACCCCTGACGACATGGTCCATGACCTGCTCGCGGAAGCGGCTTATGGCAGCCATGCGCTTGCTCTGCCCATACTTGGTACGGAAGAGAAGTTGCAGGCCATGGGTCCGGCGGATCTTCGCAAATACATGAACGAGAAATATACGATCGAGAATACGGTAATCGCCGTCGCGGGTAATATCGATGATTCAATTCTTGAGCTGCTCGAGAAATATTTCGGGGATTTTGCAAACCGGGGGAAAGCCGATATTTTGAGCGCTCCCGATTTTCTCGGCGGACTCAAATTTCATCGCAAAAAGACGGAACAAAACCATATTTGCCTCTCTTTCCCGGGGCTTCCGATCGGGGATCCGAACCAATACGCAATGGTACTGCTGAACAATGCTTTGGGCGGCGGCATGAGCTCCAGACTGTTCCAGGAAATTCGCGAAAAGAGAGGCCTAGCCTATTCGGTGTATTCCTACCATAGCTCCCATGCGGATAGCGGTTTGTTTACCGTTTATGCCGGGACCGCACCTAAACAAACTAAAGAGGTGCTGGACCTGACAAAAGAGATCTTGCATGAGGTAGCCGTAAAGGGCATCAGTGAGAGTGAACTCCGTAAAGGCAAGGAGCAGTTAAAAGGAAGCTTGATTCTTAGCCTGGAAAGTACGGGCAGCCGGATGAACCGGCTTGGCAAAAATGAATTGATGCTGGGGCGCCATTATACGCTTGACGAAATGATTGCCCGCATTGAAGATGTGACTATGGATAATGTGAACGAGGTGCTCAAAACGATGTTTAACCAGCCGTATGCGCTTGCTATGGTAGGTGCTTCGGATCGTGTGCTGTCGGGAATAAGGAGAGATGAACTTGTCGTATGATGTTCAGATTCAATTAATTGCGGGAAATGAAGACATTGAGTTACCGCGCAAAATGTCGGAGCTGGCTTCAGGGTTTGATTTGTATGCTGCGGTAACCGAGGAACTGGTGCTGCACCCGGGAGAGCGTCAGCTAGTGCCTACCGGGATAGCCATCGCTATGCCCGGCGGTCTGGAGGCTCAGATTCGCCCTCGGAGCGGGCTTGCGTTCAAGCATGGCATTACCTGCCTCAACACGCCAGGCACGATCGATGCCGATTATAGAGGCGAAATTAAAGTGCTTCTGATTAATCTCGGACAGGAGCCGTTCACGATCAAGAGAAATGAGCGGATTGCCCAAATGGTCTTCCAGATCGTTCCGGAAGTGAATTTGTCCCGGGTTGACGAATTGTCGGAGACCGTCCGCGGCGCCGGCGGATTCGGCCACACCGGAACCAAATGAATCAAAAACCGTTAAGGACCTCGTCACTCAGTGACGGGGTCCTTATTTTTTTTCGCGGGAATAAGGTATTATTCGTCTCCCGGTTTTCACCACTTTGTAGGCCACGGCATAAGATGCTCTATATTGTATTGCCTGGAAGGAGTGCCGAAGTTGATGCTAACTGGCCTAACCATCGTCTTTCTGGGCGGAGACGCCCGCCAGGTGGAAGTGATTAACAAATGTGTGGAGTTGGACGCTGCGGTGCGGGTGGTTGGCTTTGAAACCCTGGACACCCCGCTTGCCGGCGTCACTCTTGAAACGCTGACCCCGGAGCTGCTTCAGGAAGCGGACGTGATCGTGCTTCCCGTAGTAGGATGTTCCGATCAGGGAGAGATACCCGCACCGTTCTCCAAAGATAATCTGGTCTTGAAGAAGGAACTGTTTTCAGCGATAAAGGAAGGTACTTTGGTTTATACGGGAATAGCCAAAAGTTTCTTGAAGCGAATGGGAGCGGAATACGGTTTTCGCTTGATCGAACTGTTGGAAAGAGATGATGTAGCGATCTACAACTCGATTCCGACGGCCGAAGGAGCGGTAATGATGGCGATCCAGAACACGGATATCACCATCCACGGCTCCAATTGCATGGTTCTAGGAATAGGGCGAACAGGTTTTACACTGGCAAGAACTCTGCAGGGTTTGGGAGCGAATGTACAGGTGGGAGTACGCAGGGAGGCCGATGTGGCCAGGGCGGTGCAAATGGGCTGGAAGCCTTTTGCGGCAACGGATTTGAACGCTTACGGAGTCGGGATTGACTTGATTTTTAACACAATTCCGACTATGATAGTCACAGCGCAAATCATCTCGAAACTGCCCCGTCAAGCAGTTATAATCGACCTTGCCTCGGCTCCCGGCGGAACGGATTTCCGGTTTGCCGAGAAGCGCGGAATCAAGGCGCTCCTTGCTCCCGGTTTGCCCGGAATCGTCGCTCCCAAAACGGCTGGAATCATCATGGCGAAAACGCTCAGTCAGTCGATTATGGAAGAGTTTCATTTACGGGGGGATGAAGAGTGAATTGGCAGGGGAAAACAGTAGGTTATGCTGTGACGGGATCGCATTGCACCTTGGCTGAGGTTATGTCTCAGATCCAACGATTTGTCGATGACGGCGCCAAAGTGGTGCCGATCATTTCGCAATCCGTACTGAGCACGGATACCCGATTCGGCAAATCGGATCATTGGCAAAAGCAATTGAAAGATATAACAGGGAATGATATCATTTCTTCAATTGTCGACGCGGAGCCGCTCGGACCTACCAAATTGCTTGATGTGCTGGCCATCGCTCCTTGTACGGGGACTACGACCAGCAAGCTGGCAAATGCGGTTACGGACAGTCCTGTCCTGATGGCTGCCAAAGCGACGCTTCGCAACGGGCGCCCGGTAGTGCTTGCGGTTTCGACCAACGACGGATTGGGCTTCAATATGGCGAACATCGCCAAATTGATCGTTGCCAAAAATATATATTTCGTTCCATTCGGACAGGATAACCCGGATAACAAACCAAATTCGCTCGTAGCGCGAATGGAACTTGTGCCGGAAACCTGCTATGCGGCAATCGAGGGGAAACAGCTTCAGCCGCTGATCATTGAACGATTTCGGGACTGATTGAACTCATTCAAACTTTGCAAATCGACAAACTCCGAAATAACGGATATACTTTGGAAGAAATGAAAAATGGATCGTGAAACGAGAAAGAAGATATTCGGGGACGATTCGATTCAGGTTCCTTGAAACTGAACCTGTGGATCGTCTCGAATTATCTGCAAATGAACACACATTAGAACAACGGAATGAAGAACTGCTTTACTCCGCTTACTTAAAATGGAGGAATACCCATGCGCATCTTGGTGCAGAAGTTTGGTGGCACGTCACTCTCGACAAAGGAAGCCAGAGGACATGTCATCTCGCATATCCGCCGGGAACTGGATAACGGTTACCGGCTTATCGTTGTGGTTTCAGCTATGGGCCGTAAGGGGGATCCTTACGCCACGGATACTCTTTTGGATTTGATAGCTTCAGGCGGAGGCTCGCTGCCTTCGCGCGAACAGGATTTACTGCTTTCCTGCGGTGAAATTATTTCGGCAACCATGCTTTGCAGTTTGCTGCAAGAACAATCCATCAGCTCCGTCGTGCTAACCGGAGCACAAGCTGGTTTCCGGACGGACAGTCAATTCGGCAATGCCAGAATTCTGGATATGGTCCCTACAAGGGTCCTGGAAGAACTGCAGACCCATGATGTGGTCGTGGTTACCGGTTTCCAGGGGCAAAACCAGAACGGCGACTTTACTACGCTCGGCCGGGGAGGAAGCGATACTTCGGCAACGGCGCTGGGTGCGGCGCTGCATGCTGAAATGGTGGACATTTACACCGATGTGGACGGAATCCTCACCGCCGATCCGAGAATTGTAGAAGACGCCAAGCAGCTTGATTATGTCAGCTATGCTGAAATATGCAATATGGCCCACCAGGGGGCGAAGGTGATTCATCCACGCGCCGTAGAAATCGCCATGCAAGCCGGCATCCCGGTTCGGGTTCGTTCCACATTTTCTCAAAGCGAAGGTACCCTGGTTGCCAATCCGGAAGGTTTTAAAGACGTGCAAATCGGGATTGTCGACCGTTTCGTGACCGGAATCGCCTATGTGGCTAACGTGACACAGATCAAGGTTGAAGCCGGCGGCAGCGGTTCGGACAACCTGCAGTTGCAGGTGTTTAAAGCGATGGCCGAGAATGCGATCAGCGTCGATTTTATTAATGTTACCCCGTCAGGGGCGGTTTATACCGTTTTTGACAGCGAGGCCGCTAAGGCTCGCCGGGTTCTGGACGATTTGGGACTTCATCCTCAGATTTTATCCGGCTGCGCCAAGGTATCGGTCATCGGCGGAGGCATTAACGGTGTACCGGGAATCATGGCCCGGATCGTAGAGGCGCTTACCGAACAGAAAATCCAGATCCTCCAATCGGCCGATTCCAATACGACGATTTGGGTTCTAGTGAACAAAGAAGATATGGTGCAAGCCCTACGTGCGCTGCATGCCAAATTCGAACTTGGCAAGTAGCAAGCTCCGTAGGGAATTAGTCATATATATTAAGGAGGAGACAACGTGGATTTCGGAAGATTGATAACAGCGATGGTAACTCCCTTCGATAACAAGAATGAGATCGATTGGGAACAAACCGCACGACTTATGGATTATTTGATTGATAATCAAAAGTCTGACAGTCTTGTCATTTGCGGAACAACAGGGGAGTCTCCCACTTTATCCGATAAGGAAAAATTGGAAATGTTCGCTTTTGCCGTCAAACATGCGGCCGGACGCTGTAAAATTATTGCGGGAACGGGTAGTAATAATACGGCTCATTCGATACAGTTATCGAAAGATGCCGAAGCTACCGGGGTAGATGCACTCTTGCTTGTGGCTCCTTATTACAACAAGCCGAATCAGGAAGGGCTGTACCGTCATTTTGAGGCGATCGCGACCTCAACGAAGCTGCCGGTCATGATCTACAACGTACCAAGCCGGTCCGTGATCAGCATTAGCAAAGAAACAACGCTTCGTCTGGCGCAAATCCCGAATATCATTGCGACGAAGGAATGCGCTCCGTTGGAGCAGGTGGCGGGAATTGCCGCAGAAGCCCCGGAAGGCTTCAAGGTTTATTCCGGTGACGACGCATCCGCATTGCCTGCCATTTCCGTAGGCGCTTACGGCGTTGTTAGCGTAGCCGGCCATATTGTCGGCCCAGCCATGAAAGAAATGATTGAATCGTTTGTCGCCGGGAATGTAGAGAATGCGGCAAAGTTACATCAGAAGCTGCTTCCGGTATTCAAAGGCTTATTCGAATGTCCAAGTCCGGTAGCCGTAAAATATGCGCTTAACGAATTGGGACAATCTGTTGGTTCCGTACGTCTTCCCCTGATTCCGCCAAACGATGACGAAGCGGCCAGAATCCGCGCTCTTCTTGGCTAACAGCCAAAAATATGTTTCATTTCCATAAACCGATGCCGTCTTAGAGGCATCGGTTTTTTTACGATGGAGCAAGGTAACGTTATGAAGGCGGCAGGCGGCTGACTTGTATTTTGCCAAATTAATCATGTATAATGGTTTCAAGTGACTGGGTGCGGTGATTTATTAATTAACAATTAATATAAGAAAAGCACTGATCGGTGCATTTTCATTTACAAATTATGACGTCCAAAATAATAGGAGGGTTAGATTCACTTGTCTAAAAAAATGAATACTGATAAATTGATGATCTTTGCCCTGGGCGGCGTCGCTGAAATCGGGAAGAACATGTATGTTGTCCAGTATGGTAATGACATCGTCGTTATCGATGCCGGCTTGAAATTTCCGGAAGAGGACATGCTCGGTATCGACATCGTTATTCCCGATATCACTTACCTGACGGAGAACCGTGACAAGGTAAGGGGTATCGTATTGACCCACGGCCATGAAGACCATATCGGCGGATTGCCTTATGTGCTCAGAAACTTGAATGTTCCGGTTTACGGGACAAAGCTGACGCTGGGCCTTGTCGAGAACAAATTGAAGGAAGCCGGATTGCTCGGAGATACGAAGCGGGTATTGATCCATGCTGACTCGGAGATTCAGTTGGGATCGTCGATGAAAGCCACTTTCTTTAGAACGAACCACAGTATCCCCGATTCCGTCGGAGTGTGCATCGAGACGCCGGAAGGCAATGTCGTTCACACCGGCGACTTCAAATTCGATCATACTCCAGTCAATGATCAATTTGCCGACCTGCATCGAATGGGGGAAATCGGAAAGAAGGGCGTACTTGCCCTGCTGTCGGATAGTACAAATGCCGAGAAACCGGGATTTACCCCTTCGGAGAAAAACGTAGGGATCGTGCTTGACGATATTTTCCGTAAAGCGGAGCAGCGCGTCGTCGTGGCGACCTTTGCATCGAATGTGCATCGGATTCAGCAAGTCATCGACGCTGCATTCTCGACGGGACGCAAAGTAACGATTATTGGCCGCAGTATGGTCAACGTAGTATCGATCGCTTCGGAACTCGGTTATTTGAATGTTCCGGACGGCATTTTGATCGAACCTGAAGAAGTGAATAAAATGGCGGCGGACCGGGTCGTTATTTTATGTACAGGCAGTCAGGGAGAACCGATGTCGGCGTTGACGCGTATGGCGCGTTCGACTCACCGCAAAGTGGATATTTTGCCTGGCGATACGGTTATCATTGCGGCTACCCCGGTACCCGGCAATGAGAAGTATGTTGGACGAACTATTGATGAATTGTTCCGCCTGGGAGCGGAAGTTATATACAGCGGTTCCAATTCCGGAGTACACGTATCCGGACACGGCAGTCAGGAAGAGCTGAAGCTGATGCTTAACCTGATGCGTCCTAAATATTTCATTCCGATTCACGGCGAGTACCGGATGCTTCGCAAGCATGCGCTGCTTGGGCAATCGGTCGGTGTCGAACCGGAGAACATCTTCCTGGTCGATATCGGGGATATCGTTGAAATCCAAGGCGGGGTTGCCCGCAAAGCCGGTAAAGTACCTGCCGGTAATGTCCTGATCGACGGGCTCGGCGTAGGCGATGTAGGTAATATCGTTCTTCGCGACCGCAAGCTGCTGTCCCAGGACGGAATTCTCGTAGTTGTTGTAACTTTGAGCAAACAGGATGGCACGATCGTATCGGGACCGGACATCATTTCCAGAGGTTTTGTCTATGTTCGTGAATCCGAAGGTCTGCTTGATGAAGCAAACCGGATCGTCTCCAGTACGCTGGAGAAATTGATGAGCGAGAACGTAAACGAATGGGCATCGCTCAAAACAAGCGTGAAGGATTCGTTGGGTCGATTCCTGTATGAACAGACCCGCCGCAGACCGATGATTCTTCCAATTATTATGGAAGTTTGATTGGCGGCTATGACAAATTTATAACTAGGCACACAGTCGCCTCTTCTCCTGCCGGTAATATTGGACGGTTCCTTGCGGGAGAGGAGGCTTTTTGAGTTGAGTTTCAGAAGCTTATGGTAAGGGACTTTTTGGTTTGAAGTGCGTGTTCAAAAAGTCGGGTTTTCAGGACCAAGAAGGTTGGATGAAGATAGGGACTGAGTAGCGGAGCGTACATAAGGTACGTGAGCAACGGAAGGCCCGGCTGAATTCAAGATTCGACGTCGAATTTTGATCCTGATCTGCTTCGTCATGGAAAGATGACTTTTTGAACAACCTCTTGAAGCTGACAGTAATTCGGCGGGAATAGAGACCGGGAGAAGGTCGGCATACTAGCTCATGTATGGATCGCAAGCGACGACAACAGGCCCGAGGGCTGGAAGGAAGCGTGACGACATGAACAAAGAAACCGGAAGATCAGCGGCGAACCAGGAGGCGGAAATGCCACCGGTACAGCCGGATTCGGAAAAAAAGACCGCGGCGGTAACTGAAGCCATTCAACAGCTGGGACAAACCGCCGTGCCTACCCCTGGCGAATCAAATGTGTACTGTTTGACGATCATTGGTCAGATCGAAGGACATCTCGTGCTTCCTCCACAAAATAAAACGACGAAATACGAGCATTTGATTCCCCAACTCGTGGCCGCGGAGCAAAATCCGCGGATTGAAGGTCTGCTGATTATTTTGAATACGGTGGGAGGGGACGTGGAAGCGGGCCTCGCCATCGCGGAAATGATAGCTTCATTGTCCAAGCCGACCGTTACGGTTGTCATTGGAGGAGGGCATAGCATCGGTGTGCCCATTGCCGTAGCCTCGGACTTTTCCTTTATTGCCGAAAGCGCGACGATGACAATTCACCCGATCCGGATGACCGGACTTGTCATCGGAGTACCGCAAACCTTTGAATACATCGAAAAGATGCAGGAGCGGGTAGTCCGCTTCGTTACTGCGCATTCACGGATTCCTGAGGATACCTTTAAAGAGCTGATGTTCAAAACGGGAGAATTAAATCGGGATATCGGTACGGCTGTTGGCGGCAATGATGCGGTCAAATACGGATTGATTGACGGTATCGGCGGTATCGGCGAAGGGTTGAGTAAATTGAATACCCTGATCGAATCGCGGAGGAATGTACAGCCTGCAGGAGGGATTACGCAATGACCCACTATACGATCATACCCGAAGAGGCTTATTGGGAACAGCCGGAAATTAACGATATGTACAATGAGATCGAGGTTGGCGGAATATTGATGCAGGTACGTATGGAGCCGGGAAACCGTGCCACCATTGTTCGTCTTCTCCGATGCGGTTTAGATGATTATTTAAACCCGGCTTACGCTCCGGGAAGTCAAATTGCTTTTTTGCCCGTTCCGTTAAGATAGCGGGAACATATGTATGGTACCCTCCGGTGATTATGGTATAATATTCATCTGGGGGGTGTTCCTGTTTGGCACGCAAACGTAAGAAGAAAAAGGCAGCTCTTGGAAGTATGCTCAAATATGAAATTTATGGGATCATCCTGATCACTTTATCCATCATTGCCTTGTCCGGGGAGGCAGCCGTCGGCAGAACGCTCTCGAAAATGTCGGCGCTCATTCTTGGCAAGTTTTATTTCGTGATTCCTTTAATCGGCATTTTTGTCGGACTGGCTGTGATGATCAGACGGAAATGGCCAACGAAGTGGACAACGCGCCGCAGCGGATTTTTACTTGCTGTCCTCGCTTTTGTATTAATGAGTACGATTTCGGCAATGGGGCAAAAATTGTCTCCTGTCGTCTCATTAAGCTTCGGCAATATCATGGGCCAAATTCATCGTGATCTTCAAGGGGCCTTGTTTCATCCTGCATCGGCGGATTCCGGATTCAGTTTGCTGAACTTGAATATTAGCGGAGGATACATAGGCGGTCTGGAATTTGCGCTGCTCTATTCGCTATTCGGGATGGCAGGGGCAAAACTGATTATGATCGTCATGCTTGCAATCAGCTTTATGCTGGTTACCGGTTTATCATATGTGGAAATGGTCCGGCTGCTTCGTTCCAGAATGGGCGGTTTCGGAGAGCTTCTCGGCAAAAAAATCCGCATGCTCCGTCCTGTGCCCGTGACGAACAAAGCGAAGAAGACACCAAAACCAGTCATCTCCGTCCCGCAAGAAGTGGAGGAAGAGGAGGAGGAATTATCGCCTTCGGTTCCGTCACCCAAGCAGAAACAGAAGCCGGTATTTTTTCAGCTCTTCGGTTTCAAGGAGAAACCGGTCGAAGCTCATGAGCCTGAGCAAAATCCCGCTTATGAGGACGAGGATTCGGCTGGGAATCAAGATATTAACTGGAATGAACTGGAGTATCGAGGTTTTACCGGGAATGAACCTGCGGATGATGATCGACCAATTCAAGGCGCGGCCGTTGACCGTTCATCTGTTGAAACGGGTCCGATTATCCGGGACTTTTTCGACCATATTCAGCGCGAAGGCCAACCCGGTTTGGATGAACCCGAATCGGAAGAACTGCAAGATGCAGTGTTTGAAGGTAATCCGGCTGCGGAGATGGAAGCTCTGTCCGGTGATCTTGAACCGGTAGCCGCGGACGTCTTATTGTCTGCCGAAGGGCAGGAGACAGGCCCGGAAGCGGGAGCGGATAGTCTAGAAGGTGCGGCGGATGATATAATCATTGCCCCTCCGCCCAAACCGGCTCCCAAGCCGTACAAGCTGCCGTCATTCCGGCTGTTATCCAAACCTGGAGGCGGGGCGAAATCCGGCGATCAGGCTGATTATATGCAGACAGCCCGCAAGCTGGAAGCTACGCTGGAGAGCTTCGGCGTTCGGGCGCGCGTGCTTGAAGTCGTACGCGGACCAGCAGTGACGCGCTATGAAATCCAGCCCGATATCGGGGTCAAAGTAAGCCGGATCGTCAACCTTACCGATGACATTGCCCTGGCGCTGGCAGCTAAAGACATCCGGATGGAAGCGCCGATCCCGGGCAAATCGGCGATCGGCATTGAGGTGCCGAACAATGAGGTATCGCTGGTAACCATGCGGGAAGTGATGGAGACGCCGACCTTTGTGGATGCGGAATCCAAGCTGTCCATCGCATTTGGCCGCGATATTTCCGGACAAACGATCGTCGGCAATCTGGCGAAAATGCCCCATCTGCTCGTTGCAGGTGCTACGGGCTCCGGGAAGTCCGTATGTATCAACGGGATCATAACGAGCATTTTGTATAAGGCGAAGCCGGATGAAGTTAAATTTATGATGGTCGATCCCAAAATGGTCGAACTCAACGTATATAACGGAATTCCGCATCTTCTGACACCTGTGGTGACCGATCCGCGCCGGGCTTCACTTGCCCTCAAGAAGATCGTCGTGGAAATGGAGAAACGGTATGAGCTGTTCTCCAAGTCCGGTGCCCGCAATATTGAGGGTTACAACTTAATGATGAAAGAGAATCCGGACGCGGTGCTGCCATATATCGTCGTTATCGTGGACGAGCTTGCCGACCTGATGATGGTCGCAGCAAACGATGTGGAGGACGCGATCGCACGTCTGGCCCAGATGGCCCGGGCGGCAGGGATCCATCTGATCATCGCGACCCAGCGTCCGTCCGTCGACGTTATTACCGGGGTTATCAAGGCGAACATTCCGTCGCGGATCGCCTTCGGCGTATCCTCACAGGTGGATTCCCGTACCATACTCGATATGGCCGGCGCGGAGAAGCTGCTCGGACGGGGCGATATGTTGTTCATGCCGATGGGCGCTTCCAAACCGGTCCGAGTGCAGGGTGCATTTATGAGTGATCAGGAAGTGGAAGTAATTGTAAACTATGTACGCGGACAAGGACAGGCCGAATATGATGAAAGCCTTGTTCCGGAGATCGAGGAAGACACATCCGGACAGGAGGAAGTGCTGGACGAATTGTACGACCAAGCCGTACAAATCGTGCTGGAGGCTAAACAGGCTTCCGTATCGCTGCTACAGCGGCGGATGCGCGTCGGGTATACCCGAGCGGCCCGTTTAATCGATTCTATGGAGGCCAGAGGCATTGTAGGGCCTTATGAAGGCAGCAAGCCGAGGGAAGTATTGATGAGTATGGATCAGTACAAAGTCGGTAAAATTTCGTCCTGATCGACAATGAAATAGTCAGGATATCAAGCCCCGCCGTTATAACTGCGGGGTTTTTTGCATGGATTTTAACCGGCTGCAGCAGCTCGCCAATTCCGGCAATTCTGTCGGTGAATAGGAAGGGTCTGGGCTTGTCATAATAATGTCATCCAACTATGTTAATCCACAATAGAAAGGTAGAGCTAAACGTTATGAAAAATATGAAGATATGGTTTGCCGCAGGTTTAGTGCTGCTTTTGTTCGGAATCTTTTACGGATACAGCTATCTGCGTCAATCAAACGATGTAGAACTGAAGCAAGAAACGCCCAAGCATGCCGTTCCTGTTTTTAGCGAACAGGTCATCGACTACGGTGCGTTTGGCAAAGACGTTTATGAGCTGCAGGGGCGCCTGGCTTTTCTAGGGTTTTATCATGGTAAGCTGGACAGCCAGTTCGGTCCAAAAACAAAGGAATCGCTCAAATGGTTCCAATCGGAATTCGGAATGAAGGTTGACGGCTTGGCCGGTCCCAAAACAAAGTTGAAGCTATATAATGCGACAAAAGCTTGGAAGCCCGGCATGGAGTATGCCAACCAGGGCCAGGGGCAAGGACAAGGACAAGCTGGTCAGGCAAATGGTCAAGCAGGCAAAGAAACGGCACAAACCGGAAATGAGAAGCCTAAAGCCGAAAACACGGATTTGTCTCCGTCAAACGGTATGGGGCTCTCGGAGAATGATCTGAAAATCATGGCCAACGCGGTTTATGGTGAATCCCGGGGCGAACCCTTTGAAGGTCAAGTAGCTGTAGCTGCCGTCATTTTAAATCGGGTGAAGTCGCCGAGTTTTCCGAACACGGCTTCCGGCGTAATTTTTCAGCCTGGCGCGTTTACTGCGGTAGCGGATGGACAAATCTGGCTGGAACCGAATGAGAATGCCCGAAAAGCGGTACAGCAGGCTTTAAACGGATGGGATCCTACCGGAGGATGTCTGTATTATTTTAATCCGGAAACAGCGACCTCCAAATGGATTTGGACTCGGCCTCAAGTTAAAACGATAGGAAAACACATATTCTGCATGTAAATTTTACGCATGGAAAAGAAGCAGCCGCTTGATCCGCCAGGTTGCTTCTTTCCTTTGAATTGGTATAGAATGGAACTGAATTTTGTTATCGCAGCGCGCACCAATAGTCTCTCGTAAAGGAGTTTTGGTCTTGAACAAGACGATTTTCGAACGCGGCAGCGCGGGTCATATTCGGATCCATGTTCTGCCTACGACCCGCTTCAAGACGTTTGCCGTTTCCCTGTATGCGGGCATCCCGCTGGACAGCAAGACGGTAACAACGACGGCATTAACCCCTTTTGTCCTAAGAAGGGGCACGGCCTCTTATCCGGAAACGATTCAGTTCCGGGAGCAGCTTGAGCGTCTTTATGGCGCAGGCTTCGGTTTTGATGTGTATAAACGTGGAAATTATCAAATCGTGCAATTTAGAATGGATACCATTAACGATTCATTTGTGCAGAGCGATGAGTCGCTGCTGGCAAAGTCTTTCGCTTTTCTCGGTGAAGTCGTCACCAAGCCGGTTTTGGAGAACGGGGCTTTCCGGCCTTCCTATGTAACTTCCGAACGGGAAAATGTCCGCCAGAAGCTGGAGAGCATCATCAATGATAAAATCCGGTACGCAGCGGAACGTTGCATCGAGGAGATGTTCAAAGATGATCCTTACCGTCTGCATCCGCTCGGACAACGCAGCGATCTGGACGGCATAACGCCGGATTCGCTATACGCCGCTTACCGGAATTGGCTGGAGCAGGCCAGCCTGGATCTGTATGTAGTCGGGGATACTTCCCTTTCGGAGGTGCAGGAGCTTGTAGAGAAGATGTTCGATCTTAAGCGCTCCTCTACGCCAGAGTATGCTCCAGAGCACAGCGAAGTTGTCTCAAAAGAAGTACGGACCATCAAAGAAAGCCTGGACGTCAATCAGGGCAAGCTAAACCTCGGTCTTCGCACGCCGATTACTTACGGGGACGAACGATATGCCTCCGCCTTGCTTTACAGTGGAATTCTGGGCAGCTATCCGCATTCCAAGCTGTTTATGAACGTACGCGAGAAAGAAAGCCTGGCCTATTATGCGGCTTCCCGTTATGACGGCCATAAAGGTCTGATGACGATTCAGTCGGGCATCGAGATTGAGAACTACGAGAAGGCGCTTACCATTATTCAGGCCCAGCTTGCGAGTATGCGTGCCGGAGAAATCTCTGAACTTGAAATAAGCCAGACCAAGGCGATGATCCGCAACAGTCTGCTTGAAATGCAGGATTCGGCCTTTGAAATGATCGCTTACGACTTTAACCGGGTACTTTCCGGGAAAGACCGCCCGGCGGAACTGCTGTTAAGCCAAGTGGAGCAGGTGGGCACGAAAGACGTGGTCGATGCGGCCGAAACGTTCCAGCTTGACACCATTTACTTTTTAACAGGGCAAAAGGAGGGATGACCGGTGGAAGCGATCACTTATGACAGATTACAGGAAACGTTGTACCGCGAAACGATGGATAACGGGCTGCAGGTGTACGTTCTGCCCAAGCCGGGATTCCAGAAAACCTACGCTACCTTTTCGACGAAATACGGTTCTATCGACAATCATTTCCGGGTAGCCGGAGAAGACGAGGTTTCCGTACCAGACGGAATCGCCCATTTCCTTGAGCACAAAATGTTCGAGGAGCCGGAAGGCGACATTTTTGCCAAGTTCGCTTCCCAAGGGGCTTCCGCCAACGCTTTTACTAGCTTTGATCAGACGGTTTATTTATTCTCGGCCACCGAGAATATCAAGGAAAACCTGGAAACGTTGATTAACTTTGTGCAGCATCCTTATTTCACGGATCAGAATGTGGAAAAAGAAAAGGGAATTATCGGCCAGGAAATCGGCATGTACCGCGACAATCCGGATTGGAGAGTTTATTTCGGCCTGATTGAAGCGATGTATGGCGTCCACCCGGTACATATCGATATTGCCGGTACGGTGGAGTCGATCGGGACGATTACGAAGGAAACGCTGTATACCTGCTATAACGCATTTTACCATCCAAGCAACATGCTGCTGTTTATCGTCGGAGGCGTGAATGCCGAGGAAGTGTTCCAACTGGTTAGGGAAAACCAGGCCACCAAGGAATATAAGCCGCAAGGCGTCATCGACCGCCTGTTTGACGAAGAACCGCTTGCCGTTAATGAAAAACGCCGCGAATCCAAGCTGCCTGTGTCACTCCCTAAATGCCTGTTCGGCTTTAAGGAAACCAAGCTGGGATTTGAAGGCGAGGAATTGCTGCGGCGCGATCTTGCAACCAAGCTGGCGCTGGACTTGTTGCTCGGTTCAAGCACCCGGCTGTACCAGAAGCTGTATGATCTTGATTTGATATCCGACAGCTTCTCTCACGAGTACAACAGCAACCCGAATTATGCCTTTTCCGCGATCGGCGGGGACACGAAGGACCCGGAACGTCTGATGCAGGTTATCACCGAGGAAATCAAGAGCGTGACGGCCGCCGGGTTCCGCGAAGAGGATTTCGAACGTGCCCGCAAGAAGAAGATTGGCGGCTATTTAAGAATGCTTAACTCCCCGGAAAATATTGCTCATGAATTCACCCGCTACCGCTTCCGCGGCGGGGATTTGTTCCAGGTGCTTCCCGTCTATGAGTCGTTGACGCTGGAAGAGGTAAACACCCGCCTGCGTGAGCATATTGATTGGGAACAGCTGTCCGTTTCGCTGGTGGTGAGTCCGTAAGATGGTATCGAATCATGGGATAGAGAAGAACATCGGTGAGATGACCGTATTGGTCACCGGCGCCAGCAGGGGAATCGGAGCGCAAATTGCGCTCCGATTCGCGTCGGTTGGTATGAATGTTGTGATCCACTACATGAACTCGCATGAGGCGGCTAACGAGGTCGCCCGCAAGTGCATGGAAGAGGGAGCCAAGGTGTACACGGTTTCGGCCGATTTACGGAGCAAGGAACAAATTCTCCGGATGAAGGATAAATTGGAGAGTCATGGGTTAAGGCCTGATATTGTCGTTAATAACGCCGGCATATCCCATTACGGACTGCTTTCCGATGTGGATGAAGCGGAATGGGACGACGTGATGGACGTAAATCTGAAGAGCGTATTCCTGTGCAGCCAGGCTTTTATGCCGTACATGATTTCTCAGCGGTTCGGGCGGATCATTAACGTGTCCTCGGTATGGGGGATTTCAGGCGGTTCTTGCGAGGTTGTTTATTCTGCAGCCAAGGGAGGCGTAAATGCCTTCACGAAGGCGTTGGCCAAAGAATTGGCACCTTCGGGCGTTACAGTGAATGCCGTTGCTCCCGGCGCGGTAAAGACGGAAATGATGGCCCGTTTTGACGAAGATGAACTGAAGCAGCTGGAGGAAGAAATTCCCGCCGGAAGACTGGCTTCTCCGCAGGAAATTTCTTCGCTCGTCTATTTTCTTGCGTTGCCGGAGTCGGGATATATTACCGGACAAATAATTAGTCCCAACGGTGGCTGGGTAACTTAAAGGAATTCGTGTTGACGGAATTACCCAGACCGTCTGAGCGAATAAAGACACGGCAATCATCGCATATTACAACTGTTGATTTTAAATCGCCAATCGAAGGAGGATTTATAAATGTCAACAGTACTCAAAAATTTCGATAACTGGAAAAAGTTTCTCGGTGACCGCGTCAAACACGCGGAAAATACGGGCATGAGCGAGGAAGCTATCGCTAATCTCGCTTATGAAATCGGCGGGTTTCTTGACGACAAGGTGGATCCTCAAAACGAGTCCAACCGCGCACTGAAGGAAATTTGGGACGTGGGCAGTGAAGAGGAACGCCGAACCATAGCCAGACTGATGGTTAAGCTGGCCAAGAAAAACGCATAGTCCGGTCAGAAAAGCTCCCTTACAGGGGGCTTTTCTCCAATCTAAATACCGCGGCTTGCCTTTCAATTCTATTTTATATATCATAAAACACGTATTCATATTCTGTTCGCATTTTCTGGCCATTGGACCGGCAGCTAACTTTTCATGAACTGTGCAGGAAATCGGGCCGATTTTGTCGAATAGTGTAGAGGACTTAGAGAAGGTGTATGGATGGAGTCGAAACAATGGTATTTGGAATATAAAATACATAAAAACCGTCCCGGTTTGCTTGGGGATATTGCCTCTACGCTCGGGATGCTTGAAGTTAATATTTTGACGATTAACGGAGTGGAGGGGGAAACCCGTGGTCTGCTCCTGGAAACTGACGACGACGACAAAATCGCTCTCCTTGACCAGATGCTCCGCAAGGTCGACAGCATTACGGTTACCGCCCTGCGAAGCCCCCGGTTGGTCGATCTTTTGGCCGTGCGGCACGGCCGTTACATCGTTAGGGATTCCGACGACCACAAAACATTCCGTTTTACCCGGGATGAGCTTGGGTTGCTTGTTGATTTTTTGGGTGAAGTATTAAAAAGGGACGGTCATCAGGTCATCGGCCTTAGGGGAATGCCCCGCGTGGGTAAGACGGAGTCCATTATCGCGGGGAGCGTCTGCGCGATGAAGCGATGGGCCTTCGTATCCTCGACGCTGCTCAGGCAGACGGTGCGCAGCCAACTGTCCGAGGACGAAATGAACCCGAATAACGTGTTTATTATCGACGGGATCGTGAGCACGCTTCGTTCCAATGAAAAGCACTTCCAACTGATTCGTGACTTGATGAAAATGCCTTCGACAATCGTTATTGAGCATCCGGATGTTTTTATCAAGGAATCCGAATATAATTATGACGATTTTGACATTATTATAGAATTGCGTAACAATCCTGACGAGCAAATCGTTAATGATACGTTCACTACAAATTATTATAGCGATGAGCTATGAACTTAAATTTAAGATATGTAAATAAATCCATACATGGATTTCATGATATTTAATAATTACAGGAGGTGATGGTCGTGTCGGATTTGGGCCAGCAATTAAAGGAAGCCCGACTTGCCAGAGGCTTGTCTCTGGATGATGTTCAAGAAATGACAAAAATTCGTAAGCGGTATTTGGAAGCCATCGAGGCGGGGGATTATAAAGTTTTACCGGGAAGTTTCTACGTGCGGGCCTTTATTAAGACATATGCCGAAGCAGTGGGTGTAGATCCGGATGAACTGCTGAACGAACATAAGCAGCATGTTCCGGATGTGGCTCCTGAACCGACGATGGAGCCCGTGCTTCAGAAGCGGCGCAGCTCCCGAACGGCGGAGAGAAATTCAAAATGGTTGTCGACGACACTGATGTGGTCGTTTGCTGTGCTGATTCTCGTAGTGATTTATATGTATTTCACGGTTTGGGGCAAAAGTGACGAGGCCAAGGACAACCAGCCTGATCAAACACCGGTAACGGACATCAGCTCGGAAGGAAACGGCGGGACCGGAAACACGGGACAGAACGGGACTAATGCGGGTACAGGCAATGAGGGTACTGCCGGAAACGGTACTGCGGGCAATAACGGTACCAATGGAACCGATAACGGCAGCAACGGTACGGAAGGTAACGGTAGTACGAATACAGGTACTGACACCGGTACGGATACCGGCGTAGGGACTGTGGTTGTCGCTCCCGACGGGAAGGAAGGAAGCACGACCAAATTTCTGGTTCAATCAGCCGGAAGCCAGCCTGTCCAGGTAGTGATCAATGCTACGGGCAAAAGCTGGGTAGAAGTCCGCAAAGGCGACAAGGGCGGAGAAAAACTGTATTTCGACAATACCACCGAGGGTGAGGTTCTCACCTATGAACTGGGACCGGAAGGCTTGTTCATTAAGTCGGGTGCGTCTTCGAATACGACGATTACTGTCGGAGACCAAGTGGTCACGGACGGGAAGAATACTTCCAAAATCCAGTTAAACCTGGGCAGCGCTGACGCAGGATCGGCTAATGGAAGCAATGGATTGGATAACAGCACAACCGATGGAACCAGCAGTGACGGTAGTGCTAATAACGCCGAATAATACGGGCGTCTTTGACCGGATAACGGTCAGGGACGTCCTTTATTTTTCATCGGGGCGGTGTCGACTCGACTTTGCGAAATCTTTTACATATAATTATGATATGTGTTGAAAAAGGTGACTTTTTGAACTACCTCTATTGGAAAGGAATGTGAATTATGGCTTCTGAAAGTTCTTTTGACATTGTATCGAAAATGGACATGCAGGAATTGACCAACGCGATCGACCAGACCGAACGGGAAATTGCCAACCGTTTTGATTTTAAAGGCAGCAAAAGCGAGTTGAAGGTCGAAAAGGATGTGCTGGTGATCCTGTCCGATGACGAGTACAAGCTGAATGCGGTAATTGATATTTTACAGTCTAAAATGATCAAGCGCGGTTTGCCGATCAAAAACCTGGACTACGGAAAGGTTGAGCCGGCTTCGCTCGGCACGGTTCGTCAACGAATCAACCTGAAACAGGGAATTGATCAGGAGAACGCTAAGAAAATCAACGTACTGATTCGGGATTCCAAGCTGAAAGTAAAGAGCCAGATCCAAGGCGATCAAATCCGCGTCACCGGCAAGAGCAGAGACGATCTGCAGCAGATTATTCAAATGCTCCGTAAAGCGGATCTTACCGTTGATTTGCAATTTACGAATATGAAATAAGCAAGCATCCGGTCTCTCGCTGTGCCAGTGGCTCCGCGCGGGGCTCTTTTTTTCAATGAACATCGATTTTTGGGTGTTATATGTGGTTTTGACAGTATTGTTTCGGAAATATTATACTTAATTAGGTTTTTAAAATGGGAGCATGGCTTATAGCAATGGGGGATCGAATTCATGACAGAAATAGTGAAAGTCGTTACACTAGGGGCCTCGACTGGGGATAGGCCGATTCAAGTCAGAAACCCGATGTTTAATTATGAAGAGGGCTCGCCGCTCTTTCGGAGTACCGTCCGGTATTCGACCTACATAAAATATGATGAGGAAGAGGCCGAGGAACGGCGTGCCGGCACGTTGATAAAGATTCAGCGTTCTTCCGCTAAAGATAACAGAAACAAGCATAGCAGGCAGGGTGTTGATGATCATGCGGCGGTCGGCAGTTTAGCCGGTATGAGGGGTCTGGTCAAAGTCCGCATTACACCAGCTTGCGAGTATGATCAGTCAGGGGAGGCAATCCTATGAATCTGCCCAATCGCATCACGTTAGCCCGTATATTTATGATTCCGCTGATGCTTGTATTTTTGCTCTTGGATTTGGAATGGTGGTCATATGGGCTGACGCTGGGAAATTATTCGCTTCCCGTAAATCAGTTGCTCGGCGCTGTTTTGTTTATTGTGGCGGCAAGTACGGACGGGATTGACGGGTACATCGCCCGCAAACATAATCTCGTTACGAATCTGGGCAAACTGCTCGATCCTTTGGCGGATAAGCTGTTAGTTGCTGCCGTTCTCATTGCGCTTGTCGCAATGGGGAAATGCGACGCCTGGATTGCGGTCATTATCATCAGCCGTGAGTTTGCCGTGACCGGCTTGCGCGAAGTGGCGCTGCTGGAAGGCTCGGTGATCGCCGCCAGCAAATGGGGTAAGGCAAAAACCATTACGCAAATTATCGCGATCTCAGCGCTTTTGCTGAACAATTTCCCGTTCGAATGGATACACTTCCCTTTTGATCAAATCGCAATTTGGCTGGCTGCTCTTATTACGATTTACTCGGGAATTGATTATTTCGTAAAAAATAAAAACGTGCTTAATTTTTCAAAAATGTAATACGAACGCTATCCTCCGGAAGGAGACATGACCAGTGAAGGCAGAAATCATCGCAGTCGGTACCGAGCTGCTGCTCGGCCAAATCGTAAACACAAACGCACAATATTTGTCTCAGGAACTAGCTTCCATTGGGATTGACGTCTATTTTCAAACCGTGGTTGGCGATAATGTAGAACGCTTATCACAGGCCATCAAAATCGGCTCCGGGCGGGCTGATCTTCTCATATTCACCGGCGGACTAGGTCCGACTCAGGATGATCTGACCAAAGACGCCGTGGCTGCAGTGCTTGGAAGATCGCTTCATATCGACCGGATGGCTATGGACAATATCGACCGGTTTTTCCAGGGACGCGGCGTTCCGATGACGGAAAACAACCGCCGGCAGGCTCTTGCTATTGACGGTGGGACTCCTTTGCCTAACGAGACCGGACTTGCGGTTGGCAATGCCGTCGCCGAGAACGGAAAGTTTTATATTTTGCTACCGGGACCGCCTTCCGAGCTGAAGCCGATGTTTGAACAGCAGGCCAAGCCCTGGATTTTGCAGCATGTTTTGACGCAGGAGGAGCCGCTTTATTCCAAAATGCTTAAGTTCGCCGGCATCGGGGAGTCCGGGCTTGAGACCCGTCTGCTTGACCTTGTAGAAAATCAATCCGATCCGACGCTTGCCCCTTACGCTAAGGAAAGCGAAGTAACGATCCGGATCTCGACCAAGGCAAAGACACAAAGCGAGGCTATGGAGAAGCTGGATAAGCTGAAAGATGAAATCGCTTCGCGCCTGTCGGATCACCTCTATGCCGAAGAGGATGTCCCGATCGAAAAAACGATCGTCGACATGATGACAGAGCGGGGACTTACCGTCAGCGCGGCGGAGAGCTGCACAGGGGGCTTGCTGATGCAGTCGATTACAAGCATACCCGGCAGTGCAACCGTGTTTCTCGGCGGAATCGTCTGCTATTCCAATGCGATGAAGGAGAAGCTGCTGAACGTGCCTCATGATTTGCTGGAGGGCGAGGATGCCCCGGGTGCGGTCAGTGCGGAAACGGCCAAGGTGCTGGCCGAACAGGTGCGCATGATTGTAGATACGGATTTCGGCTTGTCGATTACCGGGGTGGCCGGTCCAGGCTATTCCGAGCGCAAGCCGGTCGGCCTTGTATACATCGGCATCTCCCGCCGCGGTGGCGACACTGCCGTGTTCGAATTGAATTTGAAAGGGAACCGGGATACGATCCGCATTCGTTCTGCGAAAACGGTGTTGTATCACCTCTGGAAGCAGCTTAAAACGGAAGCCGCCGAAGCCTAGAGGCGTGCCCTTGCCAGTTCTGCGGCAGCGGAGTATAATTGAACACAGCGGAAGAACCGCAGCAAACTGAATTGTTTTGCTGTGGTTCTTTTTTTTGTTGTTAGACGGAATTAAGTGGGAAAGGAGGATTTTTCAGGCTCAAAAAAATTACGAATGTATGTTCGAAAAAATGCTTGGCAAACGTTCCAAAACAAGGTACAATTATAAATGTAGTAATCATGTATCCAATCATATTTAAGGATGTGAGCTGATTGTCAGATCGTAAAGCTGCGCTGGAAATGGCGCTTCGTCAAATAGAAAAACAATTCGGTAAAGGTTCGATCATGAAGCTGGGAGAATCCACGCATATGCAAGTGGAGATCGTTCCCAGCGGATCGTTGGCACTAGATATCGCACTCGGTACCGGGGGACTTCCCCGCGGCCGGATCATTGAAGTATACGGACCGGAATCTTCCGGTAAAACAACGGTAGCGCTGCATGCCATCGCTGAAGTTCAGAAGATCGGTGGACAAGCCGCATTTATTGATGCGGAGCATGCGCTGGATCCTTCCTATGCAAGCAAGCTGGGCGTAAACATCGACGAACTGTTGCTGTCTCAGCCGGACACCGGCGAACAGGCTCTGGAAATCGCCGAAGCCCTCGTACGCAGTGGCGCGGTGGATGTCATCGTTATCGACTCCGTAGCAGCTTTGGTTCCAAAAGCGGAAATCGAAGGCGAGATGGGGGATTCCCACGTCGGTCTCCAAGCCCGTCTCATGTCCCAGGCTCTGCGTAAATTGTCTGGTGCCATCAGTAAATCCAAGACGATTGCCATCTTTATTAACCAATTGCGTGAGAAAGTCGGCGTTATGTTCGGTAATCCCGAGACTACTCCAGGCGGTCGTGCCTTGAAGTTCTATTCTACGGTTCGTCTTGACGTCCGTCGTGTAGAAACGATCAAGATGGGGAATGATATGGTAGGTAACCGGACCCGGATTAAGGTCGTCAAGAATAAGGTTGCGCCTCCATTTAAACAGGCGGAAATCGATATTATGTATGGTGAGGGTATCTCCAGAGAAGGCAGTATTATCGATATTGGCGCTGAGAAAGATATCGTGGATAAGAGCGGTGCCTGGTATTCCTATGCAGGGGAACGTCTGGGACAAGGACGCGAGAATGCGAAGCAGTATCTTAAAGAGCACAAGGAAATTGCGAATGCGATTGAACAGAAGATTCGTGAAGCCAGCAACTTGACGACTTCGGTACCTGCTGCTTCAGCTAGCGAACTTGAAGCTGAGTCACAAGAAGAACAGGCGCTTTTCGAAGAAGAATAAACCGATGCTGACGAAGCGCTCTGTGGCCCGGGGGATCCCGGAACAGAGCGCTTTTTTGATATAATCGAGATTATATGAAATGACAAAGGAGCGGAAGAAGGGTGGATCAACGATATGGAAGCCGCGGTAGTCGGCCGAAAGGACAACAGGGGCGGAAGGATGAACCGGGCGAGATCGTGGACATTTCGGACGAAAGTTTTTGGGAGATGACCCGCGGCACTGCCGGGGGTAATTCTTCGAACGAACTGGCGGAGGAAGGGGGCGGCGACGGGATTGACGCTTTTCCCGAGGACATCGAACTGGCCATTACCTCCGTATCGTTGCTGAAGCGTCCGAAGTTCCGGTATCGTATTTCGTTCGGGTCTTACTCATTGGAAGTTCACGAAGACGTCATGATCAAGTACAGAATGATCAAGGGCGCTGTATTTACCAAGAGCGAGTTGGAAGAGATTGTTTTTGCCGATGAACGGCAGCAGGCCTATGCCGATGCCTTGCACTATTTAAGCCGCAAGCCTCGCACAGCCTACGAGATTACTATGCGTCTCGGTGAAAAAGGATGGGGCGAGGAGACGGCGGCCGAGGTTGTTCGCAGGTTGACGGAAGATGGTCTGGTCAATGACGCCGCATACGCTCAGGAATGGGCCGGCCAGCGCGTTCGGGGCCGGGGGAAGGGTAAGTTATGGGTGCGTCATGAACTCCGCCAGAAAGGGGTTCCAAAGCCGTTAATCGAGGAGGCCCTTCAAACCGTCAGCGAAGATGATGAATTTGAAAGCGCCATGGAGCTGGCAGCCAAGAAGTGGCGTACTTCGACAGGAGAACCGGCTGACCGGAAACGCAAAACAGGGTCTTTTTTAATGCGGAGAGGATACTCCGGATCCCTGGTTTCCAGAGTCATTCGCGAGTTGGGGCGGGAAGACGGATTCAGCGATGAAGAAGAGTGGGAGAATGATTAGTTTGGCAAAACGGACATTGCTTGTCATTTGCTTGACAATTTCTTTCATCAAATAATAAAATGAACATGAATCTATTTTTACTTGGGCCCTTTTTTTCCTTCCAAAATTATGGGCTCTGTGAGGATTCTCTATTTTGTAAATCATGAAGGCCAAATTTTCCGTTTGTGGCTGGAGGAAACTTTGCATCACTCACACATGGAAAGCCTTGCCTTAAACGGCCTGTAATGAATTCTTTGTATGATGATGAATGAGAAAATTTACAACTGCAAACATCCCAAGGAATGCCTTGGAGGAAACAACGGGGAGGTGAACAGATGAGTACAGGAATCTGGATCGTTCTCGTTGCAGCCGCTTTATTCTTTGGGTTCGGAATCGGATATTTTATTCGCAAATCTCTTGCAGAAGCTAAAATTTCCAGTGCGGAACAAGCTGCAAGTCAAATCTTGGAAAACGCGAAGAAAGACGCAGAAGCACTGAAGAAAGAAACGGTTCTTGAAGCGAAGGACGAAGTCCATAAGCTAAGAGCCGAAGCTGATAAAGACATTCGTGAACGTCGGAATGAAATTCAACGACAAGAAAGACGATTGTTGCAAAAGGAAGAGTCGCTGGATAAAAAATTGGAATCGCTGGAACGTAAAGAAGAGCAAGTGGCGGGCAAAGAGAAACGGATTGAAGAAACTCAGCAGCAAATTGATCTGATTTACAAGAGTCAGGTTCAAGAGCTTGAACGTATTTCGAATTTGAGCATGGAGGATGCCCGTACCATCATTTTAAACAATGTGGAGCAGGAAGTTCGCCATGAAACGGCTCAAATGATTAAGGACATCGAACAGCAGGCGAAGGAAGAAGCGGACAAGAAATCCCGCGAAATCATCACGCTCGCCATCCAACGCTGCGCGGCGGATCATGTCGCGGAAACTACGGTTTCCGTAGTATCGCTGCCTAACGAAGAGATGAAGGGTCGGATTATCGGTCGGGAAGGCCGCAATATTCGTGCTCTGGAGACGCTTACCGGTATCGATTTGATTATCGACGATACGCCGGAAGCGGTTATCTTGTCGGGCTTTGATCCAATTCGCCGTGAGATTGCCCGTACCGCACTCGAGAAATTGGTGGCGGACGGACGTATTCACCCGGCACGGATTGAAGAAATGGTTGATAAATCCCGCCGTGAAGTTGATGAACGGATCCGCGAGTATGGCGAACAAGCCACCTTCGAGGTCGGCGTTCATGCGCTGCATCCGGATTTAATCAAAATTTTGGGACGTCTCAAATTCCGGACAAGCTACGGACAAAATGTGCTTAAGCACTCCATGGAAGTAGCTTACCTGGCTGGACTTATGGCCGGTGAACTGGGCGAGGACATTACGCTCGCCAAACGGGCCGGACTGCTGCACGATATCGGTAAAGCGCTTGATCATGAAGTGGAAGGATCTCATGTCGAAATCGGCGTGGAACTGGCTAAGAAATACAAGGAACATCCGGTCGTTATCAACAGTATCGCTTCGCACCATGGGGATTGCGAGGCAACTTCGGTCATTGCGATGCTGGTTGGCGCAGCTGACGCTTTGTCGGCGGCTAGACCCGGAGCGCGTCGTGAAACACTGGAGACGTATATCCGGCGGCTGGAGAAGCTCGAGGAGATTTCCGAATCGTTCGAGGGCGTGGAGAAATCCTTCGCTATTCAAGCGGGCCGCGAGGTGCGCGTGATGGTGCAGCCTGAGAAGATCGACGATGCGGAAGCGTTCCGATTGGCGAGAGATATTACGAAGACGATTGAGAGTGAGCTCGATTATCCGGGCCACATCAAAGTTACCGTCATTCGCGAGACTCGGGCGGTTGAATACGCTAAGTAAAGGTTATGCTGAAAAGTGGCCCCTCAGTGGGCCGCTTTTTCATTCTGTCAGAAGCCGACATTGAGGAGGAACCGACATTAAAGTTCTGTTTATTGGAGATATTGTAGGAAATACGGGGCGTAAAGCATTAAAGGAAACGCTGCCGCGCTTGAAATCAAAATACAATCCGCACATCATTATCGCCAACGGAGAAAATGCGGCGTCCGGGCGGGGGATTACTCCCAAAATCGCTAGGGAATTTTTTGAGCTTGGCATTCACGGGCTTACGATGGGCAACCATACGTGGGATAACAAGGAGATTTTCGACTTTATCGATGACGAGCCTCGCTTGGTTCGGCCTGCGAATTATCCGCCAGGCACGCCTGGGCTTGGCTCTACCATAATCAAGGCTAACGGAAAGGAACTGGCTCTCGTCAATTTGATGGGGCGCACGTTTTTGCCGGCGATCGATGACCCGTTTCGGATGGCGGACGATATCGTCGATGAACTGTCCAAGAAACACAAATGCATCTTGGTCGATTTCCATGCGGAGGCAACTTCGGAGAAAATCGCTATGGGTTGGCACCTTGACGGCCGGGTTTCTTTGGTCGTCGGAACGCACACCCATGTCCAAAGTAACGATGATACCGTGTTGCCGCAAGGCACGGCCTATTTGACGGACGCCGGCATGGTTGGCTCACGTGAAGGCATACTCGGCATGGAGCGCTCCGCCGTGCTGCGCAAATTTACGACCCAGTTGCCGGTGCGTTTTCAGGTTGATGAAGGCAAATGGCATTTTCACGGCTGTGTAGTCGACATTGACGAAGCTACGGGCCATGCCAAGAAAATTGAGAAGATCCGTCTGCTCGAAGACGAATGGATTATGGATTAAGCTTTAGGGAAGGTGCCTCCGAATAAAAAGAAGGAATTTTTTGAAGTCTCACGAATATCTTCTAAGTAGTGGGATCAATCAAACCTATTCCCAGGAGGTACTAACCATGGAAGTATTAAAAGTTTCAGCAAAATCCAATCCTAACTCCGTTGCCGGTGCGCTTGCAGGAGTACTAAGAGAACGCGGCGCTGCTGAACTTCAGGCCATTGGGGCGGGTGCACTCAACCAAGCTATCAAAGCTGTAGCGATTGCCCGGGGATTTGTGGCGCCAAGCGGTGTCGATTTGATTTGTATTCCGGCTTTTACGGACATCGTAATCGATGGCGAAGATCGCACTGCTATTAAATTGATCGTAGAACCTAGATAAAATAATTGCATTTTTTTGCGGGAGAGGCCTGTTTACGATAGAGTAGACAGGTTTTTTTGCATTCTTTTCACCGAATCGGGTAATAAAGTTAAGAGAGCGGAGGGATCGGCTTGGCGTATAAGGTCGTAGATTTTCATTGCGATGCGCTCAGTAAAATGCAGCTGGATTCGGAGTTAGAGTTTACGGGTGACACTCGCCTGGATGTCAACCTGGAGCGGATGGAGCAGGGCGGGGTGGGCCTTCAATGCTTTGCGATATATCTGTCGGAGCGGCTCGGTAAGCCCGGTTTCGGGCATATTCTGGACCAGATAGATTTGTTTAAGCAAAAAGTGCTGCAATCCGGTGTGGCGGCTATTACCTCGGTTGAAGAGCTGGTAGAAGCTGAGGCGGCCGGGCAGCCCGCGGGACTGCTCTCGATAGAAGGTGCGGACGGACTGGAAGGGAATTTTCACTATTTGCAGGTTTGCTATGAGCGGGGTGTCCGCTGTCTGGGATTGACCTGGAATTATGCCAATTGGGCTGCGGATGGCATTCTTGAACCGCGGGGAGGAGGGTTTACCACCCGGGGGCTCGAACTTGTCAAGGCTTGTCATAAGCTAGGCATGATACTCGATGTATCTCATTTATCGATTAAAGGCTTCTGGGAACTGGCTGAGCGGGCGGAGCAAAAAGGAATCCCGTTCATCGCATCCCATTCCAACGCGTACCGTATATGCTCTCATGCAAGAAACTTAAGGGATGATCAAATTCGAGCCATCGTTTCTCTAGGAGGCAGAATAGGGATCACCTTTGTTCCATGGTTCGTTAAAAAATCCTCTGTGGTGGAAGCGAACGATCTCCTTCCTCATATCGAGCATATTTGCTCTTTAGGCGGAGAGAAGGCGATCATGTTCGGCTCGGATTTCGACGGAATCGAAAGTCATATCAAGGATTTGCGTCATTCGGGTCATTATTTGGAATGGGCGAATCTGCTGCTTCGCCACTATCCGGAGGAGCTTGTTAGAGGCTGGTTGTCCGGTAATGCACTGTCTTTTTTGAAGGCGTGGTTACCACAAAAAAAGTAAGCGCTTTAATTGATCCAATTAAGAGATTGGTTTCATCGAAAACTACTATATGAAAAAGGGTAGAAAACGCTTGCTTTTTATATGTTTGCGACATAAAATTGACATGACTCTGAAACAGAATGTTCACAAATGTCGGGGGTAATTATGCTATTCCTCACAGGTTTACATTCTGTCAGCACTAATATCAACTAAATTATAGTGCGATACCATAAAGGGGTGGGCGATCTTGATTAGTCAATTGTCTTGGAAGATCGGTGGACAGCAAGGTGAAGGTGTTGAAAGTACTGACCGGATTTTTTCAACGGCCTTGAACCGACTGGGTTACTATTTATACGGCTATCGGCATTTTTCTTCACGTATTAAAGGCGGTCATACGAACAACAAAATCCGGATCAGTACCAAGCCGATTCGCGCGATTTCCGACGACTTGGACATTTTAGTCGCTTTCGACCAGGAGAGTATCGATTTTAATGCACATGAGCTTCGTAGCGGCGGAGTTATCGTGGCGGACGCTAAATTCGGACCGGTCGTTCCGGAAGGCGTGGATGCCAAGTTGTTCGCCGTTCCGATTACGAGCATTGCGGAGGAACTGGGCACTTCGTTGATGAAGAATATGGTCGCTTCCGGCGCATCCTGGGCGCTTCTGGGATTGCCGCTCGAAGTATTCAATAAAGCAGTGGAAGAAGAATTCGGACGTAAAGGTCCGGCGATCGTGGAAAAGAACATTGAAGCGGTCAAACGGGGCGCGGAATTTGTCCTGGAACTTGCAGGGGGACCGCTTGAAGGCTTTAAGCTGGAACCGGCCGACGGCAAGCAAAAGCTGTTCATGATCGGTAACGATGCGATCGGACTGGGCTCCTTGGCAGCCGGTTGCCGGATTATGAGTGCATATCCGATTACTCCGGCTTCGGAAATTATGGAATATCTGATCAAAAAGCTGCCGAAGTTCGGCGGAACCGTGGTTCAAACGGAAGATGAAATTGCTGCAATTACGATGGCGATCGGAGCCAGTTATGCAGGGGTACGGACGATGACCGCTTCGGCGGGGCCGGGCCTGTCGCTCATGATGGAAGCGATCGGACTTGCCGGTATGACCGAAATCCCTGTCGTTATTGTCGACACTCAGCGCGGCGGTCCTAGTACGGGCCTTCCGACCAAACAAGAGCAGAGCGATATTAGCGCCCTGATCTACGGAACGCACGGGGAAATCCCTAAGATCGTTCTTGCACCAAGCTCGATCGAAGAATGTTTCTACGATACGATTCAGGCCTTCAATCTGGCCGAGAAGTATCAGGTGCCAGTTATCCTGGCGACGGATCTTCAATTGTCGCTCGGCAAACAGTCCTGTGAAGCGTTGGATTTCGAAAAAATCCAAATCGACCGGGGCTATATGGTCAAGGATATTCCGGACCGCGAAGATTCGAGCATGTTCAACCGTTACGCATTTACCGAAAATGGCATCTCGCCGCGGGTCCTTCCCGGAGAGAAAAACGGCATTCATCATGTGACCGGCGTGGAGCACGATGAAGCGGGCCGTCCTTCGGAAAGCCCGGTGAACCGTAAGAAGATGATGGATAAACGTTTCCGTAAACTGGCTAAGCTCGATGTAGAGAATCCGATTCACCTGCACGCGCCTCACGCAGAACCGGACCTTCTGATCGTAGGCATGGGCTCTACCGGCGGAACGATCGACCAGGCTCGCCTGCGTTTGAACGGAGAAGGCATCACTTCAAACCATATGACGGTTCGCTTGTTGCATCCTTTCCCGGTTGAAGAAGTACGGGAGCAAATGGAGAAAGCAAAGAAAATCGTCGTTCTTGAAAATAACGCAACCGGCCAATTGGCTAATTTGATCAAAATGAATGTCGGACATCACGATAAAATCGTGAACGTTCTGAAATATGACGGGAATCCGTTCCTGCCTGCGGAAATATTCGAAAGATGCAAAAATGCAGCCGGCAATTTGACTCAGGAGGAGTTGGTGAAGAATGGCAACCTTTAAAGAGTTCCGTAATAACATCAAACCAAACTGGTGTCCGGGATGCGGCGATTTCTCCATCCAAGCGGCGATTCAACGCGCTGCCGCCGCAGTAGGGCTTGAGCCGGAAAACCTGGCTGTCATTTCAGGGATCGGCTGTTCCGGCCGGATTTCCGGTTACATTAACGCATACGGTCTGCACGGGATTCACGGACGTGCGCTTCCGATCGCCCAAGGCGTCAAACTGGCGAACCGTGATTTGACGGTTATCGCTTCCGGTGGCGACGGAGACGGCTTCGCTATTGGTATGGGACATACGGTACATGCGATCCGCCGGAATATCAACATCACTTACATTGTCATGGACAATCAGATTTATGGACTGACGAAAGGCCAAACTTCGCCTCGTAGCGGAGAGGGCTTCAAAACGAAGAGTACGCCGGAAGGATCTGTGGAATCCACGCTTTCTCCGCTGGAAATCGCGCTGGCTTCAGGAGCGACCTTTGTTGCCCAATCGTTCTCCAGCGATCTGAAGCAGTTGACTTCCTTGATCGAGCAGGGGATTCAGCATGAAGGCTTCTCGCTCATCAACGTATTCAGTCCTTGCGTGACTTTTAATAAAGTCAACACTTACGACTGGTTCAAGGAAAATATCATCAATCTGGACACGGTGCCGGATTATGATCCAAGCAACCGGGCGATGGCAATGTCGAAGCTGATGGAAACGGGCAGCATGATTACCGGTCTTATTTATCAGAACAAGGAAAAGAAGAGTTACGAAAATATGGTGCATGGTTTCAAAGAGGAACCACTTGCCCAACAATCGCTTGCTTTGGAAAAAGCGGAGTTTGACAAACTTGTTGCAGAATTCGTTTAAGACCCAAAAAAGGTGTCCGCCATACGCGGACACCTTTTCCTTTTTGTTTGAAATAGGTGTATAATGGGTAACGATGTGAATCGTCATCGATATAGAGAATATACGAGGAGTGTTTCAAACATGAGCAAAACTGTACCTGTCGGCGTATCGGCACGTCATATTCACCTGACACAAGAACACATCGAGGCGTTGTTCGGTCAAGGTTATCAATTGACAGAATTCAAGCCATTGTCCCAACCTGGACAATTTGCAGCAAACGAAACCGTTGCTGTAATCGGATCTAAGGGACAATTCGACAAAGTCCGCATTCTCGGACCTGCACGTCCTGCTTCCCAGCTGGAAATTTCCCGTACCGATTCCTTCGCCATCGGCGTGAAGGCTCCGGTTCGCGAATCCGGCAACATTGAAGGTACTCCGGGAATCAAGGTTAAAGGCCCGGCTGGCGAAATCGAATTGGAGCAAGGCGTTATCGTAGCTGCGCGCCATATCCATTTCCACACTTCCGATGCCGAAAAATGGGGCATTGCGGACAAGCAATTGCTTAAGGTTCGCCTGGGTGGCGAACGCGGCCTGGTGCTTGAAAATGTAATCGCGCGCGTTTCGGATTCCTTTGCGCTGGACATGCATATCGATACAGACGAAGCGAACGCAGCAGGCGCCAACAATGGTGACACGGCTGAAATCGTTGACTAATTAATAGTTGCAAAAGGACCCCGCCGAATGACGGGGTCCTTTTTGTTATCTAGTTTCCGCTCTCTATGGAGACGGCGTGCGCAATGCACGGGATACTTTCGCCTTGCTGAAAGGACAGAGGGGAGAGCAAGGCTCCGGTGGCTACAACAAGGATCCGCTTCAACTCGCCTTTTTTCACTTTTTTCAGGAGATGACCGTAGGTGACTACCGCTGAGCAAGCACAGCCGCTGGCTCCGGCTTGAACATTTTGATTCTCGTAGTCATAGATCATCATGCCGCAATCTTGATAATTGGTTTCACGGATGGGAACGCCGTGTCTTTCCAGCAGCTCGTTGGCGATTTCGAAGCCAACCTTTGATAAATCGCCGGTCACGATCAGATCGTAATGGGAGGGCTTGATCTGTAAATCCCGCATGTGGGCCTCAATCGTGTCAACAGCGGCAGGCGCCATAGCTGCCCCCATGTTGAACGGGTCGGTGATCCCCATATCGACGACCCGTCCGATCGTGGCCGAGGTCACTACGGGACCGTCTCCTTCGAGCGAAAGCACGGCCGAACCCGAACCGGTAACGGTGAATTGGGCAGTCGGCGGCTTTTGCGAACCGTATTCCGTAGGATATCGGAATTGTTTCTCGACGCTGGCATTGTGACTGCAGGTTCCGGCCAAGGCGTAATTGGCGCCGCCTGAATTGACGATATACGAAGCCAGCGCCAAGCTTTCCATGGAAGTCGAGCATGCGCCGAACAGACCGAGGTAGGGGATGCTCAGCGTTCTGGCCGCAAAGCTGCTGCTGATGATCTGATTCATCAGGTCACCACCAAAGAAGAATTGCACCTGTTCTTTGGTCAGGCCCGCATGTTCGATGGCTAGTGAAGCGGATTCTTCGAACAGAACTTTTTCCGCCTTCTCCCAGCTGTCTTGCCCGAGGTAAAGGTCGGCGTGAATGATATCAAAATCATTGGCCAGCGGGCCTTGTCCCTCAAATGGACCAACTACGGTCGCGGTGCTGATAATTTTAGGCTTATTCTCAAAAATCCAGCTCTGATGTCCCTTTAGCATGGGTTAATGGCCTCCTCCCGCAAAGTCCGGCACGAATATGGCATAAATAAGGCCGATGATAAAAGCCGCCACCGTACCGAAAACGATTACCGATCCGGCTAACTGAAACATTCCCGCACCGACTCCAAGAACAAGACCTTCACTCTTATGCTCAATGGCGGAAGAGGCCATGGAATTGGCAAACCCGGTGACCGGTACCGCGGTTCCGGCTCCGGCCCATTGCGCGATCTTATCGTAAACTCCCAAGCTGGTCAGGATGACCGACAGAATGACAAGCACCGCGACCGTCGGGTTGCCGGCCTCCTTATCGCTAAATCCACCGTAATGAATAAAAGCTTGGCGAATGCATTCCCCGATCAGGCAAATAAGCCCCCCAACCAGGAAAGCGCGAAGACAATTGACAAAAGCGGGGCGCTTCGGTTCGATGTCAGCCGATAAACGCTGGTACTGTTGCTGAGTCGGAGTTGATTTTTTGTTCTTCTGCTTGGACATTCGGGCGATCCTCCTTTTATCACTTTATCTGGACAAGACGGGCTTAACTTCATCTATAATCTTCAGCAGTCTTTCGGAGCAAGCTCCGTACATTTGTTTTGCGGACGTTTCTTTTGTAGAGAGGGCAAACATTTCAAGATCGGCTTCGCATTTTTTAAGCTGAGCAAGGAGTGTTGCTTTTTCCTGTGGAGCGGGAACTTGAATTTTATCATCGTAAAGATCTACATAAAATTGACCGTATCCGTCAACTTGGCCTAAATTCACGTTATCCAGGGAAACGCCCAGCTTCTCCAGCTCGGTGTGGAGCCATTGCCGGTTCAACCCGTTCGTGGCCAGCGGCTCATCCATAATTTTTCCGTCGATAATGACGGTCTGCGGTTCCGGCTCAGGGGATACTTTAATCCCAAGATGGGAGGGGGTGAGCGGCTGGTATTCTTTTTTGAGCAGGGCATTGATTTCACCATCTGGTTCGATCAAGGCAAATTCAACCTGGGCAGTCTGGAAAATGCTCTTTTTTCGCAGCTGCTCGAGCAGTTCGTCGTTCGTCAATTTTTCCTTCTTCAAGTTTTCTTCCAGAATCTTGCCGTCTTTAATCAGAATGGTTGACTTACTGTCGATCCAATCCCGGGCTAATTTGCTCTTGATCTGAAGATACTCGATGCCGAGTGAAACGAGAAACCAGACCCCCATCGAGATGATCCCCAAATACCAGTGAGTATCGACGTCCACGGACAGGTAAGCCGTGATGCTCCCGATCGTAATCCCGGTAATGTATTCAAAGAAGGACAACTGGGAGATCTGCCTTTTGCCCAGCATGCGTGTCAAAATAAAGAGGATCACTGCGGAACACAGTGTTCGCACAATGACTTCCAACCATATCGGCATAACTCTGCTCCTTTCAAACCCGTAAGTGAATTATTCCAATTATGCGCAGCCAGCGGTATTTTCACTAAAGCAAAATCTGGCATCCTTGTACTCGAATAACGAAGAAGAACCGGGGTTACATTATGGTTCGTGCAATATGCAGATTTGGAACAAGGTGGTGAAAAATATGACAGTGGCAGCTCAAGTGAAAACAACGCTGGCCTCGCTGAAAAGCGCTCAGGCCAACCTGGAGCAATTCGCACTCAATACGCAGAATCAAGATGCTAAGAACCTGTTTACGAGTGCGGCGGAACAAACCCAGCAAATCGTCACCCAAGTGGAAAACAGAGTTCAACAGCTGGAAAACGAAGAACCACAATACAAAGGATTTTAATTTAAAGACCTGCTTCAAAATAATTCGGCCCGTTCCCAGGAACGGGCCTATTTGCTGCGCCTATATTCCGGTATTCGATCACGCTTGATAATCTGGATATCACCTGTGAATCATGATATAATTTGGTGTAATGCATTTTTTGGCTTTGGATTGAATTTCTAACACACTGAAATAGATAGATTGGCAAAAGGAGTGAGCCGGCATCATGGCTAAGGAGAGTAAGGATTACTCCAAGTATTTTGACTTCTCGGACGCGAAGGTCATTTCGGAGGACGAGCGGGGGAAGAAGATCAGAATCCGCGGACGGGAGATCCAGATTCTTTCGGAACCGAATCACCGCATAGAGAAGCAACGCGGCAAGGAAGATATTCAGGTGCTGTATGAAACGGCGGTTCCGGACGAGATGAAAGCGATCGGGAACGGCAGACATTATATTGTGTATACGTTCGGGTGCCAAATGAACGAGCATGATACCGAAACGATCAAGGGTCTCCTTGAACAAATGGGATATCAGCCTACCGAGGACCGGAAGCAAGCGGACATTATTTTGTTGAACACTTGCGCAGTCCGCGAGAACGCCGAGGATAAGGTATTTGGAGAACTCGGTCACTTGAAAGGACTAAAAACGGAAAAACCGGATCTTTTGCTTGGGGTTTGCGGATGCATGTCTCAAGAAGAGGGCGTCGTCAACCGGATTATGCAAAAGCACGGGTTTGTCGATCTCATTTTCGGAACGCATAACATTCATCGTCTTCCATATCTCATTCAAGAAGCATTATTCAGTAAGGAAATGGTTGTCGAGGTTTGGTCCAAGGAAGGCGACATCATCGAGAACCTGCCGAAGAAGCGCGAAGGCATGAGGGGCTGGGTCAACATTATGTACGGCTGCGATAAATTCTGTACATATTGCATCGTTCCGTTTACCCGCGGCAAGGAACGCAGCCGCCGTCCGGAGGATGTCATCGCCGAAGTTAGGGAGCTTGCGCGTCAAGGATTTAAGGAAATTACGCTACTGGGTCAGAACGTAAACGCCTATGGTAAGGATTTTACCGATATTCAATACACGTTTGCGAATCTTATGGATGATATCCGCAAGATCGATATTCCGCGAGTGCGGTTCACAACTTCACATCCACGGGATTTTGACGATCATCTGATCGAGGTGCTCGCCAAAGGCGGCAATCTGGTGGAACATATCCATTTACCGGTGCAATCAGGCAGCAGCGAAGTGCTGAAGAAGATGAGCCGGAAATATACGCGGGAGCATTATCTGGAGCTGGTGGGCAAAATTAAAGCCGCCATTCCGGGCGCGGTGTTGACGACGGATATTATCGTCGGCTTCCCGGGCGAGACGGAGGAGCAATTCCAGGAGACGCTCTCCTTGATGCGTGAGGTTCGGTTTGACTTCGCATACACCTTCTTATATTCACCACGTGAAGGAACGCCAGCCGCAGTAATGGAAGATAATGTGCCGATGGAAGTGAAGAAAGAACGGCTGCAACGGCTTAATGAGGTAGTGAACGAGAACAGCCGCATAAGCAACGACACGATGCAAGGCCGAATTGTGGAAGTGCTCGTGGAGGGCGAGAGCAAGAACAACGCCAGCGTGCTTGCAGGCAGAACGCGCAGCAATAAACTGGTTCACTTCGAAGGCGGTCCCGAATTGATCGGTCAATTCGTCAACGTGGAAATCACGGATCCAATGACCTGGTACATCAAGGGCAACATTGTGCCCGAGCCTGTATCTATGGCCTAAAACATAGAAATAACGAAGATTCATAGAAGTTATAATGTAATGAGGGGGTAAGACCTTGGGAGAACATCATAACCATCAGGATCAAAGTGATTGCGGGGTACCGAAATTCGATTCCCGCGACCTGGTCATCCGCGAAGATATTATGTCGAAAGCGAAAGAATTGGCCGCATTAATCGGAACTAGCGAGGAAGTCCAGCAGTTCCAGAAGGCTGAGCAGCTTATTCAGCGTCATGAGCGGGTTCAAACCTTGATCAGTTCGATCAAGAAGAAACAGAAAGAAATCGTAGCTTTCGAAAGTTTCCAGAACAAGGCTATGGTGGAGAAAATCGAGCGTGAAATTGAGGAGCTGCAGGACGAGCTGGACGGCATTCCGGTTGTCACCGAGTTCCAGCAAAGTCAAAGCGATATCAATTATTTGCTGCAGCTCGTCATTTCGGTCATCCGGGATACGGTCTCCGATAAAGTGAATGTGGAGGCAGGCAGCGAGCCGGCAGCGACTTCCGGCTATGGCGAGTAATTGGTTGAAGTCGGTGCGGGAGTTATCTTCCGCACCTTTTTATTCTTCATAAGGTTGAATCGGTACCATGACATAAAAGAAGTACATAACGGGCATGGTCTAAATAGAGGATGCCTAAACAGGGTGGAGGTCACGATTCATGGATTGGAACGAAATTATGAGTAAGGAAGAGCATTCATTCTGGGGTCTATTGGGAATGAAGCTGATTTCTGCAGACAGCAGCCGGGTTGAGATCGGATTGACGGCAGGGGATCAACACCTGAATTCGATGGGAATCGTTCACGGCGGAGTTTTGTCATCGATGATGGATCAAGCCATGGGTACGCTGGTGGCTGCGATTAGAAAAGGCACCCAAGGGGTAACGACTCATTTGAACGTCAATTTTCTAAGCGCTATGCGCAAGGGAGAACTGGTTGCTTCGGCGTTTCTGTTGCATGAAAGTCAGCGCACGATGACCCTGCGCGCGGAAGTTCGTAACGAAGAAGGAACACTCGCCTGCATCGCTACGGCAACATTTCGTCTGCCGCGCGAGCGGAGTGAAAGTACGAACTAGTTCATCTTATATAAATAATTATTAACATGATTAATTATCTGGAACGCCATGTTCATGCGTGAACAAAGCGTTATCATATGACTGATGTGGTGATCGTAATGAGCAATAAGAAGCAGCAAGCCGAGCCGGAGGATGAAGTACAAAAATACCGGACGCCGGACGGCATACCGGCTGATATTGTCATGTTTACCTTGACCAGGCAGGAGCGGAAAGCATCCACGAAATCACTGCCTCGCTTTGACCTCAAAGTCATGCTGATTCGCCGCAGAAGCTGGCCGTTTGCCGGCGCTTGGGCGCTTCCGGGCGGATTTTCCCAGGAGGATGAGTCCCTCTTTGAGACGGCGCGCCGGGAGTTGAAGGAGGAGACCGGGGTAGACGGCCACCATCTGGAGTATTTGGGTGTCTACAGCAAGCCGGGACGGGATCCTCGCGGATGGATTATATCGCACGCTTTCTTTGCGCTGGTGGAGGAATGGGTGCTGGAAAAACGCCAATCGGCGGATGACGCGCAGGAGGTAGGTTTGTTTACGGTGCGGGAAGCCCTGGAAGAGCTGGATCTGGCTTTTGACCATCGCGAAATTTTGGAGGATGCTTACCGGAGAATTCAACAGCAAATGCTGCAAACGACGATTGCCAAGCAGTTTTTGCCGCCGCATTTTACGTTGGGTGAGCTGTACCAGGTTATTCAAACCGTGGTTCCGGATTTTGCCGAGCTTAACTTTATTCGTAAAATTACCTCAACGCGCAGCCGTCAAGGCATTTTGGAAGAAGTGCGCGATGAGAACGACAAACCGATGCTGTCCAACCAGTATTCGCAACGTCCGGCGCAGTTGTACCGGTTTACCGATTTCACGCCGCAACTGTCAATCTACACTTAGCCCCAACCAGTTGGGCTATACATACTCTATTTAAGGAGTTTAAAAGAGAGAACCATTGTAATCTATTGGATAATGCTGCCCTTTCTGTCATCAGGACAGCCAGAGAGGATGAGACATCATGCTGAGCGAACATTTGGCACTGCATACGGATAAATATCAAATTAATATGATTTATGCGCACTGGATTCATGGAAGCCATAACCGTAAGGCTGTTTTTGAAGCCTATTTCCGTAAACTTCCTTTTGGTAACGGATATGCCGTGTTCGCGGGATTGGAGCGGATAGTCCATTACATCCGGAATTTGCGCTTTACCGAGAAAGACCTTGCTTACTTGGCCGAACAGGAAGAAAATTATAAGCCTGAGTTTTTGCAACTGCTGCGGGACTTTTCTTTTCGCGGGACGCTGTTGTCGTTAAAAGAAGGGGATTTATGCTTTCCGAATGAGCCGCTGATCCGGGTGGAAGGCACCATTATGGAGACGCAGTTGATTGAGACGGCTTTACTTAACTTCATGAATTTTCAGACCCTGATCGCTACGAAGGCCTCGCGAATCAAACGGGTAGCGGAGAACGACGTGCTGCTTGAATTCGGATCGCGACGTGCACAGGAAGCCGATGCAGCGGTTTGGGGAGCGCGAGCCGCTTACATTTCCGGTTTTGACGCAACATCGAATTTGCTCGCCGGCGAAACCTTCGGCATTCCAACCAAAGGTACGCATGCCCACTCCTGGGTGCAGATTTTCGATTCCGAACAGGAGGCATTTGAGCTTTATGCCAAAGCGCTGCCGGATTACGTCTCCCTGCTGGTCGATACCTTTGACACGCTTGAAAGCGGGGTTCCCCATGCGATCCGGACGGCCAAGCAATTGGAATCCGAAGGCAAGCGGCTCGGAAGTATACGACTGGATAGCGGCGACCTCGCCTACCTGTCCGTTCAGGCCCGAAAAATGCTTGATGAGGCGGGTTTGCCCTATGTGAAGATTGTGGCTTCTAATGATCTGGACGAGAACACGATCTTCAACCTTAAGGCTCAGGGAGCCAAGATCGATGTCTGGGGCGTAGGGACTCAACTGATCACAGCGGCGGACCAGCCGGCATTGGGCGGGGTATACAAGCTTGTGGAACGCGAACGGAACGGAGTCATGGAGCCGACGATCAAAATTTCCGGCAATCCCGAAAAGGTAACTTCGCCGGGGAAAAAGGATGTGCTCCGCATCGTCAGCAAGGAGAGCGGTAAAGCTATTGCCGACTATGTCTGTCTGCCGCATGAAGAACAGGCTCGTTCCGGCGGAAAGCTGCGCCTGTTCGATCCCGTACATCCTTATCTGAAGAAGTCGGTGAAGGATTATGAAGCGGTCCCGATGCTGGAGCCCATTTTCGTAGAGGGTGAACTGGTGTATGATCTTCCGGATTTGGAGGAGATCCGCACCTATCATCAGGCCCAGCTAAATATGTTCTGGCCCGAGTACCTGCGCAAGCTGAATCCGGAAATCTACCGGGTCAATCTTAGCCAGGAAGCCTGGGAATTAAAACAAAAAATGATCGAGGAGCGAATGAGCCACCTGGATGAGTAAAAGAAGAGGTTGCCCCGATAGTCTGAACAAGACTGTCGGGGCTTTTTCTATGCTTGGAAATGACTATAAATTATTTCTCGGGAAAGCGCAGGAATCGAGTTTTTCGGATATTTCGGGAGCTTTATTCGACATGTTTTGATCGACAATCAGCATCATATATGACAACCAACGCACAATTGTATTTTGAGATTGTCCATATGACTTTTGTTACATTCGTCACACTGTTTCTATGATAAATTGAAACATTAAATAAGGATTATTTTTGTGAGACTTAAATTTTACTCATTTTACGTCGTTATGATTTCACAGTGACGAAGAAGGGAGTCAAACGCGTGGTACATTTGCCGAAACTGAACGAACTCGGTTTTTTTGAAATCCGCCTTGAATCAATTGGAGGGCTCGGAGCTAACCTTGCCGGAAAAATGCTGGCTGAAGCCGGAGTGGAGGGCGCTGGTCTCAATGGGGTCAGCTTCTCGTCCTATGGTTCTGAGAAAAAAGGCTCGCCGGTAAAAGCCCATATTCGCTTTTGCGATTTGGAGACTTCCATCCGGGATACGTCTCCGGTAGAAAGACCGCATATCGTTAGTATTTTTCAGGAAGCGCTCGCGAAGACGGTTAACGTGATCAGCGGGATTTATGAGGACAGCACCGTGCTTGTAAATTCGCGCAAAACACCGGAACAACTGAAAGAAAGAATGAAGCTCATCGGCGGAACGATTGCCGTCATCGATGCGACCGGAATTGCGCTGGAAGAGAAGAACCGCGTCAATATGGCGATGTTGGGGGCGATGTTCCGGTTATGTCCGTTTCTGGACCCAGAAACGATGAAGGGTGTCATCCGCAAGTCGCTTGAAAAGAAATACCCGCAGACGGTAGCGCCGGCTTTGGCGACATTTGAACGCGGATATCAAGAAGTGGTCTTCCAGACGTTTGCTCTGCCTGAAGGAGCAAGTATGCCAGCCTTTGTACGGGCGGACACGCCGGTTCTAGGGTATGAGACTCAGCCGCTTGGGGGACTGATCGTGAACCCCGGCAACAGCATCCTGAAGGATCTCAGCATTTCCCGCTCAGGGATGATGCCTCACTTCAAAGAAGAATCATGTATCCATTGCGCCCAATGTGACAACGTCTGTCCGGACAATTGTTTTGTCTGGGAAGAGCTGCCGGACAAGAAAGGCCGTCCGCAAATGTTCGTGAAGGGAATCGACTATCAATATTGTAAAGGCTGTCTGAAGTGCATTCACGCCTGCCCAACGGACGCGCTGTCCGGGGAACGTGAGGAAGACAATTATGCCGATGAGCATCGTGTTCCTCACTTATTCGATTTAGTGGTCCAATAATATATTCGGAAGGGCGGTATACCTGCATGGCGATCAATTTGGAAAAAGAACGCAGAACGGCCAAGGTGGAACAACGCGTCGTTTTTGAGTCGGGTAACGAGATGGCGGCCTACGCCGCCCAGCAAATCAATTATCATATCATGGGCTATTTTCCGATTTCACCATCCACGGAAGTAGCTCAATTTCTGGATCTTATGAAGGCGAACGGCCAGCATGACGTTAAACTGATTCCCTCGGACGGAGAACACAGCTCCGCAGGGATTTGTTTTGGGGCATCGACCGGTGGCGGGCGCGTATTTAACGCGACCAGCGCTAACGGTTATATGTACATGCTGGAGCAAATGCCGGTACAGTCGGGGACCCGTTTCCCTATGGTCATGAATCTGGTTTGCCGGTCCGTCTCCGGTCCTCTTAATATCCACGGGGACCATTCGGATTTGTATTTTGCGTTGAACACAGGCTGGCCGATTCTGATGTGCCGTGATCCTCAAGCCGTTTACGATATGAATATCATGGCGATCAAGCTGGCCGAGGATCCGGAGGTCCGTTTGCCGGTGCTCGTAGCCTCGGACGGTTATTTCACATCTCATCAAAAACGGAGAGTCAGCACGTTCGCCCATAGCGAAGACGTGCTCAAATTCGTCGGAGAGACCCCGCCGGCCGGATTCCTGCATACGCTGGACCGGAACAATCCGATTACCGTCGGTCCTTATATGAATGAGCCTGATTATATCAACAACTGTTATCAGCAGTCGCAAGGCATGTATAACGCGGAGCGGGTGTTTGAACGGATTGCGGACGAATATGCGGAATTGACAGGCCGTGAATATCCGATGCTGGATCTTTACCGCATGGAGGACGCTGAAGTGGCCGTGTTCCTGATGAATTCGGCTTCGGAGATCATCAAGGATGTCGTTGATGAACTGCGTCGTCAAGGGATCAAGGCGGGCTCCATCGCGCCGAACGTCATTCGCCCGTTCCCGCAGAAGCAAATCGCAGAGGCGCTGAAACATGTCAAGGCGGTGACGGTCGGTGACCGTGCCGACTCTTATGGCGCTCATGGCGGGAATATGACGAATGAGATCAAAGCGGCCTTGTTCACTTACGGAAATCACTCGACCAAGGTGGTTAGCCGGGTTTACGGGCTTGGCGGCAAAGAATTTTATGCCGAGGACGGACATCATTTGTTCTCTCTGGCAATCGACGCCGCTAAGCAAGACCGGGTTGAGGTGCCGTTCGATTATTACGGGCATACGCCTGGCGACAAAGAAAAGGCGCCGAAGCGCATGATGAATCCGCTCCGGTTTGAAGATTTGAAGACCGGGCTGATTACGGTGACCCGGAATGAAGAAACCGGCAAGCTCGGCGTCCGGATTCCTCCGCTTCGGGCTTTAACCAAGAAACCGAAACGGATTGCACCGGGGCACGGGGCATGTCCGGGCTGCGGTATTTTCTCAGGTCTGGAGCTGTTCTTTAAAGGTATCGAAGGCGACATTGTTGCGCTGTTCCATACCGGCTGCGCCATGGTGACTACGACCGGGTATCCGTATTCGTCCCACAAAGCGACTTACATCCATAACCTGTTCCAAAACGGAGCGGCTACGCTGTCCGGATTAGTGGAAATGTTCTGGGAGCGCAAACGCAGAGGCGAGTTCGATAAGCTCGGATTAAGCGATGACTTTACCTTTGTCATGGTGACCGGAGACGGTGGTATGGACATCGGGATGGGACCGGCGATCGGCGCGGCATTGCGGAATCACCGGATGATCATTGTGGAATACGATAACGAAGGATATATGAATACAGGTGCGCAGTTGTCTTATTCGACGCCGCTCGGTCACCGGACATCGACTTCGAATCTCGGTTCTGCACAGCAAGGGAAAGTGTTCCATCACAAGGATACGGCGCAAATCATGGCGGCGACGAATATCCCTTACGTATTTACGGGAAGTGAAGCGTATCCGCAGGATCTCGTGAAGAAAGCGGCGAAAGCCCAATGGTATGCGCAGAATGAAGGCCTTGTTTATGGTAAAATATTAATAGCGTGTCCGCTCAACTGGATCAGTAAGGACGATGAGGGAACTAATATCGTGGATGCAGCCGTAAATTCCTGCTTCTTCCCGCTATATGAGGTAGAACATGGACAAACGGCAATTACGTACAATCCGGACGATAAAGGTAAACGGGTACCGTTGACCGACTGGTTGAAAACGATGGGCAAAACACGCCATCTGATCAAGCCGGAGAATGAAGTAGCGCTCAAGTCCTTTGAGCAGGAAGTGGAACGCCGCTGGCAGGTATTGCTGGCCAAACATGAGCATCCATATTTATAACAAATTCATGATATAAAATATCGATTACGGCAAATACCAGTTACCGTACTTATCACCTGAGGAGGAAGTCAACATGGAGCAATTTCGGGCATTTCGCGTGCATAAGGATGAATCGGGATTCCGGTCGGGAACGGAGTCAATTACCTTGGAAGACCTGCCGGAAGGAGACGTTGTTGTTCGTGTCCATTATTCCAGTGTCAACTACAAGGATGGTTTGGCATCGATTCCTGACGGAAAAATAGTAAGGCAGTATCCGTTCATTCCCGGAATTGATCTGGCAGGCGTGGTGACGGACTCCCGGGACGAACGGTTCCGTATCGGCGACTTTGTGCTGTGTACGGGTTATGGGCTTGGCGTCAGCCACGAAGGCGGGTTCGCCGAGTTCGTCCGCGTTCCGGCGGATTGGCTGGTTCCGCTGCCGAAGGGCTTATCGCCGCTGGAGGCGATGGGTATTGGTACAGCCGGCTTTACGGCAGCCTTGTCGGTGGAGCGCCTGTTGGCGAATGGACTGGCACCGGATAGCGGTCCGGTGCTGGTCGCAGGGGCGACCGGCGGCGTCGGCAGCATGGCGGTATCGATCCTGAGCAAGCTCGGCTTTGAAACGGTTGCCGTGACCGGCAAGTCCGGACTGACGGACAAGCTGCTGGCGCTCGGCGCAAGCCGGGTGCTTAACCGGACGGAAGCGGAGTCCGGTGCGAAAGGAGCGCTCGGCAAAGAGCAGTGGGCCGCCGTTGTCGATCCCGTTGGCGGGGCCGTTACCGGCGATTTGCTGAAGAGCGTACGTTATGGCGGTTCGGTCGCTCTGTCCGGCATGGCTGCCGGAGGAAACTTCGATGCCACGGTTTATCCGTTCATTTTGCGGGGCGTCAACCTGCTTGGCATCGATTCCGTGCTCTGCCCGATGAAGCTGCGACTGAAGCTGTGGGAGCAGTTGGCCGGAGTGTGGAAACCGGAAACGGCACTTGCAGATTGGATTACGGTATATGAGCTTGACCGGCTACCGGAGGCATTAGCTACCGTATTGGGCGGTAAAGCGGAAGGCCGCCAAGTGATCTCACTGTTGCCATAGCGGTTCGCGGTTATTTGCTGGCCTTGGTATAAAATGGTCGCCGAAGAGGTATTCTAACACCATCGAAGGATGCGAAGCCAACCTTGAAAAGGAAGGGATAGCTATGAGATGGTGGGCGATAGGCCTGGGATCATTGCTGGCGCTGACTCTCACTGCAGGCTGCAGTGAGGGCGGAAAGCGGATGGCCAAGGATGAATTGGATATGTATAATATGAAAAGTTATGCGGAAGGTAACCAACGCCAATTGAACAGCGGCACTACGCTGAATACCGCGCTTCTCAAAGCATTAAAAGCGGAAAGTTCCAAACGAAGCATCCGGCTTACGCATGAAACGTATGCGGAAGGCCTTGACGGCAATATCAGCTACAGTTATTTCATTAACGGCGATGCTCGTCATTTTGTGATCGTACATGTTTATCCGAGCGAAAGCGACCGGGTCCGGGAAATCGGTGAAATGTATGGAGCCATTAATGGATCGACTAAAGCCGCTGCGGCTTCCGAGACATCCGTAATTTCTGAGAAGGGCAACGCCGCGCTTGTTTATGCTTCAAGCGGTATTCAAAAAAGCAAATACAGCGAGGACATTAAAGCTGTGTTTAAATCAGTGCTGGACGGAATGAACTTGCAGCCCAATCGCTAATAAATAAAATCCCTCTTCCAAGGAATGAATGTTACCCATGGAAGAGGGATTTTTTTAGTTGCTGAAGTTATTTGACCTGGCATTACTTTTACTTTTTATAAATTTCTCGCATGACATGCCGCAGCTCGGGCAAGATGATTTTTTCCATGGCCAGCTTTACGGCCCCTTGCGAACCCGGCATTGAGAATACGGCCATATTTCCGATCGTTCCGGCGATGGCTCTGCTTAAAATGGCGGCAGGACCGATATCCTCGGTGTAGCTTAAATAACGGAATATTTCTCCGAACCCAGGAAGCTCTTTATTCAGCAGGCTTCGAACAGCTTCGTAAGTTGTATCGCGCGGGGCAATCCCCGTACCACCGGTAAGCAGCACGGCTTCGATTTCCCGGCTGGATACCGCTTCGCGCAACAATTGACGGATGCCGTCATATTCGTCCTTCACGATCGTGTATCTGACAACTTTATAACCATGCGCATTAAGGAGTTCCTGCATCAACTGGCCGCTCGTATCATTCTCTACGGTCCGCGTATCGGATACAGTCACTACCATGCAGGCCACTTCCTGAGGCGCTTCGCTGCGATGCTCATCAACGGATTTCATTTCGCTCATATCCTTTCTGGATGTAGGATCGGTATATATACTTTACCACAAACCGCTAAAAACGTTCACTTCGGTCTGGTGCAGGGACATCTATTTCTGCCCAGGCCGTCATGAAAGTTGCATGAACCGGCGGCTTGGTGTAAACTCGCTTTCATGGAAAGAGGATGGATTGACGGAGGAATGCAAAATGGAAAGAGACATTGACAAAGAAAAAAGTGAAATGACACCGGTATATATTTTGTCCGGTTTTCTAGGAAGCGGTAAAACGACTTTGCTTCAGCGGCTGATTGCATACTGGAAGGATCTCGGATTGAAGCCGGCGGTCATTATGAATGAGATCGGAGAGGTCAATCTGGACGGCCAGCTCGTCGATGAGGAGGTGCCTATGGCCGAAATGCTTGGCGGATGCATCTGTTGTACGATCCGGGGAGATTTGAGTATGCAGTTATACGAACTGATCAAGGGGGATCAGCCGGATCTGGTCGTAATTGAGGCGACGGGAGCAGCCAACCCGATGGAGATTTTTGATGCGGTCACGGAATCTTCCCTTTACTTGAAGCTGGACATCCGTCCCATGATTACAGTCGTTGACGCAGCCCATCTGGCAGAGCTCTATTCGTCGCAGCAGGGAAAGACGTACCGTCTGATGCTTGATCAAATCCGCTGCGGTTCGGACTTGATTCTGAACAAAATCGACCGGATCGAGCCCGGGCAGCAGCAGGAAATGAAGGACCTGCTTACCCGGTTGAATCCTTTTGCCCGCATCATTCCGGCCGTTAAATGCGAAGTTGACTTGCCATCTTTGCTGGAGAACGGTACGCGGATTGAGCATGTTCATGATCATGTATCCGGAAAAGAGGAGGATCATGATCTTCTTAAAAAACATGACCACCACCATGACCATGACGTACACTCGCATGCATCTCATGAACATGTGACCGTCTATACCCATTATTTTTCCGGTCCGGTAGACAGTGTGGAGTTTGAACAATTTATTAAGGACCTGCCCCGGGAAATTTACAGAGGCAAAGGGATATTACAATTTTCCGATACGTCGAGCCGGTTTTTGTTTCAATATGCGTACCGGGAAGCCGACTACCTCAAAATCACCCCGCAGGGCGACGTTCCGGATGTGGCGGTGTTCATCGGCGAACACTTTGACAAGGTGGCGCTGGCCGAACAATTGAAAGCAATGGAGAAAGAAGCCGGGCAATCGGACTAACCAACAACAGACAGGGTATTATTTCCTATCCGTTTCAGGATCTCGCGATAAAGGTAATACATAAATGAGCGTGTTTACACTTGCAACTCATCATCGGGAGGTTATTTGAACTATGATCCAAGAAAAATACCGTGAATGCATCGATGCTTGTCTCCAATGTATGAATGCATGTAATTACTGCTATGTATCCAGTCTTAAAGAATATGAACTGGCAATGTTGAGAGATTGCATCCGTTTGGACCGGGAGTGCGCCGACATTTGCGCTTTCGCTGCCGAGGCTTTGTCCCGGAATACGCCGTTTGCGATGGAAATTTGCGAACTGTGCGCGAAAGCGTGCGATGCTTGTGCAGAGGAATGTGAAAAGCATGAGCATGAGCATTGCAAAGCATGTGCGGAGGCTTGCCGGCGTTGCGCCGAGATTTGCCGTAAAATGAATACTGCCGCTTAAAAGGCTGGATCATGACAGCTGGAAAGCCCGGATTTTCCTACCGTTTCAGGGAGGTGAATCCGGGCTTTTCGTTTATTAAATGGGGGAATCGGGTATTATATTACTGCTTTTTCACAGTGAAGGGAGATTTCGCCATGGAGAAAAAACCAACCGATTCCTCAGCATCATTCGTACCTTACATCTCCGCATCCCGAACCCTGCCCGAATTAACTGCAGTGGCGATCAGTTTGGGGATTGTGCTAGCGGTCGTGTTTGCGGCGGCTAACGCTTATTTGGGACTGAAAATCGGTTTGACGGTCAGCGCCTCGATTCCGGCAGCCGTAATTTCTCTGGCGGTACTCCGTGGTTTGTTCCGCAGAAAGTCGATACTGGAGAACAATATCGTCCAAACGATGACTACGGCCGGAGAGGCCGTAGCTGCAGGCGCAATTTTTACGATTCCGGCGTTGTATATGTGGGACTTGAATCCGGGTCAGCAAATGATCAGCTTCATCGTGCTGGTAGGCGGGTTTCTCGGGGTGGCCATGATGGTGCCGCTGCGCCGGCTGCTGATCGTGAAGGAACATGAAACCCTGCCTTATCCGGAAGGGACGGCGTGCGCCGAGGTGCTGGTTTCCGGTGAGACGGGGGGACGTAGCGCCCGCATGGTGATGCTCGGGTTTGGCGTCGGAGGACTGGTGAAAGCGCTAGGAGACGGATTGATGTTGTTTCGAACCGAGATCGAGACAGCGGTATTCAAATTTAAAAATGCAGTAATCGGCATGGATACTTATCCCGCCTTACTGGGTGTCGGGTATATTATCGGCCCGCGCATTGCCGGACAAATGCTGGCAGGAGGGATTTTGGCCTGGCTGGTGCTTATTCCAATGATCGGTTTCTTCGGGGCTGGAGCCACGGGATCGATCGCTCCCTCACAAACCCCGATCAGCCAACTTGACGCTTGGGGAATTTGGGGCGATTACATTCGATATATCGGAGCCGGTGCGGTAGCCGCAGGAGGGTTGATCACGCTGGTGAAGACCCTGCCGATGCTATTCAGCTCGTTGGCAGCCACCTTGCAGGGCTTAGCAACACGCGGTGACGAGAAGGTAACCCTGGACCGGACTAACCGGGATATTCCGGCCAAATGGGTATTTGCGCTCATTCTTGTACTCATCATTTTGCTGGCGTTTGACCCGATTACGAAAGTCGGGATATTAGGCGCCGTAGCCATCGCCTTGTTCGGATTTCTATTCGTTACGGTCGCTTCACGGATTGTCGGACTAGTCGGCAGTTCGTCTTCTCCCGTCTCCGGGATGACCATCGCCACCTTGCTAATCGTGACCGTCCTGTATAAGCTCACAGGCGTATCGGGAACCGCCGGTATGGTGACGGCTCTTACTGTAGGCGCGATCGTTTGCGTGGCTCTAGCGGTAGCTGGAGACATCTCGCAGGATCTCAAAACCGGTTATCTGGTTGGTGGCACACCATGGAAGCAGCAGGTTGCCATGATGATCGGCGTGCTTGTATCCGGTCTGGTCATCGGGTTTATTTTGAATGTGCTAAATGCATCTTATGGCTTAGGTTCGGAGCAGCTGCCCGCCCCAAAAGCCGTGTTGATGCGGTTGATTGTAGAAGGAATCATGGCCGAGAATCTGCCTTGGGATCTGATTTTTATCGGGGTTGCCGCAGCGATTGTATTTGAATTTCTTGGGTTGAATTCGTTGACTGTGGCTGTGGGCATTTATTTGCCGGTTCATGTCAGCACTCCGATTATGGTCGGCGGTTTAGTACGGTGGTTCGTAGAATTCATATCCCGTCGTAACGAAGGCTTGCTGAAGAGCCGGATCGAGACAGGAACGCTGCTGGCTTCCGGCTTAATTGCTGGAGAATCTCTGGTCGGCGTCATAATTGCGATCCTGATTTGGGCGGGTGTTCAGGTTCCAGGTACATTGGCCGTACAGAATCACCTGCTTCCATTTATCGTGTTCCTGGCTGTAACGATCCTGCTAACGGTGATTTCGCTTCGCAGCAAAGACGGGATTACTCAAAAAAGTTAGGAGGATGATGTAATGGGTCGAAGAACTAAACGTCCGGTCAGTAATTTACTTGAAATGATTCCATTGCTCCGTCCTCATCTCGATACAGTAGAAGACGATGAGGGAAAAGTAACACTGTTGTTGCCGAGAACCAGCTGGCTGGAGCGGCAATCCATCCGTTATTTGAAACAGCCAGCCTGGATAAAGGTTCATTTGGATGAGCTCGGAAGCAGCGTGGTATCTCATTGCAATGGACAGTATACCGTTGCCGAAATCGCATCGAACATCAAACGAAAATTTGGTGCAGAAGCGGAGCCGCTGCATCCCCGTTTGAGCAAATATTTGGAGGTCCTGGAGGCCAACGGCTGGCTAACCTGGCTTCAATCTGAAGCTGATGACGGCGAAGCGTCCGCCGGAGGGTGAGGATATTATCCAGTCTGTATATTTAATTTATAAGGAAAAAATATGCAACCTTTCTTATAATTCCTGCGTCTAGGGGGCAGAGGTGATTCCACATGAAAAAGAATAAGCTGAACGCAGTGGCCGCTTTGGTCTTGTCCGGCTCTTTGCTGCTTGCTTCATCGGCATCGGCTTTTAACGATGTCCACGGACAGGATGCAAAAATTACTGAGTCGCTGCAACAAAAAGGTGTAATCCAAGGTATTTCCAAAGACAAGTTCGTTCCCAAAGGCAAGCTGACCGGAGCTCAAGGCGTTTATATGATCGTCCAGGCACTCGGGTTGGAAGGGAAAGAAGGTAAGAAGAATTCAAATAAGCACCACGGTAAAAATTCATGGTATTACTCAGCTCAAAAAGCATTAGAAGACCGCGGAATCAAGCTGCCTGACAAATTCAAATGGAACGGCGAAATTTCGAAGGAACAGTTCGCTTATATTCTGGATCAGGCGATATCTTCAACCGGGAACTATCCGATGATCAAAATGTATATCGACGTAAAAGATGCGGATCAGGGAAATGTTCTCTACTCGGGCAGTATTCAAAGATTGCTTCTGATGAAAATTACCGAGCTGGATGATAAAGGAAAGTTCTATCCAACTTCCCCGCTGACTCGCATCGAAGCGGCCAGAATGGTCTACAATGCGGCCGAGTATGTGAAGGAATTTAAAGAAAACGAAGAAAAAAACCGCCAAAACGTGTCAGTTAGCGTGGAGCGGATCAACGATCAGGTCAACAAGGTGACTTTGACCCGGTATCAGCAGCCTCATCCCGGATATGGGATTCGGGTGGCCAAGGTAGAATTCACGAAGCAGAACAAAGCGATCGTATATTATGAATTGCTGTCTCCGGACCCGGATATGATGTATCCTCAGGTCATTACGGATTCCAAGACTGAAACCTATGTATCAAATCAGTATACCGTTGAGATTGAGCAGTTGAAATAACAAGCAAAATCAAGGAAAGCCGCTCTGCGAGTTTAGTTGAAGACTCGCAGAGCGGCTTCTTTCTTGTAATTATGTATGGCGCGACGTTGTCAATCCGGGATTGTAGGCAATCCCCTCGATCATTAGCAAGCAATCCTTATCAAAAAACTCCGTGGTGTCGGTTATTCTTGCGGGATATTGATCTTGTGCAAAATAATCGCAGAAAATTTGTTCCATGGCAGGCAAATTCTCAATATGCTTCAAATGGACTGAAACTTGGACGATCTGATCCAACGAAGTAGCGCATTGCTCAAGCGTGTTCTTTAAATGAACAAATACATCGCGAATCTGTTCCTCGAACGTATCGCCAAAACCGCGATGCAGTCCGATGAATACATAATCTCCGGCAGCTACCGCCGAGGAATAACTGAACGGAGTAGATATTCTCTGAATCATGCTAACTCCTCACCTTCAATTAGAATGGAAATACAAGTAAATTATAGAACAAATGTTCTTGTTTCACAGTGATATTATTGATAGACAAATAAAAACCCAGCTGAAGAGAGGCTTCTAGGCCTCATCTCCGACTGGGTTTGTAAATTATATGCGATTTACGGCCGGCAGCATTGCTATGCCGGTTGCTTCCGGTGCTTCGGCAGCAGCCCCAAGCTGAAGCCGGTACATTTGATAATAGCGTCCGCCGAGCGCCAGCAATTCCTCGTGGGTGCCGCGTTCGACAATTTCGCCGCGGTGCAAGACGAGGATCTGATCTGCCCCGCGGATCGTGGACAAACGGTGGGCGATAATAAATGTCGTCCGCCCGCGTTTGAGCACTTCGAGCGCGGATTGAATCAGCGCCTCGGTTTCCGTATCGATGTTGGCGGTAGCTTCATCGAGAATGAGGATCGCCGGATCGAAGGCCAGCGCCCTGGCAAACGAGATCAGCTGGCGTTCGCCTGCGGACAGGGTGCTGCCTTTTTCCACGACCGGCTCATCCAGCCCTTTAGGCAGATGCGATAGAATCCGCATTGCGCCTACATCCTCTAAAGCTTTCTGGACCGTCTCGCGTGAAATGCGCTCGTCGCCCAGGCTCACGTTCGAAGCAATCGTGCCGGTAAAAAGGTAAGGGTCTTGCAGCACGATCCCCATATGCTGGCGGATCCACTGCTTCGGCAAGTCGATTACAGGTTGACCGTCGATCGTGATGATTCCTTTTTGAGGATCATAGAACCGGAACAGCAGGTTGATGATCGAGCTTTTGCCTGAACCGGTATGACCGACCAGGGCCACGGTTTGGCCTTGCTTCGCTTCGAAGGAAATGTTCTTCAACACGTAATCGCGCTTGTAGGCGAAAGAGACGTTTTTAAATTCCACATTACCTTTGTAGCGCGGCATAGATCCGTCGGTTACGGGTTCGCCCGGTTCATCCATTAGCGTGAATACGCGTCCGGCGGATACGAGGGACGAGTCCAGAGCCGCAAGCTGGTTGACCATCCCGGTAATCGGCTGGAACAGCCGGCCGAGCACGTCGACGAAAGCATACAGCACACCGAGGGAGATGATGCCCGCGCCTGTCAGCTGCGCAGATCCGAAGTACCAAAGTACGACGGCGAAGGAGAAGCTGCGAATTACATTAACCAGGTTGTGCGATGTAAATGCGTTCAAATTCAGCATTTTATTCTGATGCTTCATGTAATCGTCGTTCAGGTTTTCGAACTCTTCCTTGGTCTGCGCTTCGCGGCGGAAGATCCGGATGATCGACATGCCTTGAATCGATTCGTTGATGATGGCATTAATCTCACTCAGCCGGGAGCGGATGATCGTATTGTATTTGGTCGCAAACTTCCGGTACAGCACCACCCACAGCCAGATGATCGGTACAACGAATAGACAGATCAGGCCGAGTCTGACATCCAGTAAGAATAGAGCTACATAGACTCCCAGCATATTGATGATGCCCGAGAAGAAGTTGGATAGGACGGCGATAAACAAATCCTTGACCGCCTCCGTATCGTTCGTGACCCGGGAGACGACTTTACCTGCCGGCAGGTTGTCGAAGAAATGAACCGGCAGGCGCTGAATATGCGCGTACACATCCATCCGCAGCTTCTGAATAACTTTGTTGGCCGAGGATTGGAGCCAGTAGGTTTTTCCGAATTCCATGATGATCGAGATCGCCAAGAAAACGAAATACCAGCTGACCAAAGTGAATATTCCCGGAACCTCGGGTTTGTAAAAAGCAAATACCTCGGAAGCCGTCAGCTTTTGAGCCGGGTATTCGGTGACCTTGCCGTTATGGTTGAAGGTCAGCACGCCGTCCTTGAAGCTGCGATCGCCTGATATTTCGGCTACGGCAGCGTTTACGAAGACAAATGACTTGCCGACCTGCAGCACACGGGCTTCGGCCCCGCGTGCTTCTCCATCTGCAAACCGGTCGCCGCGTTTGTAGTAGCGACCGTCATAAGAAACGGTTTTGTCGCCGGCAGCCGCTGTTTCAAAAAAAGGCTTCTCGATCGCCAGCATATGATCGTCGATCATCGTCCGGGCGATAAACGGGCCGGCCAGTTCGGCGGCTACGCCGATCGCCAGCATGATGAGCGCCAGAATAAATGTATTTTTCGCCGTTAGGGCGTATTTGAACAGTGATTTTCCCGTATGGGTGTGCATCTTAGGACACCTCCCCGTCAGTCAGGTTCGATTCGACCTGCTGGCGTTCGTATTGTTCGCGGTACCATCCGTTCTGCTGAAGCAGTTCTTCATGAGTACCTTGCTCGATAATTCGCCCTTTTTCCAGCACCACGATCCAGTCGGCATGTTCGATCGCCGACAAGCGGTGGGTGGAGATCAGGGTTGTTTTGCCGGAGCGTTTGCTCCGGATATTCTCGATGATCCGGGCTTCCGTCCGGGCATCGACCGCGGACAAGGCGTCGTCGAGAATCAGGATGTCGGGATCGGCGATAAAGGCTCTCGCCAGCGAGACGCGCTGCTTCTGTCCGCCTGAGAGGGCGACGCCCTTCTCGCCGACGAGCGTATCCAGTCCGTCGGACAGCGTTCCTAGATCCTGGTCGAAGGCAGCGGTGCGAATCGCTTCCATAATGACATCATCCGATGCGCCGGAGCGTCCGAATTGGATGTTCTGCCGTACCGTTTTGGAGAACAAGACTTGTTCTTGCGGAACGTAGCCGATCCAGCCATGAAGGCGGTTCAGTGTGATTTGGCCGATCGGTACACCTGAAATGACCAGTTCTCCGGTACCGGACGGATATTCGTGCAGCAATTGTTTCAATAGCGTCGACTTCCCGCTGCCGGTTCTGCCGACGATACCTAGCGTTTCGCCGCGCTGGATCGACAGGTCGATATTCTCCAGATTGTTGATCGTCGAGGTAGGATACCGGAAGGTTACATCCTTGAATTCAATGCTCTCCGGTACAGCCACTTCGACCGGATGCTCGGGATCCTGTACATCGGGCCGAACATTCAGCGTTTCGTTTACGCGGTCCAGCGAGGCGCCGCCGCGCTGCATTACATTGATCAGTTCACCGATGGCGAACATCGGCCAGATCATCATCCCCAGGTACATATTGAAAGATACGAGATCGCCCAGGGTCAATTCATTATGAAATACGAGATAAATGCCATAAGTCAATCCGATCGCATAGCTGAGTCCTACGAACAGGCGGATGGTCGGTTCAAAGTAGGCGTCCACTTTGGCCACCGCCAGGTTCTTTTTATACACGTCATTCGTGATGTCCGCAAACCGTTTCTCATCATTCCGTTCCTGAACATAGGCACGGATTACGCGAATACCGGCCACGGATTCCAGCACCTGATCGTTCATGTCTCCGAACGCGTCTTGTGCGAGGGTGTATCGCTCATGAATGATCTTTCCGTAAATTTTCATCGCCAGGGCGATAAAAGGGAGAGGAATGATCGCGGCCAAAGTCAGCTTCCAGCTGATCAGCGTGCTCATGGCGATAAAAATAACCGAAAGGTAGGCGGTGGAGTCCGTCAGCGTCAGCATACCGAACCCGACCGTCCCGGCTACGGAACGAAGATCGTTCGTTGCCCGGGCCATTAAGTCCCCGGTACGGCTACGCTCGAAGAACGGCGGAGTCATGCCAAGAAGATGGTTCATAAAGCGGGTGCGGAGCAGGCGCTCTACCAGGTTGGAGCCACCGAACAATTTATGCATCCATATGTACGTTATCAGGTAAATAATAGCGAGCACCGCGATGATGAGCAGAATGTAGGTGGTCAATGATGACCAGGTAACGGTGCCAGTGGCAATGTTGTCAATGGCTTTACCGAGCAGCCTGGGTGGGGCAAGTTCCAGGACTCCCGCCAAAATCAGCAGGACAAGGCCGATCACGTAGCGCCTCTTTTCCCTTTTAAAGAACCATCCCAAATTTTTAAGCACTGCAAACATAGTGAGGTTTCCTCCTTTTTCTATTCCGAAATAACCCGTGAAGCCGAAAAAACAGCAAAAAAGGCACATCGTCCGAAAACGATATGCCTTAATAATTCAGAACATATGAATGCGTACGCTACTTCAATTCGAAGTAACCGCCGCCAAGAATGAAAAAGCTGCTTTCCCAGATGCTCATTGGCCACGAAAGGTCGGATCAGAACGCTTTCAAAGCCGGTCGGGTTACTTCGGTATTCAGTTGTGTGTATGTCGCATGATCAAATGCGCTCTGATTAAACATCTTAAACACCGTCGTCACCCTTTCTTAGTTAATGGTAATAAATTCAATTGCTGATCTCGTATGTTTGAGATTTTAACACCCGTTTTGTAAAGGTGTCAATTTATTTTTTTGCAAAAATGCCGGTTTGGTCTAAAATGAAGAGAGTATAGGAGGGATTACACATGATCGAAATATCGAGAGACGCCGCCAACTGGTTTAAAAAAGAGCTGAGCTTAGAAGAAGGACAGACCGTGCGGCTATTCGCCAGATACAGCGCGGGAGGTAAGATTCACCCCGGCTTCTCATTGGGAATTCAGGTCGAAGAACCGGTGTTTCCGGGCCTTTCCTCCACGGTGGAGGGAATCACGTTTTTTATGGAAGAGCATGACCAATGGTACTTGGACGGTCATAAGCTGAAGGTTGTTTATAATGCTGCCGAAGACGATATTGATTATGAATATGAGAATTGAGGCAGAAAAATAAGTGTTTTCTAATGCAATAGGCCGTACCCGGATCGTGGGACGGTCTTTTGCTTTTTTATAATGGAAAAAAGAATTCTATATCTTAAGCCCTAATTTTCTAATTTTTATCTTTATTTTCAAAGGGTTCCATACCTTCCATGACGAAAAAGAGAGATTGGGTATTTACTATTCGTTGTTATTGAACGGAGGCTTATCGTTGGACATCAGGCAGATTCTGAAATTTATTTTTCCTGAATATCAGATTATCGAATCGGTTCGTAAACATGGGTTTATAGCGAAAAAGTCGACAGCAGAATCAAGTTCCGTGAAGCCGATCGCATCCATACCGGGGTCCTCGGCGGATCCGGGGATGCATAACGAAGGGGAAGCGGCCGCCTCAGGCTGCGGGAACGATAAAATTCCTTACAGCGGAACGATCAGGGATACCGTGACGGCTGACTCGCTGGATAAGAGCATTGCATTCGCCAAAGAGGATGTCCTCCGGCAGTTTATCGGGCAGCGACCGGCGGTGGAGCATTTGTTTATTGCGATGAAAAGACCGTTTGTGAGCGGGTTTGACGGAGATAAACCGAGAAATACGCTGTTTCTTATCGGCGGGGAAAGCATGGGGAAGCAAACGTTGGTGAACACGGCCGTTGCTGCTATGAAGGAGCAGAAGCTGCTCAGCTATGAAGTCCCGTCCCGGATCGACCTCGGATTATATCCCGCATTGTCCGACAAGGGGCTCTTCCTCTCCGACTTATATAAGGCGATGTATACCAACTCTGATGTTGTCGTCGTTGAGCGATTCGAGTTGGCTCACAAGGCTTTTATTGATGTTCTCTCAGGACTGATCGTACAAGGGAAATACCAATTAGGCGCACGGTACGCGATGCAGAACAACGTCCTCGTGGAGGCGACCGGAGTGCTGGCCCATAACTCGGTCAGTGAGCTTTCCGCGAACGGGAAATTTTTCGTGTTTGTTACGGGCAGCTCCAAGAGCCGGATTGAAGAGGCGTGGAGCCCGAAAGTGATGGAGGTCGTAGGGGACTTGATCCGGTTTGAGGATTATTCGGAGCAGGATATTCGTGCAATAACGTTAAAGCTGCTGCGGGATATGGAATTGCGCTGCAAGAATCAGCTGTCGCTCCGCGTGGGTTTTACCGACAATTTCGTCGCTTGCTGCAGTTCCCGGTTCAAAAAAACGACAGGAATCAGAGCGATCGAGGAGTACATATTCAATTTTATATATAAAGCTTTATCCGATTACAAATTAAGAAATCCGCTGCCCCCAATGACGGAGGCTAGTCTTGATTATGTCGCGGGACGGCCGCTGGTTCGTTTAAACACAGGAGCCGCTGTGATTACAACGGTGGATCTGTCGGAGTCCGAGTGGTTTCCGGACAAAACGAACGCGCAAATCGACGAAGTCCGCAAAGAATTAAACGCCGTGGTCGGTCTGGATAAGGTCAAAGAATATGTGTATAGCCTGGAAAACCACGGAAAGGTCCAGCATATGCGGGAAGAGGCGGGCTTCTTATCGTCATCCATTACGAGGCATATGATATTTACGGGGAATCCCGGTACGGGCAAAACGACCATTGCCAGAATCGTCGCAAAATATCTTAAGGCGATCGGAGTGTTGTCGACAGGCCAACTGCGGGAAGTCAGCAGGGCGGACCTGGTCGGACAATATACCGGACAAACGGCCAAGCAGACGAATGACGTGATTCAAGCCGCGTTGGGCGGCGTTCTTTTTATAGATGAAGCCTATGCGCTGTGCAGGGATAAGCATGATACTTACGGACAGGAAGCCGTTGATACACTGGTCAAGGCGATGGAGGATCACAGGGATGATCTCGTCGTTATTCTGGCCGGATATCGTGATGAAATGGAGCGTTTCCTCAAAACAAACAGCGGGCTGAAATCAAGGTTCCCGGTACAGATCGAATTCGAGGATTACACGGCTGAAGAAATGGCCGCGATCGCGGAAATAACGGCGGCTTCCAAGGGATACCGTATTAGCGAGTCATGCCAAGGGCAGCTGCTTGAACTATTTGAGAAGAGCCAGATCAAGGGAAGGAATGACGGCGGCAATGGCCGGCTGGTCCGAAATGTGATTGAAGGGGCCATTTTGGAGCAGGGCAAGAGGATTGCACAAGCTGCAAACCCCGAAATGGATCTTCTCTGCCCCGAGGATTTCCGATTTGCAGACAAAACGGTGTTTGATCTGGAGCAGTCGTTGTCCGAAATTATCGGCTTGGAAGAAGTTAAGGATTTTCTCCGCATTCAGTATAAACTTTTGCTGGCTAATGAAAAAAGAAAGCAGGCAGGAATCACGGTCGATTCCTCCCAATCGCTGAATATGGTATTCACGGGTAATCCGGGAACCGGCAAAACGACAATGGCACGAGTTGTCGCGAATATGGTTAGAGAAATGGGGCTGCTGAAGCAGGGTCATCTGGTGGAGACGGACCGCAGCGGACTTGTCGCGGAATATGCCGGGCATACGCCGAAAAAGACCGAAGAGGTATTCCGCAGCGCGTTGGGCGGCGTGTTATTTATTGATGAAGCTTATACATTGAAAGATAACGGAAGCGGGTATGGGAAAGAGGCGATCGATACCCTGGTGAAGCTGATTGAGGATTACCGGGGTGAAATCGTCGTTATTTTGGCCGGGTACAACAAGGAAATGACGGATTTTATGAAATCCAATTCGGGTCTCGCCTCCAGATTCCCTTTGACCATTGAGTTTCCTGATTACAGCGGCGATGAACTTTACCGGATCGCTTTGAAAATGATCGCCGAGAAAGGCTTTACCCTGACGGAACCGGCCAAAACGATGCTGTATGATCAATTGATGGCAGCTAGGAAGGCAGCCTCCGCGCATACCGGGAATGCCAGAATGGTTCGTAACCGGATTGAGAACATCATGCGGAACCAATCGGCAAGGGTGGCCGATCAGGACGACGTTACCGTACAGGGATTGACGGAAATTATCGAGACGGACATTCAACCGGAGAAGACGGGCGATACCGGTTTTGATCTTGAACAATCGCTCTCCGGGATCGTAGGACTGGATGAGGTCAAAGACTATGTGCGGAGTCTGCACGCAAGGTTGAAGATGGAGAATGAACGCAAAAAGCTGGGCCTTGGAAAAGAACAGCCGCAAACCTTCCATATGATTTTCATGGGGAATCCCGGCACGGGCAAAACGATGATGGCACGGACAATTGCACATGTGCTCTATCATATGGGAATCGTCAAAACAAGCAAGCTGGTCGAGACCGACCGCTCCGGCCTGGTAGCGGGCTATGTGGGACATACGGCGTTAAAAACCACGCATGTCGTAAACGAGGCACTGGACGGAGTACTGTTCATTGATGAGGCGTATGCGCTTGCGAAGGGGAGTGAACAGGATTACGGGCGGGAAGCGATCGATACGCTGGTGAAACTGATGGACGATCACAGGGAGCGGCTTGTTGTGATTTTAGCCGGTTACGGGGAAGAGATGATGGAGTTTTTGGCGACCAATCCTGGCTTGAAATCCCGCTTTCCAAACATTATCGAATTTCCGGATTACTCGCCCGATGAGCTCATGGTCATCGCGGAAGGCTTTTATTCTTCAGGCAGCTTCGTTCTCAGCAGCGAAGCAAGAGAGAAGCTTTACCGGGTATTTGAACATGCCGTAACGCAAGAATCCTTCGGCAACGGACGATATGTCCGAAATGTGGCCGAACGCTCGGTCAACCGCCAGGCGCTCCGTTTGACCGCCAAGCCGGAAATCTATAAAGAAGAGCTGGTAGTCATCGATGCTGCCGATATTGAGGAGGTATAGCACATTATGCGTAGTTGGAAATCTGTATTGGGAACCATCGCGGCGTGGATTTATTTTTTGGCGGTTATGACCTGGCTGCTTCCCATGCTGTTTCTGGTTCCGATTATGACGCTCTCGGATATGGGAACCGTAATGGAATCCGGGTTTGCAGTCCCGAACACGGGCGTATTCTTGACGGCATTGTTTGGATTGTTTATCGGCTTATCTCTGATGATTCCGGCGTTCCGCAAGATGTATGACAAGTTGCCCTGGATGTTTCCCTACGTAAAAATAATGCTCATCAATACGATCATCGTAAGCGTGGCATTGCTGATACTGAATTTTGGGTACGAAGTGCAGAGCGACAGCAGACATATGGTGTGGACCATAGTGATGGTGGTCCAGATTATATTATGCCGGATTTTAATGAGTCTTTATTTTCACCGGAAAAGAGCCGCTTTAACGGGAGGGATGGCAAATGAGCGATCAATATCGGCACGATCTTGAACGCGGTGAGGTTGAAAAGCGTGAGCAAGCTCAGCAGCAGGCGACGGACGACGATACGACCCGGCAACAATCGGGAGGAAAGCTGCCATTTGCCGGGGATTCCCGACCGGAGCAGCCTGTCACTCCGAAGGCTAGGGACGACCGGAACAAGAACGGATCGTCCTATAAGCGGTTCGGCGCGTTTTCCATCGCTGCATTTTTTATTGTTATGATCGTTTATATGTTCTCCAGCCAATCCGTAGATACGTCCGATGCTGCCGTGAAAGCGCTGGCCGATCGGACCTCCACATCGCTGCTCGCCGGTGCGGTACTGCTGAAGGAGGACAAGAACATCGGCAAACAGGATTATACGATTACGCATAAGTCGCTAAGCGCGGATACGAAAATCTGGGTCTGGGATTATGCTGCGGAAGACGGCGATTACGTTCAGGTGCTAGTAAACGGAGCGCCCGTAGGCGATGCGTTTATGATCAAGCATAAACCGAGGGTATTAACCGTTCCGGCAGTTGGCGAGGTCCAAATAAAGGGCGTAAAAGACGGGGGCGGCGGGATCACCTACGCGATCCGGTATGAGGTGAACGGTACGAATTATTTTAATACTGCACCTCAGGGGGAGTTTAATAACTATACCCTGCAAAAAGAATAGCCGGAATTTAAGAAGCACAGGATGCAGAATTTCTTCTGTACCCTGTGCTTATCTTTTGTCATAATGCTGTTTATGAGAAAATGCTGTCCTCCATCGCAAAGTCGAAATCTCCGATATCAAATACCTGAACCGGGGCTTCGGCGGCGATGATCCGGCGGATCAGCTCTAGCTGGTCTGTTAAAATAGGGGCGTTCTCCCGCTGCGCGGCAAGCACGATTTCGGTTTCGATAGGATCGAGCAATTCGCCGTACTGTTCATTGTCAACCGAGTTGATGACGATCCAGGAGATATTGTCGCCAAACAGAATAGCAGGACTCTTTGACCAAGGGACGGCAAGCGCCCGTTCCAGCTTCTTCCGGTTCAGCGGTTCTTCCAGATAAGAGATCAGTTCGTTGATCTTGTTCTTGACGTGCAGGTCGTCCGAGGGATCGTTCATAAGCGGTTCCGGACTGTTTTGAAATTCATAGAGCTCCATGACGGTGGTGTAAGGGACAATATATTCGACAGGTGCTGAAGGCACCAGCAATTCACCGTAAATCGCCACCATCACGGCCTCGATTACAAATCGACGTGACATGGTTATCCTCCTAATGCGGCTGCTGCCTTTCGCTGCCTGTTCTTTGTTGCGTAGCGGTGAAAGTGGGGCTGGTACTTATGCGCCGCATCTTTTGCCGCGTTACAGGCAGTGACATGTTATTATGGAGTATATCATTATTGTGTTTACAAATACAGCTTTACGGGAAAAATACGCGGTTGTCCAAAGAAGGGAGGCTGTTGTATGGAAATAAACGTTAGAGCGGAAGGGCAGCTACTGCCGCAGTCGGTACTTACTTGGGTTGAGGAGCAAGCGGGTAGACGGACCGGAAAATTGGCCAGAGTGGAGCAAGTGATGCCGATGCAAGGGGGAATTTCTTCTGCGGTGTATGCATTGGAAATTTCATTGGCTGACGATAAAGAGCACCTGAATTGGGTACTGCGTCAATTTACGGACAAAGTCTGGCTTCAGGCGGAGCCGGATCTGGCCGAGCATGAAACGGCAGCATTGCAGGCCGCGAAATCGGCCGGAATACCTTCTCCGGAGTGGATTGCCGCAGATCCGACTGGCGAGCGGTGCGGATTGCCGATGGTGCTGATGAGCCGTCTCCCGGGTAAGGTAGTTTTGCCAGCGAGTCCCTCAGAGAGCTGGATTCGGGGACTGGCTGAAGCGGCAGCCGCAATGCATGGTAATCAGGCTTCGATGAATGAACCGATAGTATGGAACTATTTTACTTATAATAAAATAGAAGATCTTCAGGTACCTGCATGGACGACTACTCCTTCCGCTTGGGCCAAGCTGATTGAGCGCGTTAATAGACCGGCCCCCAATTATGTGCCTCGTCTCATTCATCGGGACTATCACCCGGCCAATGTGCTTTGGCTGCAGGACCGCGTGAGCGGCGTCGTGGATTGGGTAAATGCATGCCAAGGTCCTGCAGGGATCGATACCGGTCATTGCCGATTGAATTTGGTTCAACTGTACGGAGTGGAAACGACGGATGCTTTTATGGAAGCTTATCTGGCTTCTCCTGGAAGCGTGATAGAGGCAGCGGATCCTTATTGGGACATACTTACCTTGATTGAGGTACTGCCGGGTCCTCCCGGGGTATATAAAGGTTGGGAAGATCTTGGCTTTCAAGGACTGACCGCCGAATTGATCGAAGCGCGTCTCGACGCGTATGCAGAGAGATTGGCAAATGAAATAGAATTGTAAAAGTGATTCAGTCCATGTTGATCGGAATGAGAAATAAGGGACTTTAGGGGCGCTATTTGAGAGATTATAAGCTATACAGGAAAAATAAGGTGCTTTTAGGGTCTTATTTTGCAAACTGAGACCTGGACAGCCGACTTCAAGCATATTTAAGACAAATAAGGCCCCGGAAGGATCTTATTAACGAGGAAAATACTGATTTTGATAAAATAAGACCCAAAAAGTCCTCTATGGTTTGTTTTTCAAAATCAATTGTTCATTTTTGTAGAGAAAAGCAGAGGGAAGTGCAGCCGAGTTGAAACAATGGAAAGCTTATTTTAAATTTGTTAAGCCTTATACGAAGTGGATTGTATTAACCCTGATCATCGGGATTTTGAAATTTGGTATTCCATCATTATTGCCGCTCGTTCAGAAGTATGTAGTGGATGACATTTTGCTCAATCAGGCCGTGGATATAACTGAAAAAATAAACCGGCTTTTGGTTGTGCTTGGAGGTACGTTCTTTTTATTCGTGATTGTCCGGGGACCTGTCGAATATGCAAGGCAATATTTCGCTCAGTTCATTACAGCCAAAATTCTGTTCGACCTGCGCAACAAGCTGTATGCCCATTTACAGCGGTTGTCGCTCCGCTATTATCAAAATACCAAAGTGGGTGAAGTCATCTCCCGCTTTATCAATGACGCCGAGCAAACGAAAAATATCGTAGAAGTCGGCATGATGAATGTATGGCTGGATTCGTTCACTTTGGTGTTCGTGCTAGGTTTTATGTTCTATCTTAACCCGCTGCTTACCCTTGTCGCGATTTCCATATTTCCGCTTTATGCCATCGCGGTCAAAGTGTTGTACAAGCGGCTGAAGAAGCTTACCAAGGATCGCTCCGCCGCGCTGGCCGGGATCCAGGCTTATTTGCATGAGCGGATCCAGGGGATCTCGGTGATCCGCAGTTTTGCGCTGGAACGCCACGATGCGCGGCAGTTCGAGGGGATCAACGGTAAATATCTTAGCAGGGCAATGGCGCACAGCCGATGGAATGCATGGACATTCGCCATTATAAATACACTGACGGATATTGCGCCGCTGCTTGTCATCGGATACGGGGGTTACCAGGTGATCCAGGGTCATTTAACGCTGGGAACGTTCGTTGCGTTTTTTGGCTATCTCGATCGGTTATATGCACCGCTGAAACGCTTGATCAACTCTTCCACAATCCTGACCCAAGCATCCGCTTCCTGGGAAAGGGTGCTGGAATTGCTGGAGGAGCCGTATGAAATGACGGATGCCAAAGGCGCGGCGGTAATGCCGGCCGGCACTCATGGTATTACTTTTCGGAATGTATGGTTTAAATATCAGGAGCAAGGGAACTGGGTGCTTAAAAATATTTCGCTGCAGGTCAACCCGGGGCAGACGGTTGCTTTTGTCGGGATGAGCGGAGGCGGAAAGTCTTCTCTTGTCGGCTTGATTCCTCGCTTCTATGACATCCAGAAGGGTACGCTGACGGTCGGAGGAAAGGATGTCCGGGACTGGACGATGGAAAGCTTGCGCAGCCGGGTTGGTATGGTGCTCCAAGATAACTTCCTATTTAGCGGGAACGTGCGGGACAACATCAAACTGGGCAATCCCGAAGCGGATGACGAAGACGTCGTAGCCGCGGCAAAAGCGGCGAATGCGCACGAATTTATCATGGCGCTGCCGCAGGGCTATGATACCGAAGTGGGCGAACGGGGCGTGAAGCTGTCCGGTGGCCAGAAGCAGCGGGTTGCCATTGCCCGCGTATTCCTGAAGGATCCGCCGATCCTCATTCTGGATGAAGCAACATCAGCGCTTGATTTGGAATCGGAGCATCTGATCCAGCAATCGCTCCAGGACCTGTCCAAGAGCCGGACCACGCTGATCGTTGCTCACCGCTTATCCACGATTACATATGCGGATCTTATTATCGTGATGAAGAATGGGGCGGTAGCCGAACGGGGCACCCATGAAGAGTTGATGGCCAAGCCGGAAGGCGTCTACGCGCAATTGTATAATATTCAAAACCTGAATCATCAGTAAATGGATCAAAAAGATGGATCGCCTCAGTTGCCGGAGTACCGGCACACTGGGGCGATTATTTTTTCTATACAAGGTTGTATAATTTCAAGTTGATGTAGCAATTAAATAAATTGTAACTCAACTTTCGCAGCTTATTTTCGGTAGGTAAGCCTTGATGTAATTGGGCAAACCTGCGATCCATTGCTGAAGTTATGTTTGGATAAGCGTTGTAATCATGCTGGAGCATACATATCGGAATTATTGAGGAATATTAGAGGAATCATGCAAAAGTGCAGAAATTTATTAATTAACCGGTTCAAAAGAGAAACATTCCTGCAAAAATACATAATTACCCCTCATCCCGAGTAACTTTATCTCTACAAGTCCAAAAATACTGCACTATTGCATCAGTTCCGCTAATATTACGTTATCGTGGCTTAAACTAATGTAGAATTGCAGGAATTTAAAAGGATATCAATAAAAAGATTTGTTACTTGCTTCCTTCATCATCGTTGACGTCAAGCCGCGCAGTTGCGTGTTGCTTGCGCCAATGATAGCTACGGTATATTTAAGACTAGGGCTGGCCAAGGTTCTCAAGTTGCCCTTGCCGATAGTAGTAGTGGCAAAATACTAATTCTTTTAACCAGCATCATTGTAGGAATATTAATTATGTTCTCGCCAGTATTTATTACAGGATCTTATTATGACGTTAATAAAGTAATGGGAAATCTTTTAAGTGCTGAAATGGTCGTTAGAACTCTGGCTGTAGTTATTGGATTATTAACTATGTATGATGGTGTAAAGACATTTTTAAAAAATAAAATATCCTGAATTTGAAGTAAGACAAAAGGCTGTCTTTTGAATGAATGTTCAAGAGACAGCCTTTTCCAATTACGTTTTACATTTTGCCGATGAACAGCGAAAGGATTCCTGCAGCGATCAATGGGCCGACCGGCACGCCGCGGAAAAAGGCGACGCCAAGCACCGTGCCGATCAGGAGTCCGGCTACTACGGTAGGCTGGCTGCCCATCAGGGCGGCGCCTCGCCCGCCAAGCCAAGCGACCAGCATTCCTACAGCGATGGCGAGCAGAGACTTCCAATGAAAGAAGGAAGACCATAGGGTTTGAAGCGACAGCTTCCCGCTGGCGACGGGGGCCATCACGCCGATGGTCAGGATAATGATTCCTACCGTAAGACCGTATTTCTCCAACCAGGGGAAGGCGTAATGCATATGGAGAACACGGATCAGCAGGAGGACAATCATAGCAACGGTGATCGGCATATTGCTGCTGAAAATTCCCAACCCGGCCATGAGCAAAAGTAAAAGTGATACAACATCGATTTGATTCATGTATGAAATTCTCTCCTTACTCCATTCCTATGGAGTCTATGCCTTATCGGATAACAGATCGCTGATATGCTCTGCGAGCAGGCGTCCGTGATCGCGTCCGGATTCGATGAATACTTCGTTTGCGTTGCGGCCGGAAGCGATAACGCCGGCTACATAGATGCCGGGGATATTCGTCTCCATCGTCTCCGGATTAAAGACCGGTTTCTCCATCTCGCCGGACATTTCCACGCCGGCGTCCAGCATCAATTTCCGATCCGGGCGAAAGCCCGTCAAAGCGAGGACGAAATCATTCGGAAGCACGGTTTTTTCCCGCATATCCACGGATTCTACGATAACTTCCCGTTTATGGATTTCGATCACTCTCGATTCCAGCAAAAGCTTTATTTTCCCCTTGTTTACCATGCTTTCAAACACAGGCTTCACCCAGGGCTTGACGGATTCGGACATCTCCTTGCCTCGGTAAACAACCGTAACCTCGGCATCCACACGGATCAACTCCATTGCGGCATCGACTGCGGAGTTACTGCCGCCGATGATCGCAACCTTCATCCCTGCATAAGGGTGAGCTTCCTGGAAGTAATGGGTTACTTTATCGGTATCTTCCCCAGGGATTCCTAAAATATTTGGATGGTCAAAATAACCGGTAGAAATGACTACATAACGAGTAGGGTATTCCCACTTTTCACCGCTGCGTGTGACGGAATGAACGATAAAAGTGCCGTCCGGCTGACGTTCGATCCGGGTAGCTTCTTCGTAAGAAGCAATATGCACGCCGTAGTGTTGGGTAACCCGGCGGTAATAGGCGAGCGCTTCGTGACGGAAAGGTTTCTCGTTGGGAGAAACAAAAGGGATGTCGCCGATCTCCAGCATTTCTGCCGTACTGAAAAACTGCATATGTGTAGGATAGGAAAAAATCGAATGGACGAGGCAGTTTTTTTCAAGAATGAGCGTATGTAAGCCGCGCCGCTGACATTCGATGGCGGCGGATAGTCCGCAAGGACCCGCTCCGATGATTATGACGTCTTGCATGAGAGTCCTCCTAAAGTAAATTTGGTTGCCGAACATTAACATCCTACCGCAAACGCCAAAGAATATCCAGAGACGTGCCCTTTATCGGGCATGGCTTGTCCAGGGTATGACTTTTCTATGAAGATTTGCATAAATAGCGTTCAAATTTAAAATTTAAGGATACAATAGTATTGAAAGCGCTTCCTACCCATGAAAAATCCAAGTTGGGAGGTACCATTCATGTTATTCTGGATGAAAAATAACCGTAAGCGCAGTAAAGTCGCCGGTTCCCCTCCTGCCGTGCAGGTGTCGTTGGAAGAAGTAAAACAAGCCGTTCGAAAATATGAGACCGATATGCCGGAAGGAATTAACCGCAAATCCTTGCTGTTACCTGACGGAAGTCTGGATTTGCAACGATTGTCCCGTTATTTGGGCGGGGTGAGTGACCAGAAATTTTATTTGTCGCGTGAAACTTACGAGATTTTTGCAGAGGCAGACCGGGAAATTCCTTATTATCTGGATCTCGTACAGGTAGCGGTGGATACGTATATGGAGGAAACCGGCAAGCTGCCTGTCTTGAAACCGCAAGCGCCATATCAGGTTGATTTCAGGCTGCTGCATACGGAGCATTATCTCAAAGAGATACCACCTTTTCCGCTATATATCACGGATCAGGAAATGCTGCTCACGCACCGTCCCAAACAGGTAATATAGTAGGCTATAAAGATTTAACCTGACTTAAGCGCAAGCTCCGTAAAAGGAGATGCGCTTTTTTGTTTTGCCGAGACAATTTGACAGGCAGTTTTACAATAGAGGGAGAGAGATATACAGAAATGGGGGAGTAGGTATGGAACAGATTAAAGCGGTTTTGTTCGATTTGGACAACACGCTCATGGACCGAGACCGGACTTTCCGGGGATTCGCCAGGCAATTAATAAGCGAACGGGTGAAGGTCAGCGGTCCGGAGGAGACGGAACGGATTATTGAATATATGATTGAGAGCGACGCGGATGGATACCGTCCGAAAGAGGGCTTTTTCAAGGAACTGATACAGGAACTGCCATGGATAGTCAAGCCGGATTTGACGGAGCTGAAGTCTTATTATGATAAAAACTACATGTCTCACGCCCGTATAATGGAGCATGCGGTTGAAACTTTAAAGGCTTGCCGTTCGCTGGGACTTAAGTTGGGTATCATTACGAACGGATTTAGTCATTTGCAGCATAGGAAAATTGATCTGCTGGAGCTGAGGGATCATTTCGACGCAATAGTCGTATCCGGTGATATCGGCATCAAAAAGCCGGATGAAAGAATCTACCGACTCGCATTGAAAAAGCTTGGCGTCCGTGCGGAGGATACGGTGATTGTCGGCGATCATCCCCGCAACGACATCTGGGGAGCCGCTCAGATAGGAATCCGTGGGATATGGCTGCTTCGAAAGCACGTTTGGTCCTCTGATCTGGAGGGAGGCACACCTTGGCACACGATCAAGGAATTGGATGAAGTCGCTCCATTGCTTCAGGCATCCTGTTTAACGGCGAAGTGAATTTCAAGTACAGGTTGACAAATGTTTCCTGATTCGAATATGATGTAGACAAATCTTTTCAAGGAGGCTGGTAATTATGTACGGAGTAAACCAAACGGTATTCACAACAATCCAACATATGATTACGGTCTCTGAACGGGATAACTGTTAGCAGGCGTTTTTCGTTGTTTATCGGAACAACGATAGAACTGTCTTGACAATGGAATATTGCCGCAGGACCGTAATGGTCCTGCGGTTTTTTCGTCTCCGGAGTTTTATTTGCTGTTCTTGCGGAGATGAGGGCGCGGGTGCTTTTGGCCGCGTCTTTTTTGTTTTTATTGTCCCTTTGAAAAGAAGCAACTATATAGCGAATTGGAGGAATTCGATTTGAACTCAAAATTAAAAGTAAACAGTATGCAAGATAACACCCTGGATATGAATATGCTCGGTTGGGGCCTTAGATGGGAGACGGCTTTTGCAGAGCTGAAGCTGGAAGATGCCGAACCTGGACGGATCGTAGCCGATCACGGGCATAAATACCGCGTAATTACGAAGCGGGGGGAAGGATGGGCCGAACTTTCCGGGAAGCTTCAACATGAGCTTCCCGATAGAAGCGACTATCCGGCTGTAGGGGATTGGGTAGCACTGCGGTATTTTTCCGACGGGGAAAAGGACGGCATGATCCATGGTATTCTGCCGAGATCCAGCCGGATATCCCGTAGGGCTGCAGGCTCGGTGCCGGTAGAGCAGATGATCGCCGCAAATGTTGACGTATTGTTGCTCGTGGCTGCACTGAATTTGGATTTTAATCTTCGCCGTTTGGAGCGTTATCTGGTTATGGCTTGGAATAGCGGAGCGAGTCCTGTCATTTTGTTGAGCAAGGCGGATCTTTGTGAGGATCCTGCACATTTTGTAAGGGAGACGGAAAATATCGCTCCGGGAGTTCCGGTCATCGCGGTCAGTGCCGCCCAAGATCAGGGAAGAGAAGAGCTGGAGGCCCTGCTGCAGCCCGGCATGACCATTGCTCTAACCGGCTCTTCGGGCGCGGGCAAATCGACGATCCTGAACTGGATCGCCAATGAGGAGGTCCAGCTTACCCAGGACATCCGGGAAAGCGACAGCCGTGGCCGCCATACGACGACTCACAGAGAAATGTTCGTGCTCCCGCAAGGAGCGGTGATGATCGATACGCCGGGAATGCGGGAACTGCAGCTATGGGACGATGCCGAAGGCGGCTGGTCCGAGGCCTTTAACGATATTGAAGAACTTGCTGCGCAATGCCGGTTCGGAGATTGCCTGCATGAGCGGGAAGCCGGATGCTCGGTGCAAGAGGCCGTAAACAGCGGCGAGCTGGACCGTAAAAGGCTTGATAATTACCGTAAAACCCGGAGGGAATTGAAATTCCAAGCCTCGAAGGAGCGGCAACGCCAGAGAAATGATCGGAGAACAACCGGTAAAAAAGAGGCCCCCCGGGGGAAAGGGGAGCAGCGTAGACGTTTCGAGCAACAAATGGAATAATTAGAAATTAAAGGACGGCTTAGGTAGCAAGTCAGCGAACCGGAAGAAACATGTCGAACACTAAGAATCCTTGTCAGACGCGGCGTTTAGCCGTTTAAACCTCGAGAATCGGGTTAAATTAGGAGTAAGAACAAGGCAGGAAAAATGTTCCTGCTGAGAGATTACCTGATGGAGGATGAGGAATATGGCCATAGACCGGTTTATTATTAAGAAAATACAAACCTGCACCTATGAACCGATGCGTGTGAATCTGCTGCGTTTGTTGCTGATCCGGATCGAGAAGGCGATGCATGAAGAAGAGGCCCACAAGACGACAGCTTATTAACCGTCGCCCGGGCCTCTTTATTTTCATAAATCATAAATATGTCTGTAACATGCAAAGTGTTACGTGCTTTGCTTAATAAAGCGAAAGAGCCAAGGAATCAAACTCGCTCTTGCTGTGAAGGATCGCCTCGGAGCCTTCAATTTCGATACTGATCAATGAATTCAGGCATTTCTTCAAAGCTTGTTTTCCGGTGCGAATCTTATTTTCCAGTGCACTAGTCAGTAGTTTCAATGTACGTTGTACGGGTTGTTTGGTATCGGTGTTAAAATATACGGGAACTTGGTTGTCTTGGAAAGTTATTAAAATTTTCATAGCTAATCACCTCTATACAGTGGTCTCATAATACACATTGTAAAGCAGAAATCTTAAAAATAGATTAAGATTACATTATAATTCAATTAAGGTTTTGTGACGGGCAGCCAAAAATGATAGAATTCTATGGTTGCCTTTTCATTTTATTACGGATAAATACGAAAATAAGTTTCATACTGCGTAAAAAAATGTGATTCAGCTCCTAGATTAATGGGTACTTTGTAATAGATTACCATAAATTTCCGATCAACAGCATTTTAAACAGTGGTATGATTACAACATCCCGAAAAATAACAGTATATCAATTTATGTTCATAAAGAGAGCGCAATCGACGAATTGAAGCAAAGGAGGTTAATAGAATGATAGTAGCTAATACGTCGCAAGAATCAGCTTTAACGCTAGATTCAAAAGAATTATTTTATTTGGCGGATTTGCTGGGCGCGGATTGCCTGGACTGTGTGGAGAATCCCTTTCGGGGATATTTGCAGAATGAAGCAGCGGAGAACCGGGATGATGTCCGCGAATCTCTGATTGCAAAAGGCGTCATAAATAGAGCTGTGGGAGATATCGCAATTCCACAGGAGATGTTCTCCAGACTGGCCGCATTGCTGTTCTCGGATAAAGCCTGCTGGATGAAATACAAAACCGGAACCCAAATAAACGAAGAATTTTTACATATTACAAACGAGCGGGTCGTCACGCTGGAGAGGATGCCTGAGGATCCGACCCTCCACCGGATGGATGAGATTGGCGAGGTAAACAAAGCATGCGGGGTGCTGGCCGGCAAGCTGAAATGGAATATGCATACCCCGGGAGAATTACCGGCTCTACTGCTGTCCAGGCGTCAATTTGAAGAAATCGTGAAGCATTTGGATGAATTGGAGATGGATGATATTTTAGCGGAGTTGTCCAAAGTATCGGATGACCAAGAGGGAATCATTGCACTCGCCAAGTGCATGAAAACCAGCGTGTCTCACGGAGACCTAAGGTTCTATGCCCGTCATGGAGAGAACTGGGAGAGACAGAGCGCTAAATTTATCAATAATCATCATATGAACTGGCTGATCCGTACCAGTTCCAGAGAGGATGAGGATTGGCTAATCGCCACTCCGACACCGAGCGAGAAATTTCAAGAAATGCTGCAGCATTGGTTTCAGCAGCCAAGCGGACAAGGTCTTACGGAATAGAGAAATATTAATTACGTCTCCGGTGTAACCGGGTAATGGCATAATACAAGGAACAGCTCCGGGTCAGGGGCTGTTTTTTTGCATTTATTTTTTTATTGTAATTATATTGACTGAATCGTGTATAGTGTATATATTGTATATATACATTAACGACAAAGTGAACAGTGATAAGGAAGGTGACCATGAACATTTTACTGTCTCCTTCTTCGGGCGAGCCGATTTATTTGCAGATTGTCAGACAGATGCGAGGGAGCATCTTGCAGGGAGAACTACTCCCTGGAACCCCGCTGCCGTCCATCCGCCAATTGGCGAAGGATTTGCAAATCAGCGTCATTACGACAAAACGCGCATATAACGAGCTTGAACAAGAGGGACTTATCGATTCCGTGGTCGGGAAGGGTTCCTTCGTGGCCGGAGGAAACCAGGAGTTTATCCGCGAACAGCGGATACGCATGCTGGAGGACAAAATCAAAGAATTGCTGGAGGAAAGCCGCAGCATTCCCGTCAGCGTGGATGAATTAATCGATTGGATCAGATTGCTGGAGAATGAGGGAGGTCCTGATAAATGAATGCAGTTGAAGTGAAGGGGTTATCCAAAAGCTATGGCGGCTATGCGATGAACGATATTTCTTTTCCGGTGCCGCGCGGTTATATTACGGGACTAATCGGGCCAAACGGGGCCGGTAAGAGCACGATTATCAAGGCAATTATGGGGATGATCGTACCTGACGGGGGAGTCATCACCGTGTTGGGTCAAAATGCCGGGGCGACGGAAGGAAATTACAAACAAGAAATCGGGTATATTTCGGACGAAAATATTTTTTACGAGTATTTGTCCATGGAACAGATGAAGCGGATTATCGCTCCTTTTTATGCCCGGTGGGATGAAGATCTTTACCTTAAATATATGGATTTATTTGAATTGCCGTCCCGGAAAAAAATCAAGGATTGCTCCAAAGGCATGAAGACCAAATATGCGATCGCACTGGCTCTGTCGCATCATCCCTCGCTCCTGATCATGGACGAGCCGACGGCCGGTCTGGATCCTGTCTTTCGGCGGGAACTGCTCGACCTTCTGGCGGACTATATTTTGGAGGAGGAAAATACGATTCTTTTCTCATCGCACTTGACGACGGATTTAGACCGGGTAGCCGACTATGTGACGTTTATTGACCGCGGCCGGCTTGTATTTTCGGATAACAAAGATGAAATCTTGGAGAGATACTCGATCGTCAAGGGCGCGAAGGAATTGCTGGACGGTGACATCCGTAAAGAAATGATCGGGATCCGCGAGACGGAGGTTGGATTCGAAGGGCTGTCCGGAAACCGGGATAAAGCGGTAAAGCTATTCGGGGACAAAGTGCTTTATCAACGGCCTACCCTGGAGGATATTATGTATTTTACGTCTAAAGGGGGTAAACAGCATGCCTAAAATCATCTGCCTGGTTCACAAGGATCTCATTCTTGTTCAGCGTTATTTATGGCTGATTGTAATCTATGCATTCATTTTTTCGGGGTTTATCCAAAGTAATGATTCTGCGCTCCTATATGGATTGCTCCCGGGCCTGCTGCTCATTTTAGCGATCGGGACGGATATGAGACTGCCGAACCAGCAATTTCTGGTCAGCCTTCCGGTGAAACGAAATTATCTCATTTTTTCGAAATATGCGTCCTCCTTTATTTTTCTGATTTTGGGGATCGCTGTTTGCTTATTGATGAACATGGTCACGGATTTAGTGGATTACGGAACATTAAAAATAAACGCTTCGCTCGTAATCGGAACTTTCATTTCCATGACGCTGTTTACGTCCATCTACTTGCCGCTCTATTATTGGCTCGGATTGAAGGGAGCCCAGTTTCTGAATATGGCGATGATGATCATCATTATGGTCAGCAACGGAGCGGTATCGTCTTTGCTGGGCAGCGAGGACATGTCCCGACCGCTGGAATGGGTATCCGCCCATTCATTGGCAGCGAGCGTCCTTATTGCGAGCGCTACGGCGCTGGTGGTGTTTATATCGTATCAAATATCGCTTGCAATTTTCAGGAAAAAGGATTTGTAAGCTTGGCGGGTGATTAAACCGCACCTCTTTTTGGGTAATCTTGAGACAGGAACTTTACTAAGTCCTTAACCCATTTAATAATAGGAGCGTGTGGCATCATGGCTGAAAATCAAAGCAATCGTCAGCGTTTTCAGGGAAAGACAGCGATCGTGACCGGAGCGGGGTCCGGAATTGGCAAAGCGACGGCGATCAAGCTGGCAAACGAAGGGGCCAAGGTCGCGCTCTTTGATCTGATGAATGATCGCACCCGCACAACGGAACACCAGATCAACAATATTTACCGCGGCGTTTCGCGCGCTTTCGATGTAGACGTGTCCGATCCGGTGCGGATGGAGGAAGCGGTAGAAGAGGTCGTAAAGACGTTTGGCGGCATCGACATCGTGTTTGCAAATGCGGGTATTAACGGCGCTTTGGCACCGGTGGACGAAATGAGTTTCGAAGATTGGGAAAAAACGCTGCGCATTAACTTGAACGGCACGTTTCTGACCGTGAAATATACCGTACCCCACTTGAAAAAACAAGGGGGAGGCAGCATCATTATCACCAGCTCGATCAACGGGAACGACCGGTTTGCCGGGTTCGGGATGTCGGCGTACAGTACGACCAAGGCAGGGCAAGTTGCTTTTACGAAAATGACGGCCCTGGAGCTGGCCAAATACAAAATCCGGGTCAATGCGATCTGTCCCGGAGCTATCGCCACAAATATTGATTCAACCTCCGAAATCAGTGAGGAGCTGGAAGAGATCATTATTCCGGTAGAGTATCCCGAGGGGGCGCAACCGCTGGCCGACGGACCTGGCCAGCCGGAAAATGTTGCCGACCTGGTCGCATTCCTGGCTTCCGACGAGTCTGTTCATGTAACCGGTGCGAGAATTGTGATCGACGGCGCAGAATCTCTGCTGTAACCGTGTAAAAGGAAGAAATTAATAAAACCTTCAAGCCCCAGTAAAAGTGGGCTTGAAGGTTTTACTGTTTAATGGCAGGTTAAGAGCTGCTGTAAATGAGCCGGCTTCAGAATAAACGGTTCCCGGGAAACGTAATCCAAACTGAAGCCGGAGATCAGTTCAACGGCAGCGACCGGTTCGAACCGGTCGATCAATCCGCTGATATAGGCCAGCCAGCCGATGACGGCCTCGGGGCGTGTACCCGCAGCCCGCAAGCTGGCGAGTCCGAGATCTCCGTGGCGCTTGGCCAGCCGGCGACCGTCTTCGCCCAGCAGCAGCGGAGCATGCGCAAACGCCGGCGGTGTATAGCCCAGTGCGGTGTAAAGCTCAAGCTGGCGCGGCGTCGAGTCCAGCAGATCGCCGCCTCGCAGCACATCGGTGATGCCCATCAGAGCATCATCGACCGTTACGGCGAGCTGATAGGAATACATCCCGTCCGCCCGCCGGACTACGAAATCACCGCCGCTGCCCGGCGGAAAGCTCTGCGGTCCGAATATACCGTCCAGGAAGCGGACCGGTTCGTTTCCGATAGCGAACCGGAGCGACGGCGTCTTGCGGGCCTCCCGTTCCTGGCGCTCTTCGAGGCTTAGGCTGCGGCAGGTTCCGGGATACGGCGCACCTTCGGACGATAGTCCGTGCGGCGCTCCGGCCACGGCCAGCAGCTCGGCCCGGCTGCAATAACAAGGATACAGCCTTCCGGCTTCCTGAAGTTTCCGAAGGGCTTCTTCATAATAAGACCCGCGCTGACTTTGCCAATAAGGGCCGCCGGCGGGATCGGTACCCGGGCCTTCATCCCAATCCAGCCCGAGCCATCGAAGGTCTTCCAAAATCCGCTCCGTAATTTCCGGTTTGGAGCGCTGTATGTCGATATCTTCAATCCGCAGGATAAATACCCCGCCCGCCGCCCTCATCTGCAGCCAGGAGAGCAGGGCGATTTTTGCATTTCCGAGATGCATGTCGCCGGAGGGCGTAGGGGCAAATCTTCCCCTTTTCATTGTGCTTCACTTCCTTTAAAAACCGTCGGTCTCTTCAATTTGTTTGGGGGCATCCATTTTCTCGATCTCGATTTTCCGTATGCGGCTATCCTCCCGTTCCAGCACCGTAAAGCTGAACTCGCCATAATCGAGCCGGGTTCCTTCTTCAATATCGATGTCATGGCCGTAGACCCAGCCCCCGATTGTATCGGTATCATCGTCCTCCAAATCCGTGAGCAGGAGATCATTGATGTGGGAGATCGATACTTTGCCGTCTACGATGAGATGATTCTCCTTGAGAATCGTAATTTCCTGCTCCTCCTCGGTATCGAATTCGTCGCGGATTTCACCGACGATTTCCTCCAGCACATCCTCGATCGTGATCATCCCGGAAGTGCCGCCGTATTCGTCGATCAGGAGGGCGATATGGGAGCGTTCTTTTTGCATGCGGGACAGCAGCTTGGTTAAAGGGATGTTTTCCGAAGCGGTCATTACCGGCCGAACAAGGGATGCCAACGGAGCATCCGGCTGGTCTTCGTAATTCAAGAACAGCTGCTTGGTATTGATCACGCCGATGATGTCGTCCTTATTCTCGCGGATGACGGGGAACCGGGTATATTGCTCCGATTTGATGATTTCCAGGTTTTCTTCCCGCGTTTTGTTGGCATATAGACAGACCATATCTGTCCGCGGAACCATGATATCTTTGGCGGACAGCTCGTCGAACGCAAAGATCCGGCTCAAATAATTATATTCATTGCTGTTGATCTCTCCGTGCTCCAGACTTACGCTGAGCAGCTCCTGAAGCTCTTCTTCCGAGTGCGCGTCATCGCTCTCTGTAGTGGAACGCAGCCCGAGAATAGAGACAATGCGGCCGGATGAGCGGTTGAGCAGCCAGACCAGGGGAGACATCAGCCCGGTAAACCAAAGCAGCGGCCGGGATGCGGCGAGAGCGAAGGATTCCCCCTTTTGGGAGGCCAGCATCCGGGGCACCGTTGCGCCAAGAACTACATGCAAATAAGTTATTACCAGGAAGGCTATCGCGAAGGATAATACGGCTTCGAGCTTTTCCGGAAGCATGAACAGCCGGAAAAGGGGGTTCAGCCAAACTTGGGCTAACGGCTGCGCCATCCATCCGAGAAGAAGCGAAGTCACCGTGATGCCGAGCTGGCAGGCCGAGAGAGCCTGCTGCGGCCTGCGCATCAGTTTTACCAGTGCAGACCCGGATCTGCGGCCCTCGCGAAGCAGTGCTTCCGCCCGGCCGGAACGCAATCCGCGGAGAGAAAACTCCGCGATGACGAAAAAAGCGGTCATCATGACCAGCAGAAGGATCAGCAAGAAACTCCAAAGGGTTCCGTCCGGATTCATGATCGTTAAATTTCCCTCCCGTGACCGGCAAACCTTTTCTAATTATACAAGAGAGATTCCCGTGCATCAAAGAAAACACCGGGCTTTTCGAGTATGATAAAATGAGTTATCCGTGAAGGCTTGTTTATGCCGGATTGTTTGTTTTTGAAATAGTGTAACCCCGTAAGGAGAGAAAGATGAATCGATTACTGATGCCTATAGATGAAGTGATCCCGAGTCTTCGGGAAAATTTGAATTCCGCTGGGGCCGCCGTGTTGATTGCGGAGCCGGGTGCGGGAAAAACGACGCGTACGCCGCTCGAACTGTTGAACGAGCCCTGGATGGAAGGACAGCAGATGATTCTGCTGGAGCCTCGCAGGCTCGCCGCCAGATCGGCCGCGCTCTATATGGCCGGGCAACTGGGCGAGCGAGTAGGGGAGACGGTGGGGTACCGGATCCGCACCGAGAGCAAGGTGTCCTCCCGTACCAAAATTACGGTGGTCACGGAAGGTATTCTCACGCGAATGCTGCAAAATGACCCGGCGCTGATCGGCACGGGCCTTCTGATCTTTGATGAATTTCATGAGCGAAGCCTGCATGCCGATCTGGGACTGGCGCTGGCGCTTCAGAGCAGGCAACTGCTGCGCGAAGACTTGCGCATTCTTGTGATGTCCGCCACGCTGGACGCAAGTCCGGTGGCGGAGCTGCTCGGGAATGCGCCGGTGGTTCAAAGCCGGGGACGGATGTACCCGGTGGAGACGGTGTTTGCCGGCCGTCCGCAAGGGGAGACGCTGGAAGCGGCGGTCGCGCGGACGGTGCATCGGGCGCTGGCCGAGCATGAGGGCAGCGTCCTGGTCTTTTTGCCCGGCGCGCGTGAAATTCGCCGGGTCGAATCGGCGCTCGCGGGGCAGGTGCCCGCGGGCGTGACGGTGGCGCCGCTGTACGGCGCGCTGCCGCAAGAGCAGCAGCAGCGGGCGATCGGGGCGGCGCCGGATGGCGGGCGCAAGGTCGTGCTGGCCACGTCGATCGCCGAGACCAGCCTGACGGTGTCAGGCGTCACGGTCGTGATCGACAGCGGGCTGCGCCGGACCGCGCTGTTCTCGCCGCGCACCGGCATGAGTCGGCTCGTCACGGTGCGCGCCGCCCGCGATGCCGCCGACCAGCGGCGCGGCCGGGCGGGCCGCACGGCGCCCGGGACGTGTTACCGCCTCTGGACGGAGGCGGAGGACCGGGCGCTTGCGCCGAGCACGCCTCCGGAAATGCTGGAGGCGGACTTGACGCCGCTGGCGCTGGAGCTGGCGGCCTGGGGCGCCGAGTCCCCGGCCGAGCTGGCGTGGCTCGACGCGCCCCCGGCGGCGCCTTACGGCCAGGCCGTGCAGCTGCTGCGCCAGCTCGGCGCGCTCGATGCCGCCGGCCGCATCACCGGCCACGGCCGGCGCATGGCCGCGCTCGGCCTGCATCCGCGGCTCGCGCATATGCTGCTGCGCGCCCGGCCGCTCGGCCTTGGGCGTGCAGCCTGCCGCATGGCCGCGCTGTTGGAGGAGCCGGGCCTCATCAAAGGCCCGGCCGCGGGAAGCGACGGCGACCTGCGCAGCCGCCTCGCGATTCTAATGGCCGCCGGCGGAGATAGCGGCATTATACATCATGCCGCCCATGCTACCCACAATGATGGGCATACGGCCGGCAGCGCGGACATCCAGCGGCTGCTTACGGTCAGCCGGCAGTGGGAGAACCGGCTGGAGGCTCAGCTGCCGGATTCGGTCGTTACCGATGCCGCCGGAGACTGGTGGAACATGTGCGGCCTACTCATTTCGTTTGCTTATCCGGATCGAATCGCCCGGCGCCGGGGAGACGGGAGGTACTTGCTGCGTTCCGGCAGAGGCGCGGCTTTTGCCCGCCAGCAACCGCTTAGCGCGGAAGACTTTCTGGCGATCGCCGAGGTGGATGACGAGGGCCCGGAAGGCAGGATTCTTCTGGCTGCTCCGATGCAAGAGTCCTGGTTGACCGAATATTACGGGGACGAGCTGAAGGAAGAGAAGACGGCTGAATGGAACGAGGAAATCGGAGCCGTTCGGGCACGAATTATCTTGTCCCTCGGCGCTATCGTGCTGAAGGATCAACCGGATCCCAAGCCTTCGCCGGAGCTGGTCCTTCAGGCCCTGCTGCGAATCGTGGCGGAGCAGGGGCCAACCATTTTGCCTTGGAATGCTAAATCGAGGCAGCTTCAGGCCAGAATTCTGTTCTTGCGGCAGATGAATGAAGAACGATGGCCGGACGTCTCTGACGAGGCCCTATCGAAGGAAGCGGCCGAATGGTTTGCTCCCTACGTGGCCGGCTTCCGCAAAAAGTCGGATTTGCAGATCTTGTCCCTACACCAAATCCTTGAAAATCGCCTTGGCTGGCAGCTGGTACAGGAGCTGAACGAAGAAGCTCCAACCCATTTGCTCGTGCCGAGCGGTTCAAAGATCCCGGTCCAATATGACGGGCCGCAAGCGCCCTATGCATCCGTGCGTCTCCAGGAAGTGTTCGGGATGATGGAAACGCCGCGGATCGGTTACGGACGGATTCCGATTACACTGCATCTTTTATCACCGGCCAGCAGGCCGGTACAGGTGACGGCAGATTTGACCAGCTTTTGGAATAACACCTATTTTGAAGTGAAAAAAGACCTGAAGGGCCGATACCCGAAGCATTATTGGCCGGATGATCCCTTGGAGGCAACCGCGACCCGCCGCGTCCGTCCAGGGAATGGCAAATAGAAAGGGGAAGGGTTTGAGGCCCGCAACCTACGGGTAATGAAGGGAAACCAGTTTACCAGGAGGTTGATCCCTATGAGCAAAAAAATAGTCGGTGTTTTTGAAAGCGAAAGGGAAGCTACTGCTGCCATCGAAGCACTCCAACAGCAGGGATTTTCAGCGGAAGAGATTTCCGTGTTGTCCCGGGACCGCCGGGACCGTGAAGCGATCCAGGATGAGACAGGAAGCAAGGCGCCGGAAGGCGTAGCCGTGGGCGCGACGACAGGCGGTTTGTTGGGCGGCGTAGCCGGTCTGCTGGCAGGCATCGGAGCTCTCGCCATTCCCGGGATCGGTCCGGTCATTGCCGCTGGTCCGATTGCGGCGGCGTTGACCGGGATGGCTGCCGGGGCTGGAGCGGGCGGCCTTGCCGGAGGACTGATCGGTCTCGGTATCCCGGAAAATGAAGCAAAAGCGTACGAGTCCTATCTGGATGAAGGCAAGATTCTTGTCCTGGTGGATGAGGACAACCGCAGCAGCCATGTCTATGACACTTTCCGGAGTAATCGTTCGCTGAACTCGGATATTTACGCTGCCGGTCTGGTCGACCCGTACCGCAACGATCCTTCGAGTCGTTTGTAACCAATTATTGTAACTCATAAGACATCACGCCCGGGCGGCGTCTAATGGATCAAGTGGCCGGATTTGGCCTTCTCGACCCATTTGGCGGCCGCCTTATTTACGGACTTTTTGAGCCCAAGTCCCAAAGCGAGTGATAATCCCGCATAGAGCAACAATACATAAATGTCTCTGGTGACGATGTCCTGCACGCTCCCGCCAACAGCTTCCCGCATCAGGCTAATGCCGTACGTAAAGGGAAGGAAGGGATAGATCGCTTGAAAAAACGGCGGAGTCACCTGGATTGGGAATGTGCCTCCCGAGCCGGCTAACTGTAATACCAGCAGGACGATGGCCATCGCTTTTCCTACGTTCCCGAATACGGAAACGAGCGTATAAATGATGAGCATAAATACCGCGGCGAGCAGCAGCCCATACAGTACGAATCGGAGCGGATCGGCGGCGTACGTGCCGAGAATCAGGAGGTCACCCACGGTTGTGAACACGGTTTGCAGAAGCGCCAACGTCAAGAAGGTGAGAAACCTCCCCAAATATTCGTGGTAACTACGGATACCGTCAAGCCGGTCATGGACCTCGACGGTAAGCATGGATACAAGCAGCAATCCCCCGACCCAAACCGACAACGTCGTGAAAAACGGAGACATCGCCGAACCGTAATTCGGAATAGGGAACACCCGGTTCTCCTTCAAAATGACCGGCTCGGCGAAAAACTCACTTTCCTTGGCAAAATCCAGGCTTAGTAATCCGATCAGATCCTCCAAGGTTCCTTCCTTCTCGAGCGAGGTGATCCTCCGGGTTACTTCCTGGAGCTTTTTTTCGGCTGTCGGGAGTTCCTTGCGAATCTCCTCGGCCCCCTTAATAGCTGCAGTAAGCCCTTTTCCGGCATCAGTAAGCACCTTGTCGATGACGGGAAGATCACCCGTCGCTTCCTGAAGTAATTTCCCGGCATGGCTTGCTTCCTGCTTCAGTGTATCCATCGCCGATTTAATAGCGGGCTGAATGATATTGTCGAAGTTGCCGGACAGCCGGTTAAGCCGGTCGGCTGCCGATTCAGCCAAGCCATGCAGCTTGGTCAGCGCTGCTATTGCGGCGTCTTTAAGGCCTGGAGCGGCTCCGGTCTCAACGGCCGAGGAGCGAACGCCAGGGAAGAGACCGGCCATTTGATTGAATTCGCCGCCGGCTTGGCGAAGTTCGGCAACGGCTCCGGTCAGTTTGTTCCCGGGCGCCGAGGGCTCCAAACGTGCCAGCATGTCAGCGAGTGATTCGGCAATACCCGCCGCAACGGAAAGACCCTGGGTCAGATGCTCGGACTGCTGCGGGGTCAGCAATTCTTTACTTTCATCTTCATTGTCTTGTTCCAATTTCGCCAACAGAAGTCCGGTGGTACGGGATGCCAGGTCCGCCGCTTGCGTCAACTGGATAAGGGTATCTTTTACGATAGGAGAAGATGTCTCCAAAACCTCGCCGCCCCGGTTCAGAAAAGCTGAAGTGTTGTCGGCCCATTGCTTTCCTTTATCCGCCAATTCAGCGGCATGCGGCAGCTCATTCTGAACTTTGCCTACGATGTTTTGAGTGGCATGCAAATCATCTACAGCCGTCCCTGCCGCCTGGTTGATTTCCGGGTACAGTTCCTGAAATCGCAATGCCAAGGTTTTCATTTTACGGATTAACGGAAGCTCCTGCTTTAGTTCTAGTCCGATCTGATTGAAGATGCTGAAGATCGCCCCGTTAGCCGTTTTGATGAAATTCCGGTTTACTTCGCTGGTGACAGAGCTCGCGCCCTTGGCGGTGATTTTCGGAGCGACCGCGTTTATTTTTTCGTTCACATAATACAGAATCTCTGCTTTCTCCGGGGTCGGCGTTAATACCGAAGCAATCCGCGCGGAAAAGGAATCGGGAATCACGATTACGGCGTAGTACTGCCCTCTTTTTAATCCTTTCATCGCTTTATCTTCGCTGGTGAATATCCATCCTATATTATGATTTTCTCGAAGTGAGGAGATGATTTCATCGCCGATCTTCAAGGATTGTCCCCTCAAAGTCGACCCTGCATCCTGGTTTACGACCGCAACCCGAATCCCGGAAGTTTGGCTGTAAGGATCCCAGGAAGCTTTTATATTGAACCAGGCATAGAGCGAAGGGAGGATGATCAATCCGCCTATAATCACCGCCGCAGCCCAGTTCGTGACGATTCCTCGCAGATCTTTTATATAAATTGCAAATATCGGTTTCATGAGAGGCCCCGTTTCGTCTTTTGAGCGCTAGTATCCCACCAGGACCCCTAATCCATTCGAATAGATACCGCTTTCAAAATTTCTATTGACGAGTGGGAGATGCTTGATTTATGATTAGCACATAACAAAAAACCGATTTCATATGGCGTGTTACCGTTACTGCTAATGGGCATGAGCCAAGGAAAGCTGACCTAGTTCAATAGGCTTCTTTTCTTGGCTCTTTTTATTGCCTTTTGAAAATAATACATCGACTCGCCAGGCATAATATTAAACATCATGCAACATGCAATCGGTATAAAATAGTGGGGATTTAGCCGTTGTTTTACACTGCAGTCACTCACTCAATTCGGATAGGAGGGTCCAAAAGATGTTTTCAAAATGGAGAAAGAAATCTGCTGAGTCTAAAGTTGTAGAGGTTGCCGCGCCGGTTACAGGGCGGGCCGTTCCTTTGTCGGAGGTTCCCGATGAGGCTTTTGCCGGAGGGCATATGGGGCAGGGGATCGCTATTGAGCCTGAGGAGGGGAAACTGATTGCGCCGTTCGACGGGACCGTGGTCCATGTCATTAAGTCCAGTCACGCGGTAATGGTTGAGAATGCTGAAGGAATGCAATTTTTGTTCCACATCGGGATCAACACGGTGTCTTTAAAAGGGGAAGGTTTTAACTCCCATGTGTCTACGGGAGATAAGGTGAAAGCAGGGCAAGTCCTGATCGAGTTCGACATCTCGAAAATCAAAGAAGCAGGATATCCGGTCATCACCCCGATCATTGTTACAAACGCTGACGAAGTGGCTAGCGGACTAGAGACACTCACCGGACCTGTGACAGCAGGCAGAGATGTCATTTTAAAAGCGGTTTTGAAGTCTTAGATAGTACTACAAAAAGGAAAGGATGATTTGGAATGTTGGCTTTTCTTCAAAAAATCGGGAAGTCATTGATGCTACCGGTAGCAACGTTACCAGCGGCAGCAATCCTGAATCGCTTCGGCGCCGTTGATTACATCAAAGATTTTCACTTCGGAGATAGTGTTGGGGGGTTCTTTAATACTTACATCGCCCCGTTTCTGACTGCGGGCGGGGGCACGATCTTTGACAACCTGCCTTTAATTTTTGCAGTCGGTGTTGCGATCGGGCTTGCGGGTGACGCCGTTGCGGCTTTGTCAGCCGTCATTGGACAGTTAATTTTACTTAAAGTGCTTGCTATCGTACCGGGAATATTTCCGGGCTTAATGCAAGCAGGCGCGGATACTAAATTGAACATGGGTGTGCTCGGGGGTATCTTTGTAGGTTGTATCTCAGCTTTTCTATACAATAAATATCATAAGATCAAGCTTCCGGATTGGCTCGGCTTCTTCGGAGGCAAACGTTTCGTTCCTATGGTCACCGCTTTTACAATGATTTTCGTTGGTTTGATTTTCGGTTTGATCTGGGGGCCGATTCAAAGTGTTCTGGATACCTTCGGCAACTGGGTTACAAGCCTTGGCGGGGTAGGATCCGCAATTCATATTGTTGCTAACCGCCTCCTCGTACCATTTGGACTGCATCACATTATTAACTCGATCGTTTGGTTCCAAATCGGCGACTTCACGAACGCTGCAGGCGATGTTATTCATGGTGACTTGTATCGTTTCTTCGCGGGAGACAGATCAGCAGGTATGTTCATGACAGGGTTCTTCCCGGTTATGATGTTCGGTCTTCCAGCAGCAGCATTCGCTATTATCCATACAGCTAAACCAGAAAGACGTAAAACGGTTGCGTCTATCTTCGTGGGTGCTGCATTTGCTTCTTTCTTGACGGGTATTACTGAACCTCTGGAATTTGCGTTCATGTTCGTTGCTCCTGTTCTTTATGGTGTGCACGTCGTATTATCCGGTATCGCAGCGTATGTTACTACCGCGCTTGGCATGAAACTTGGATTTGGTTTCTCGGCCGGTTTCATTGACTATGCGATAAACTACGGAATTTCTACAAAACCGCTGTTACTCATTCCAGTGGGTCTCGTCACCGCCTTGGTATACTATGTGTTGTTCCGCTTCCTTATTGTGAAGATGAACCTGAAAACACCGGGCCGTGAAGATGATTTTGATGATGTTGAGGTTGTAGAAGAAGAAACAACTTCTGGTGGAGCTGTATCTTCAAACAGCCGTTCTGCTCAAATCTTGACTCAACTTGGCGGACCTAGCAACATCGAATCCGTGGATGCTTGTATCACACGTCTGCGTCTTATCGTTAAAGATGAGAAGATTGTAAACGACGCCGGATTGAAAAAGCTTGGTGCTTCCGGGGTTATGAGGCTCGGCAAAGGTGCTGTTCAGGTCGTATTTGGACCACAATCCGAAGGAATCAAGGATGAAATCAAAACAATGCTGTAAAATTAGATAAGGCTAAGCAAGGCCTCTGTAAGCAGGGTGGATCAAGATCCACCCTGCTTTTTAATGTGCAAAGGGGCTTTTTCTTGGATTAAGTACGCGAATAAAACGATAACGACTCATTTGTGATGGGAATCACAAGCGGGGAGGAAGAGGCATCATACAATAAGTTTAGAGGTGTTTACCTGTAAAAGGAGGAAGCCGTATGATCGAGAAATTAACGAAACGCACTCTTGCCCTCGCCATTACAGCGGCTTTAGTCGTACTGCCGGCTTGCGGTAAGATTGGAGATCCAAATGCTATAGGTCAGGCCGGGAAAGGTCCTGTTAAGCAATTTACAGTTCACGCCCGCAGCACGGGCTATGATATGACGGAGATTAAAGTCAAGCAGGGGGATACCGTAAAGATCACGCTCAAAAACGAACAAGGCATGCACTCGCTGAAAATTAAGGGATACAATAAGGAAGTAAGAGGCGGAAAGACTATTACGTTCGTAGCGGATAAAGCGGGGGAGTTTGTGTTTTCCTGTAATATCTCTTGCGGCAAAAATCATAAGGCCATGACAGGGAAGTTGATCGTCAAATAAAAGGGGAATGGGCTGAACTAAATAATCAATGCGGGCAAAATATAGACTGAGCTAATGTGAACTGATGGTGGCAAGTACGTAAAATGTTCCTTCGATCGCTGTTGGTTCCAGATTTCTTGATATTATAAATTCTTAAGGGGTAGAAATCCGGAACCAAAGGCGAACGCTCCGCTTCTGACGGAATCATTTTACTCCCTTGCCTGCATCAATTTCTAAACTCAGTCTATATAATTGATTTTTTAGTTCAGCAAGGGAGAAAAGTAAAAAAGCACCTGCAACGGCTTTCGCACGTTGCAGGTGCTTTTTTTGTTTAAAATCCCAACTCGCGTTTGGCTTCCGGCGACATCATTTCCGGGGACCAACGGGGTTCCCAGACCAGATCGACATCGACGACAGCGACGTTCAACTGATCCTCTATCACGTATTTGACGCCCCCGACAATCGTGTCATGCATCGGGCATCCCGGGGTAGTGAGTGTCATCTGTACATAAATTTGATCACCCAGATCCCGGATGTCGAAGACAAGCCCCAGATCGACAATGTTGACGCCCAGCTCTGGGTCATAAACTTCTTTTAGCATTTCGCGAATTTGTGCAGTGCGGTCCATTTTTGAGCCCTCCATAAAAATATAGTTTATTGGATCAAGGGATTAACGCGAGAAGACGAGTGCAATCAACGCAATATAGGCAAGCGAGACTAGTGAGAACAAGGCGCCGAATAAGGCAATCACCCACGAAGAGTTCAGGGCGATGCCGACCAGAACGGCCAATTGGGTGCATGCGATAAGCGTGAGCCCGAGATTTGCTTTTTTCTCATTCAACAAATCGGCCATGACCGGTGTACCCGGCTTTCCGACCTGCTTGCCGTATTTGTGGGTCCACCAAAGGAACGGAACGATCTTGGAAGCATAACAGAGAATCATAAAGGATACCCAGCCGTTCAGATAGACCCAGCCGATCATCAGCATCGTTCGTGTGTCCATCAGTTGATCAGGGTCGGTTGCAAGCTTCACCAGAAGAGCCGCGGCAAACACCACGAACAGTTGGTTCCCGTAAATCGTCCAGCCAATTCCGGCCCCAGGATTTTTCTTATGCCGCTTATTGCGGATTTGCAGCAGGTGGATATTGTAGGCAATCAGCGCCAGCATAATGATGACCAGGGCGGTCCAGGTCAGCCATATCGTCGTCCCGATGAGGAGCGAAACAGCTCCGAGCAGTACGCCGAGATTCCATAATCCGAGCGTTACCCATTGAAGGCGGGTGTCATATTCATGCGACAAGTAAAACATCGGCAACAGCTTGTAGCTAAAGCCGGTGATCAAAAGACCGAACCAGCCGAGCGTTCCGAGCCAGATGTGTGTGTGGAACAGGTTCTCATGCAGATCGCCCAACCAGCCGGTGGCGAAGTCAAGCCCCATGGTCATGCCGGAGAGACCGGTCAGCAGCAGGTAAAAAACGGCGCAAGTAGTGCTGATTGTAATCGCATCCCACTTGGCCGCGCGGAACAAGGTACATGCCATATTCCAAACGAACAGAACCAGCCCGATAAATGCGAGAGTCGCAAATCCGGCAATCCAAGAAATCTCTCCTTGAATAAAGCCGAACAGTAACCCGAATAGTCCAATCGTAAAACAGAAGTAGTGGATATAACCCAGCCGTTCGCTATAAATTGTAGTCTGCAAAATTACGTTGATTAGCTGGTAGACTGCTCCCATAGCGAGCATGGATGCCCATCCCAGAACAAACAGATGAACGTGAAACCAGCCGGCCGGCCCCCGGATGTCATCGCCGATCCAAGCGGTCAACGACATCAGCGAGGTGGCATGGAATAATATGAATCCGAATATGCCCGTAATAATAAACAGGAAAGGGAGGCGGGACATTTTTGACACGATGTTCAACCCCCTATGCTTTTGTGATAGTTACGATAGCCGATCCATCCGGTTGTTCTTCAACAGTGAAAGGGCAGCCCAGACTGTTCAATTCCTCGATCAAAAAAACGGGTACCCGGTCATTATGGATCCGGACCTGATCTCCGGGCTTGCAGCGATTCACCGCGGCAAGCGTTCTTACCATCGGCTGCGGGGGCTCTAGGCCTCGGTTATCAAGCTCGATCAGCTTGGATTGCCGTTCCTCAGGCACGGGTCCGTTGCACTCTGTTGATGCTTGGTTTATCGTATCCTGGTAAGCAAGGTCCTCGGAATTCGACTCGTAGAGCCATTGTTTATTTTTTTTGCTTACGAAGGTAGTAATCCAGTGCTCCTTGTCATCCTGCTGGACGGCTTTTCCGACGAGGCCTTTCATTTTGAGGAAGCCCAACAATGGAGTTGGCTTGAACGTGGCGTGCAAGACAAAAATATCGTCGGATTCCAGCGTTTTGACGGTATCCATAATGAGCTGGAACGGCTCCAGCTTGTTACGTAGCTGCTCTCTAACATCCAATTCAACGATTTTGGCATCTTTTCGATCCATCATGAATCACCTCTTCTTCATTATAAAACGCACATTCAGACCCATTGTGATTTCTGTCACATGTATTTCTGGTTTAGAAAGCTTGACTCTTGTTAATGGCTCATGGTGGATGGCTCTCCGTGATCCTTACCGTCCGCGGTAACCCGCAAAATGGCCGACGCTCCTTTGTTGGCGTCTTTCAATTGATGGGTCAAAATCGGGTAGTCGCCTTCTTCGGTTACGGTAAATTCGACAACCGCTCCGCCGCCTGCCGGAATCATGGCTGTTTGCAGCCCGTACATCACGTTTTTCGGATTTCCGTCGATATACACCCGGTCCATCGTGGTGCCGACGACATGGAAGGAGGACACTTCGTTAGGTCCTACGTTGGCGACGTACAATCTGACTTGATCCCCAACTTTGGCGAGCAGAGGGTGTTCCTTGAGCGTAAAGTCATCACCGTTAAAAACGACATATTCCGGCGGTTCATTCATGAACGCCTCTTCGTCATGCTCTCTGTACCATTCGCTTTGAACGATTGTATACTCCCGGTCGATCTCGGCGTCGCTTTCATACCCGGCCTTCGGTTCGACGATGATCATTCCGTACATTCCGTTGCCTACATGGAGCAGAACCGGACTTGTACCGCAGTGGTACATAAAGACGCCGGGCGTCGTAGCCGGATAAGAAAAAGTTCCTTGTTCATTCGGCATCACGTCGATGAATTTTTTGCTCGGGGCTGCATGAACTGCATGGAAATCCATCGAATGGGGCATGTCGGGGTCCATGTTTTTCAGCGTGAAATCGAGCGTATCCCCTTCTTTGACCCGAATTACCGGGCCAGGCACCGTGCCGTTAAAGGTCCATGCGTTATAGAAAACCCCTTCCGAAATTTCCACATTGGTCACTTGGGCTGTCATTTCTATATGGACAGTCTGTCCGTCACGCCGGATGACCGGCTCAACCGGAGGTTGATTAACCACAGCAACTTCTTGCTCGGAGCCCGCTTCTTCGGCCGGAATAGCCGGGGAGGGGTACCAGACCGCCAGGATGATGACCAGACAGGAAAGGACCAGAAAGGCGGGTTTTGCATATTTCATAGGCGCAGCTCCTTTCACGGAGAGATATTTAAATTTTTATATTTTAAGACTAAAGGCAAACCGAAATAGCCCTTGTGACGGAAAGCACATTTATACGCATGTCGAAAAATCGTAACAATTGAGGCCAAATATTAGCCTGTTAATATTATTTCATTATATGAAAAATTCATAATAGCTAAATGATATTTTACACGTATCTAGCCACTATTGTGAAATTTTCACAGTTGAGCTATATTGTTCTTGTAACGGGAGGTGTCAACATGGCATTTATGATCGCCCAAAGGGCATATATCAAGCTATTTTTAATTACAAAAGTGGAGCAGCGCCGGGGGTACGGTTATCAAATGCTTGAGGAGTTGAAGCAAGAATTCGCGCCGTTCGGTTACGTTCCTCCGCAAAGCGAAATTTATCGGGCTCTACACGAATTAGTGCAGGAAGGCGTATTATTTCGGACCAAGCAGCTTAAAGGCAGCGATCCCAGCGTGGATTTCCAGGAGATTGTGCTGTATCAATTTACGGATGACGGTGCGGAGAAAGCCGAGCTTTACAAAAAGCAGGTGAAAACGGATCTGGATCGCTGCATCGGGATGTTGAATAAGGCGGTAAGGGATAATTATTAGAACAGCATTTAATTCCGACAAAGTTAGTATTGATTAATAATTGCACATCTTGTAAGATTAGTGAAACGAACTTCACAACTTCATAATTGTGGGAATAGGTGCTTCAGCCGCGGTTGAAGCTTAAAAGGGAAGTCCGGTGCAAATGCCGGCGCGGTCCCGCCACTGTAACAGAGAAGCCGAGATGCAATCATGGCCACTGGTGTTCAAGAACACTGGGAAGGCAGCATCGGGTGATGATTCTGAAGCCAGGAGACCTGCCTATTCTAGCAACACTGCTGTACCTACGGGAGATAGGGAGGTGTTAAAGACGAAAGCCATCGCACATATACACGAAGGTCCTCTTTAGCATTGACTAGAGAGGGCCTTTTTTGCGCACCGCGAGGACATAGGAAATGCATAGCTTTGTTAAATTTTAAAGGGAAAAAGGGGAGAATTCGATGAGTAAGTATGTCAGCAGTAATCTAGGCTTTCCAAGAATCGGCAGAGAACGGGAATGGAAAAAAGCGATTGAAGCGTTCTGGAACGGGAAAATTAACGAGGGGGAGCTTCACGACCGCCTTTCCGATATTCGCAGGACTCATTGGAGACTTCAGCAGGAAAAAGGGATCGAGCTGATCCCGGTAGGTGATTTTTCGTATTATGATCAGGTCCTGGATATGACGGTGATGTTCGGACTGGTTCCGGAGCGTTTTGAATATGAAGGCGGCCCGGTACCGCTCGCCACGTATTATGCCATAGCGAGAGGCAATGAATCGGCCGCAGCGAGCGAAATGACGAAATGGTTCAATACGAACTACCATTATATTGTTCCTGAGCTTGGCGGAAGGGAACCAGAATTGACGAAAAACACACCGCTGGAAGCTTATCGCGAAGCCAAGTCTGAGCTTGGCATCGAGGGGAAACCTGTGCTGCTCGGATTGTACACGTTTTTGAAGCTGTCCAAGGGGACACCTTCCTTTAGTATCGAGGAATGGAGCCGCAAATTACTGCCCTTGTACGTGCAGGTCTTGCGTGAACTGCAGGAAGAAGGAGCATCCTGGGTACAAATCGATGAGCCTGCACTGGTTACCTCTGTATCGGATGAGGATTTGGAGCTGGTTCAAGAAATTTATGGAGCGATTGCACAAGAAGTTCCGGGACTGGCGGTTTTATTGCAAACCTATTTCGATTCGGCGGAACGTTACGAGCAAATCGTGAGTCTTCCGGTAAAAGGAATCGGTTTCGATTTCGTGCACGGTAAAGCGGGGAACCTTGAGGCGCTTCGTCAATATGGATTCCCGGCGGACAAAACGCTCGGAATAGGACTGATCGATGGCCGCAATATCTGGCGGACCGATCTTCCCGAAGCGCAAGTATTATTAGAAGCGATTGCCGCATTGATTCCGGGTTCCTCTGAATACATCATTCAACCTTCATGCAGCCTGCTGCATGTACCGGTATCGGCACAAGCGGAGAATGGACTGCCTTCCGTCCTTCAAGAATCGTTAGCTTTCGCGGAAGAAAAGCTGGATGAAATTAACGCTTTATCCATTGCAGCGAAGACAGGAGATGCTCCAGCTCTGTTCGCTAAGAGCAAGGAGGCTTTACAACGATTGGCCGGCGATGCATCACGCAGCCGGAGAGAAGTTCAGGAAGCGGTGAGCACCATCTCTGTCCAGCCATCGGAACGAAGCAGCGTTTTTTCCAGCCGTCGCTTGAAACAACAGGCCAAATGGAATTTGCCGCTGTTGCCAACGACGACGATCGGCAGCTTTCCGCAAACCGCAGAGGTGCGTGCTGCCAGACAAAAATGGCGCAAGGGCGAATGGTCAACAGAGAAATATGATGAGTTCGTCGCGGCGGAGATCAAGAAGTGGATTGACATTCAGGAAGAAATCGGACTGGACGTGCTTGTCCATGGGGAATTCGAGCGCACGGATATGGTTGAGTTTTTCGGGGAAAAGCTTCCCGGTTTCGCATTTACTCGCGGGGGCTGGGTTCAATCGTATGGAACGCGCTGTGTGAAGCCTCCTCTGATTTATGGCGATGTGGAATTCGACCGGCCGATGACGGTAAAAGAAACGGCGTTCGCTCAGTCGCTGACCTCCAAACCGGTGAAAGGGATGCTGACCGGTCCGGTCACGATTCTAAACTGGTCCTTTGTTCGCAGCGATATATCCAGAGAGACCGTGGCATACCAGATCGCGCTCGCGCTTCGCAAGGAAGTGGAGGCACTGGAGGAAGCCGGGATCACAATGATCCAGGTCGACGAGCCGGCGCTTCGGGAAGGATTTCCGCTTAAACCGAAAGATAGAAGCGCTTATCTGGATTGGGCGGTTAAGGCGTTCAAGATCTCTACCTCAACGGTGCGGGAGACGACACAGATCCACACGCATATGTGCTATTGCGAATTCCATGATATGCTGGATTCCATTCAGGCACTGGATGCCGATGTGATTTCCATCGAAACTTCACGGAGCCACGGCGAGCTCATTCGCAGCTTTGAAGAGAATACGTACCCGCTTGGCATCGGGCTAGGGGTGTATGATATTCACAGTCCCCGGGTACCTTCCGAAGAGGAGATGGTCGCGATGATCTCCCGGGCGCTTCAGGTATTGGATCCCGAACTATTCTGGATCAACCCGGATTGCGGTCTTAAAACAAGAGGCCAGGAGGAAACTGTAGCGGCCTTGAAAAATATGGCTTCCGCAGCTCAACGCAGCAGGAATTCTCTTGCTTCAGCGAGTTTGGGGATATAACTATAGTAAAAATCTTCATTTGACAGGCCGATTTCCATCCTGTACTATAAATAATATAGTACTAGAATAATAGTTAGTATATAGACACCAGGAGGGAAATCTATAATGTCACATGTATTATTTATTAAAGCAAATAACCGTCCGGTTGATCAATCGGTCACAGTTAAACTTTATGAAAGTTTCTTGAAAACATATAAAGAAACTCATCCGGATGACTTGGTCACCGAGCTGAACTTGTTCGAAGCGGATCTGCCGTACTATGACAACGATATGCTGACCGGCTTGTTCAAACTGGGTAAAGATATTCCGACGACTCCGGAGGAACAGAAAGCGGCCGATCTGGCGAATACTTACCTGGATCAATTTCTTGGCGCCGACAAAGTGGTTTTCGCATTCCCGCTTTGGAACTTCACGATTCCGGCACAGTTGCTCACTTACATGTTCTACTTGAACCAAGCTGGCAAAACGTTTAAATATACGGCAGAAGGTCCGGTTGGGCTCGTAGGCGACAAGAAAGTAGCTTTGTTGCAAGCACGCGGCGGAGTTTACTCCGAAGGACCGATGGCGGACATGGAAATGTCGATGAAATACGTGACCACATCGCTTGCATTCTGGGGAATCACGAACCCGGAAACCGTGATTGTTGAAGGTCACAACCAGTTTCCTGACCGCGCCGAAGCTATCGTTATGGACGGCGTAAAACGTGCTGCTGATCTGGCTGCCAAGTTCTAATTAAATACGCGGAGGCAGTTTTAACCTCTGAATCAAAGGGCTATTCTGACATGGCGAGCGATCGTCACCTGCAGAATAGCCCTTTTTATAATGAGCGAAGATATTTTCAGTTTAAATGCAAAATCAAATGGCAAATGGGTTATAGTCCATACAAGGATAAACGGAGTTACATAGTATGTTTGTGTAATCTAATTACTCTTGAGGAGGGGAAATTAATGGGTGAATGCAATGGTGGAGGATACGGTGGCGTGTTTACATCGACTGCAACAATTTTAGTTCTTTACATCTTGTTGGTCATTGTTCTTAGAACGTTCTAAGTAGATAACAAAGTAATAACGAGCAATTCATATAGCACTAAGGTTAGAATGAGTTCATCATCGTTGTTAAAAGGACTTCCCCAAAATGCACGTTGTGTTCCATGATAGGGGTTGCGTACTGCTAAGTACAATATGCCCCTGTTACAATTAACGATTCTACCTACGAACGTTTGACCGTCTAACGTGTCAATTTTAACGACCTTGTTTGCATGCAGGTTGCAGATTTGGTGAACCCGATTTCTTGCATCGTGCAAGTTTTGAACCAGATGTTTGTCAGCCTGATAGAGCACATTATGCTGGTAACTTCCATGTTGAAGACTCATGATCAGCGATTCCTCCTTTGTATAAGTAATCTATACTATGCTTTGCAGCAAAGCTTCGTTCATCATTACAGAAAATGTATAAATGAAGCTTGTGGCAGTAGTGGACTCGACCCGCGAGTTCCTGCTGCCACTGTTATTTTGAGAAGGATATTAATTTTTAATAGAGTAATAGACTCCTGTTACTTTATTTTCCCGCCAAAATATCATATTGCGAACACTAGTTCTTGTCCGATATAATGAAAATACATATTTTACGATAAACCCGATGCTATAATGACCTGAGACATCAAGAAACGACTTGGAGGACTTACATATGCTTCAGAAAACACACAGCCTGGCCGGCTTATTGACGGCCGAGTGCGTACTGTCTTATTATCACCAGCCATTACTTACATGGGAGGCGGGTGCGGCCTTGCTTCTGGGATGCCTGGTCGGACCGTTGGCCGATATCGACAAGAAAGGCTCTACCATGGCGAAGATATTACTTCCGGTATCCTGGATTTTGCATTTGCTTAAAGTTAAGCATCGGACGCTGACACATTCGCTTCTATTTATATTGTTGTTGACCAGCTTGTCGACGGCGATGCCGGAATTGTTGTTCTGGACGTTTATCCTTGCTTACGGATCGCACTCATTAATCGATATGCTCAATGAGCAGGGGGTCGCCCTGTTCTGGCCATGGAAACGTAAAATTCGTCTTCTTCCGAAATTTATGGCGATCGACACCGGTTCCTTTGCTGAAGGCATCTTCCGCTTAGCTTTGGGGGCAGCTGTGATTATTTATCCGATCCTGAGCGGGAGCTTGCGGTGGATGTGATTTGAAGGGCGTACCCGCTCTGTTTGAGCGGGAAAAATGCTTGGCAACTCCTCCGTTGTTGACTATGATGGTGGAAGAATATTTTTCCAATCATTCCTGTTGAGGAGGGGTACTTTGGATTATTTGCCTACATCCTTAGGCGACACGCGTCTGGCAGCCCGAAGAGGACCGTTTAAATGGCTGCAGAGAGCATTTATTATTCTGTGCATCGCCGGCGCAATTCTTATCGGTCTGCTGCAGATCAAGGCGCCGAAATCTGCGGATTTGAACGCACCACCTGAAGATTTCTCTGCGACCCTTGCCATGAAACAGCTTGAAATCATCGCCGAAGATCCGCATCCGGTAGGCTCGGCAGCCCATGATACCGTGCGAGATTACTTAATGTCGGAACTGAAGGGACTCGGTTTAACACCGGAAATACATAAAAGTCAGGCGGTATTGAACGGAGCGGGGATGGTCAATCTCGAAAATATCGTAACCCGGATTCCAGGCACTGCAAACACCAAGCCGGTCATGATTGCCGCACATTACGATTCGGTGCCGGCAGCACCAGGGGCAGCGGACGACGGAGCAGCGATTGCAGCCATGCTGGAAACGGTTCGAGCTTTGCAAACCGCAGGTCCTTTGAAGAACGACTTGATCTTGCTCATGACAGATGGGGAAGAACTGGGTTTGACCGGGGCCAGAGCGTTTATGGCGGAACATCCGTGGGCAGGAGAGCCGGGACTTGTCCTGAATTTTGAGGCCCGCGGGAATAGAGGACCGTCGTTTATGTTCGAAACCAGCGACCGGAACGGGTGGCTGATCTCCGAATTCATCAAGGCCGCACCGAATCCTATCGGATACTCTCTGATTTACAATGTTTACAAGTTGATGCCGAACGACACGGATATGACCGTGTTTAAAGAAGGAGGATTGGCCGGGCTGAATTTTGCTTTCGGCATGGGAGCTAATGCTTATCATGACGAGTTGGATACGCCGGAGAATCTGGATCAGGCGAGTCTTCAACATCATGGCGAATATATGCTTAGTTTAACCCGGCATTTCGGAGACCTGAATTTGAAGGATGTTCGCCAAGAGGATGCTGTCTATTTTAATATTTTCGGCTGGAAAATGGTCCACTACCCTCAGTCCTGGGCAATCTGGATCCTGGCCTTTACAGTATTACTGTATGTGCTGACTTTATGGCACGGGATGAGCCGCCGCAAAATCAGTCTTAAAGGCACATTGGGCGGTGCTGCCATCTTTCTCCTGCTGCTTGGAGTGGTATACGGCGTTGCAGCACTTGCATGGAGCCTTGTGCGCAGCGGCGTCAGCCGGGAGCAGTTACGAGTCATCGGGCTGGACCCGATAATTAGCGTTTATTGGTTTGCCGGATTCTTGGCGGTTACAATCGGTATCATATGGCTGTTGATCCGGTGGATTTCCAGATACAACCATGCGGAGAATGTCTGGAGCGGGACATTGTTGGTTTGGCTGCTGCTTAGCGCGGCAACTTGTTTATATTTGCCTGGCGGAAGCTATTTGTTCGTGTGGCCGCTGATTTTCAGCTTAATCGGCCTGAACCTGTCGATGCTCAGACGAATTAACGATTCGGGCTGGACATCCGCGATCTTTGCGGCTCCCGGATTTATTCTTTTTACGCCGATTTGTTATATGGTATTTGTAATGATGACCTTGATGATGGCCGGTGAACTGATGGTATTTGCAACAATAGCCCTATCGCTCGTATTTCCCGTCTTTTGCACCAAGGAACAACGGAGGAAGATCAAGCAAGCAGTGAACAAATCCTTCCCGTAAAATGTGTATTGTTTTTTGTTGTGAGATGAAACTATCGGACGTCAACCTCGTATCATTAAATAGTCGTTTATTTGGAAAGGATGGGTCAGTGTGGAGAACAGCATGAATGTTAAAATGTTTGAGAAAATGGCTGACGGAAATATTGAACAAATTGACCAGCGCGCATGGAGTCCGGCGATGATCACGGCGCTGGAGCATGTAAATTATATCGTCGTGGGCGGACGTGAATTTGAAACGGTGGAAGGCCGGTTGAACGTAGACGAGGGGATACTGGAGCTATTGCTCGTACCGGTTCGGAACGAGTAGGCTCCGAAAGGAGGAACTGTTTTGACTAACGAAGAGAACAAGAAGAAAGAAGAAGGTACATCTAAGCTGTTTACACCGGATGGCAAGCCGCTCCGGGTATTATCGACTTCCCTAGGGATTGCGTTGCTGGCGAACGCATTTTTAGTTCCTGGCGGTGCTGTTACGGCCGCTGGCAGCGACGCTGCCGGAGATGAACCTAAACTCGTGGCTTGGTCCAATGAAGAAGTAAAGGCGTATTTTGATAAGAACGTCGATTGGAATCTCCCGCTGCCGCTCGCGGAACAAGGCGAGCAACAGGAGGAAGACACGGGAGGAACGGGCGCGGCTTCAGGCGGAACGACGGTTATCAACAATTATGGTGGCTATGGAACCGGCTTCGGCTGGGACGATATGCTGCTGTATCATTTGCTGTTTAACAGCGGTTCGAATTATTCCTCAAGCGGCTGGCATAAAAGCCGTGGCGGATATTACACCGGAACGAATACGGCATATAAGCCTCGTTCCTATTCCAGCGGTACTTTCCAGAACAAGCCGGTAGCAGGCTCGGTCGTGCCGCCTAAAACGTCGACTTCTACAAAGGGATCGATTGTTAGACGCTCCACTTCGTCGAGCCCGGGAGGCATCGGAGGCAAATCCAGCGGACTGGGATCTTCGTCATCCAGCTCGAAATCCAGCACGAAGAGCTCCATTTCAGGATCGTCCAGTTCCAAATCAAGTTCGAGTAAAGGGTTCTTCGGAGGATGACCGGTCAAGCGTTCGAAGTTATTGGTACTCCGCATAGCGACCGGGAATCCCGCGTCAAGCAGCTCTTTGAGCTTGGTTTTACCTGGGCCGATTTAGAGGATGAAGAGTATTGGATCGATCAGATTGTACTCATGGAGCAGCCGCTGTATGAAGAGTTGGAGCAAGCGGCAACAGCGTTATGGGGAATTCTGGACAAAGCGGTCCGCTATGTTCATCGACGTCCGGATCTTTATGAATTGCTGGGCATTCCGCCGGTAATGTGGGAATTGCTGGATCAAACTGAGCTGGCGGAACCCGGGCTGATCAGCCGGTATGCGCGATTCGACTTTGCGATATCCAATGACGGCAGCATCAAGCTTCTCGAATTGAATGCAGATACGCCGACGGGTTATGTGGAATCTTCTATAGCTACGCCTTGGATTCTGGAACAGGCTGGATTATCATCTCCGAATAAGGGGATGAAGGATTTGGTTGCCGCCGCATGGGCGGTGGAACAACCGGATACTGCAGCATGTGTGGCTTATGGCCAACATATGGAGGATTCCGGGACAATTGAAGCGCTTGTCCGCCACAGCGGACGGGAAATGACGTGCGAGGATTGTCTGGAGCTTTGGTTTGATGACGGCTATTTAAAGAACAAATCCGGGGAAATCATCCGGAGGATGTTTGCTCTTTATCCGAAGGAATGGATGGCCGTAGACGATGCCGGAGAAGCGATGGCGTTTGCGATTGAGACGGAGAGACTTACTCTGTTTAATCCTCCGCACAGCCTTTTGCTGCAATCGAAAGGTTTATTGGCAGCCGTGTGGGGGCTGTATGAACTTGGCCTGCTGTTCAATGAGAAGGAAAGAGAAGCCATCTCGGCTTATGTACTGCCTACTTACAATAAGCCGGTTTTCTCGGGCAGCTTTGTGTCCAAATCGATGTTTGGGCGCGAGGGCGGTTCGGTGCGCATGTATGACGCTGAAGGTCAATTGGAAATCGAAGATCAAGAAGGCTTCGACAGCAGTGTGCTGTTTCCGTCGGTGTACCAGAAACGGGCTGAGCTGGCGAAAATCAATACGGCTGTAGGAGAACTTCATTTACTGACCGGCATGTTTGTTATCAACGGGACTCCCTGCGGCCTGTTGGGCAGAGCGGGCGGCCCCATCACGGGCAATGCCAGTCATTTTATAGCGATGGGAGTGAAATAAATGCGAAACAAAAGAGCGCTTTGGCTATTATTGGCCGGGGTTCTGCTGTTGGTGCTTAGCGCCTGCGGTAACTCAACCAGCGTTTTTCATACCGACTCCGGCTCGGAAACTTCTTTGTCGACGGTACGCGTACCTTGGGATTATCGCATTCAGGAAGGAACCGTCGGAGATCTGATCGGAAGCGATATGACGGTTCTGCCTGACAATGAACTGCTGCCGAATGACGGCAATTACGCAACCGGGGACAAAGTTTGGGTGTTGCAGTTTATGGATGCGGAATTGACCACGGACGAAAACCAGAAGAATGAAGTCCGGTTATCGGCCTGGAATACGATTAAATCGTATCCCGATAAGACCGCGGCGGATAAGGATATCGCCGAATTGAAAGTGTCCGTCACGACCGATGTCGATCTGGTTGGTGTGTATAAGACCGAATACCAGAAAAAGACGAGAAATTTCGCCGTGCTGGAGCTGCCGACCGGCAACCGGATCAAGCAGCCGATTGATGACGCGCGATATAAAGACCTGGAGAAGAAGAAGACAGCTTCCGTCGTGCTTGAGGAAGTGCATGATTTTGCCGATTATGATTCGGCCTTTGCGAAATTTAGGGGGTGGGCGAAGTAATGGTATTTATAAATATTATAGTGAGCGTAATTGTCATTATCGGGCTGCAATTGCTGGGCATGGTGATTTTTAGCTGGATGACGCCGTATAAAGACATGGAAGAATTGAAAAAAGGTAACAAGGCGGCCGCTTTAGCTATGGGCGGAAAGTTTATTGGTACGGCCATTATTTTGGGCGTAGCTGCGTACACAAACACGTCGATCTGGTTTATGATCCTATGGTTTGCTGTCGGATACGTATGCCTTATCGCAGCCTATTGGATCTTCGAACTGGTGACCCCAGGGTTTAAAGTATCCGATCATTTGCAGCAAGGAAATGTGGCCGTGGGGCTCTTTCTTTGTCTTGTATTTATCGGGACTGCCTTTGCGGTCAGCAGCCTCATCATCTAAGGGTCAACCAGGGAGAGGGGCAGGCCAGTGCATTTTTTTCTTAGATTTACCACGAAATTAATGCGTTTACGGAAAACGTCAATCGCTTTGATCATTCTCGGTTTTATCGTTGCCAGCGCGACCATCGCTTTTCTGCTGGAACCGGGTACCTTCGGAAACTGGTTTAATGCGCTGTACTGGGTTATGACAACGATGGCGACCGTAGGCTATGGTGATTATTTTGCGAAGACGGAATTCGGCAAAGCATTTACAATTTTTTTATACATTTTTGGCATCGGCCTGCTCAGTTTGGTTATCGGGAAGGTCATCGATTCTCTGGGCAGCCTTCAACGGCAGAGAGGAGCCGGGACTTTGAACTTTCATGGCGAGGAACATGTCCTGTTGATAAACTGGAGCAAAAAAGCGCAATCGGCGGTAGATGAAATTTTGTGCTACTCCCCGAGAAGCCAAATTGTGATCATCGATGAATCCAATCAACATCCATTGGAGCATCTGCATCAGGTTCATTTCGTCTCTGGAGATCCAGCGGCAGATGATATTCTGGAGAAGGCGAACATTTCAAAAGCGAGAGCGGCTATTATATTTGCGGATTCGCGGATCGAAGAAGCGTCGCTGATCGACGGGAAATCTCTGCTCATCGCCTCCAGCATCGAGCGGCTTGCGCCGCATGTACATACAACGGTAGAGATCACGCAGGAAAAAAATATTCAGAATTTCCGTTATGTTCAGGTCAATGAATTTGTCTTGTCGCATGACGCCATTTCAAGACTGGCCGTAAGGTCGGCACTGCAGGAAGGTAATTCGGATGTGATTCGTCAGTTGCTTAGCCGTCAGCATGGTGATGATATTTATGAAGTCAAGGTTCAGCAAGGCTGGAAAACTTATCGGGATGCTTTTCAGGATTTGTTGAGTCAGGGAGCGACCTTGCTTGCCGATCGCAATGATCTGGGGATCAACCGGAAACTGGATCAGCTAATCCCCCCGGATGCACGGTTATATATTGTTTCGGACGAGACGACTTACCGGCGTATTGCCGGACTATAAACCAATTTCAATTCATTACCCCCGGTCATAGGAGCGGGGTTTTTTTTATGATTAAAGACATTATTAGATTTGCGGGTAAAGTAGAGTAAAGTGCATTTGCGCAAAACCGCGGAATACACTTATACTCACTCTATAATGTTTAAGGAGAGGTATTATGGAGCAGATCGATTTGGAAATGATTTTTAAGCTATGCATGGCATTATTATTCGGTCTGTTTATCGGTATTGACCGTCAATTGAAACAGAAGCCGCTGGGGATCAAAACGAGTATGGTCATATGTATCGCGAGCTGCCTGGTTACGATCGTCTCGATCGAAGCCTTTGAAAAGTTCGCCGGTCCGGATCACCCGAATATGGACCCGATGCGTCTGGCCGCGCAAATTGTCAGCGGGATCGGTTTTCTAGGGGCCGGAGCGATTTTGCGGAGAAGTAATGAGGGAATCTCCGGCCTGACGTCGGCCGCGATGATTTGGGCCGCCTCCGGGATCGGGATTGCGATCGGAACAGGCTTCTATATAGAGGCTGCTCTAGCGGTCATTCTGCTGATTCTGTCGGTCAACTTTATTCCTTATTTGATCAAATGGATCGGGCCCTACAAGCTGAATCAGCGCGACGTATCCATCAAGGTCGTGATGGGGGATCACGGAGATGTGGCGGAGCTCATCCGGATTATCGAGCGTAAGGATGGTACCGGCCCGGGAGCGAAAAGAAACCAGCACCGTATTCGGCGCTTGAAAATTAAAGATCTTGAGGAAGGCCGTCAACGGGTAGATATGGTCATCTCCGCATCGGAAAGGGAATACACCACCGAAATTTATCATTTTGTGCGGCATATCGATCATGTCATCAGCGTTGAGGTAGAAAATCTTTAAATTCGATTTCATGCTGTTTACATTCAGTTTAAATACGTAGTTTATCCTTTCCCTATACTAGATAAGGAATGGAGAGGGGAAAATAAACATGGCATTGAATGGAACGGCAGAAGCCATAGAGTCGTCTGGATCGACTGCATCAGATAAATCAAATAAAGGGGCCTTTTTCCGCTTGATGCGGGAAACAAAACCGTCGATAGGACTTTTGACAACGGCAGTGCTGCTTAGCGTAGTTTCCACGTTGGTCGGGCTGGTCATCCCGATGTTTACAAAAAATCTGGTTGACGGTTTTTCGTTGGCCGCTTTGGACCGGACTCAAATTATCGCCCTGGTTGCCGCATTCGCGGGTCAAACGCTCGCTTCGGGCTTGGGGATTTTCCTGCTGAATTATATCGGTCAGAAGATGGTTGCTTCGCTGAGGGACCGTTTGTGGAAAAAGCTGTTGGTCCTGCCGGTCTCTTATTTTGACAATAACCGGACCGGGGAATCCGTAAGCCGGATGACCAATGATACGGGCGTGATCAAGACTCTGATCTCCGAGCACGTCGCCGGTTTTTTCAGCGGCATTATTTCCATAGTCGGATCGATCATTGTATTGCTGTATTTAAACTGGAAGATGACGGTGATCATGTTCATTGTCATTCCTCTAGCTGCGTTGGTTCTTTATCCGCTGGGGCGGAAAATGTACAAAATATCCATAGGAATGCAGGATGAGACCGCTTCGTTTACGGCTACCCTCAGCCAGGTGTTGTCGGAAATCCGCTTGGTCAAAGCTTCGAATGCGGAGCCCAGAGAATATGCCAGCGGAAGCAAAGGCATTACTGGCCTGCTGAAATTCGGAGTGAAGGAAGGTCTGGTGATGGCCTGGATCAGTCCGCTCATATCCGTCGTGATGATGATGCTGTTGGTCGTTGTTATTGGATATGGGGGAATGCAGGTGTCTTCCGGGGCGTTGACCGCGGGGGAGCTGGTTGCGTTTATATTGTATCTGATTCAGATCGTCATGCCGATGACTCAGCTAACGACCTTTTTCACCCAATTGCAAAAAGCAAAGGGCGCTACAGAACGGATCATGGAAACGTTGGAAGCGGAGGAGGAAGCCTTCGATATCGGTCAAGAAGTGAGATATGCCAACCGTCCGGTGACGATCGAATCTCTTTCTTTTGGTTACAAGCAAGAGGAGCCCATACTCAAGGGAGTTAGCTTCCGTATGGAACCGGGTACGGTGACGGCTGTGGTTGGTCCGAGCGGCGGAGGGAAAACGACGCTGTTCTCGATGCTCGAGCGATTCTACCTCCCTCATGAGGGACGAATTCTGCTAGGCACGGAGCCGATCGACAGCTTCTCTCTGCGGTCCTGGCGCTCGATAATCGGGTATGTGTCCCAGGATAGTCCGATGATTGCGGGCACGATCCGGGAAAATCTTTGCTACGGAGTCGAGCGTAGCGTAAGTGACGACGAGCTCCGGCAAGCGGCGGAAATGGCTTATGCCGACGGGTTTATCGCTGAGCTGCCGAACGGGTATGACACCGATGTAGGCGAGCGGGGCGTCAAGCTGTCCGGAGGCCAACGCCAGCGGATCGCGATTGCCCGGGCGCTGCTGCGTGACCCGAAGATTCTGATGCTGGATGAAGCAACGTCCAGCCTGGACAGCCGCTCGGAACAGGTCGTTCAGCAAGCGCTGAATAACCTGATGGCGGGTCGTACAACGATCGTGATTGCGCATCGCTTGTCGACGGTCGTTGGTGCGGATCAGATCATTTTCGTAGAGAAAGGGACGGTCACCGGCCGGGGAACGCATGACGAATTGCTGAAGAATCACGAAATGTACCGGGAATTCGCGGCGCAGCAGCTGCAAATTGCCGAAGGTATTTTAGATGAAGCAAGGGACTGAGAGTTATGCCTAAAATACTTATTGTTGATGATGATCCGCATATCCGCGAGCTTGTGCGGGTCTTTCTGGAGGAAGCGGGGATGGAAGCGGATGAGGCGGAGAATGGTTTGAAAGCTCTCGCCTCTCTGGAACAAGAGAAGGCCGACTTGGTCATTCTCGATGTAATGATGCCCGGGATGGACGGCTGGGAACTTTGCCGGGAGCTTCAGCGGCTGTATGAAATGCCTGTTCTGATGCTGACCGCCAAGGGAGAAACGAAGCAGATTGTGAAAGGCTTCGATCTCGGCGCGGACGATTACCTGGTTAAGCCGTTTCAGCCGGCGGAATTGATCGTTCGGGTCAAAGCGCTGCTGAAGCGATACCAGGTGATTGCTTCTCAGACCGTGGCGATCGGCAGCGTCCGTATGAATCGCCGTACTTTTGAGGCAGTGGCTGATAACGAAAAGTTCACACTGCCTTTAAAAGAATTCGAACTGTTGTTCAGGCTCGGCAGCAGCCCGGGAAGAACCTTGACTCGCGAGCAATTGATCGAGGAGATTTGGGGATACGATTTCGAAGGCAACGAGCGGACGCTTGACGTGCATATAAACCGGCTGCGCGAACGTTTTTCCGTGGATAAATACGGATTCAAGATTCGGACGATTCGCGGCCTCGGGTACCGGCTGGAGGTGGTCGGAGATTGAAAACGGGAACGGTAAAAGCTCTTAAGGTCACCTGGAATATTTTAAAGCATTTATTACAGGTGACCGCCCTCTTTTTGGTTTTGACGATTTGCTGGACAGGTGCGATTTATCTTACCAAGGCGCTCTATGGTTATACAGGGAGTCCATCCTCGGATTATGTCATTCAGCTCATCAACTTCATATTTGGGATTATCTTGTTTATATGCTGCATGCTGCTGTTCGGAATTTATTTACACCGTAAAGAAATGGCGATGTTAAAGGCAATTATCGATGCGATGCGGCGGATCTCGAAGGGCGACTTTTCGGTCAAGCTGGAGTATCGAAGCAATCAGCGGGAGTTTGAAAAGATTGCTCACAGCATTAATGAAATGGCCGGTGAACTGGGCAGAATGGAAACGATGCGGCAGGATTTCATCTCCAATGTATCGCATGAAATCCAGTCTCCGCTGACCTCCATCCAGGGTTTTGCTACAGCGTTGCGCAATCCTGCTATATCCCCGGCAAAACGGGAACATTACCTGGACATTATTGAGCGCGAGAGCCAGCGGTTGTCGCAAATGAGTGATAATCTGTTGAAGCTATCGTCTCTGGAAAGCGATCCCGGCGCATTTGCAACCGGCCGCTTTAGGCTGGACCGTCAATTGCAAGCGGTCGTGCTGGCCAGTGAGCCGCAATGGATGGCCAAAACCATACAAGTCGAGCTTGAATTGCAGGAATGCGAAATCGACGGAGCCGAAGATTTACTGAGACAGGTCTGGGTGAATTTGCTTCACAACAGCATCAAGTTTACGCCGGAGGGCGGAGCGGTAAAAATTTCGCTTCGTCCGAACAATGACGGTATGGAGGTTGTCTTTGCCGATACCGGCATTGGGATCGGGGAAGCCGATTTGCCGCGCTTGTTCGAACGTTTCTATAAGGCCGACAAATCCCGGAACCGGAGTGTGGGAGGAAGCGGACTTGGCCTATCGATCGTAAAAAAAATCGTGGACATCCACCGGGGAGAAATTACGGTGCAGTCCGAACCGGGTCAGGGAACAAGCTTTGCGGTTACTCTTCCCGGTTCTTTGGAAAATTGAAGGATCGTTAATCTTAATAACTTCGTAATCCTTTTTTAACCTTTTATTAGTTTTAGGGGCGAGAGCTCATGGTATGATAGAATGGTGAGTTAAGCCAGGTCAAATAAAGGATGAGTAAAACAATGAGCAAACAAATTCTGATTGTCGATGATGATGAGAAGATAGCCAAGCTGATCGAAATCTACCTGCTTAATGAGGGATATGCCGTTCATCGGGCGGATAACGGACTCCTCGCACTTGAAATGATGGAGCGGGAAGAAATCGATCTGGTTGTGCTGGATATAATGATGCCGGGAATGGACGGAATTTCGGTATGCCTGAAAATCAGGGAAACCCGGACTACCCCGATCCTAATGTTAAGCGCCAAGGACGGAGACATGGATAAAATCACCGGGCTCATGACCGGGGCGGACGATTATATGGTCAAGCCGTTTAATCCATTGGAGCTGGTTGCCCGGGTGAAGTCGCTTCTGCGCAGATCCTCCTATGCGGTTCAACCCGCACCGCAGCCTCAGGATCATCTGATCAAGCTGGGGTCCCTGCAAATCGATAAAGAGACCCATACCGCTATGGTTGACGGCAGGCCGGTTAAATTGACGCCGATCGAGTTCGGCATTTTATTTTTGTTGGCTAGCCATCCAGGTCGCGTGTTCGGGTCGGAGGAGATTTTCGAGCTGATCTGGAAGGATAAATATTTCGAGAGCAACAACTCCGTTACAGTGCATATCAGCCGTCTTCGGGACAAGCTGGAGAAAGAAATGGACGGAGAGAAGCTGATCCGGACGGTTTGGGGGGTCGGCTACAAAATTGAAGGCTAGTTTAAGATTTCTTGCCTGGTTGTTTTGGACGATTGTAACCTCGCTCGTTTCCCTGCTGCTGCTGGTATTTCTGGCGAGAGCTTTCTATTTCTTCTATCCGCGGGTCACCTTCAATACGGTTATTTTGTGGGTCGGCCGAAATATCGGGTTTCCTGAAGCCTACTACCTTTCGGGCGTACCGATTATGCTGCTGTTCGCGCTTTATTTCTACCGGCGGAGCGTCCGGCGACACGAGCAGAAATACCTCAAACTGCTGATTGAGGAAGTCCATCGCGTCGAGGAAGGCTCAGCAGCTAAAATTCCGGTGGAAAACGTCGGCCAGTTAGGACAACTCGCGACGGATATCAACCGGATGGTCGAACGGCTGCGTACCTCCATGGAGGAAGAACGGAGAGCCGAGCAAACGAAGAACGAGCTGATTACGAACGTATCGCATGACCTGCGAACGCCGCTTACTTCCATTACCGGTTATTTGGGACTGATCGATCAAGACCGGTATCGCGATGAAGTGGAGCTTCGCCATTACGTCAATATGGCTTATGAAGAGTCGCTGCGCCTGAAGCAGCTGCTTCAAGACTTGTTCGAGTACACGCGGCTACAAAATAAAGAAATGAAGCTGCACAAAAGCAGAATCAATCTGGCGGAAATGCTGTACCAGATTACGGCCCATTTCGGGTGGCAGCTGCAGGAGAACAAGATGGAATGCCGCTTGTTTATGAATCAGCAGCCGTTATTCGTCATAGCCGAAGGGGATAAGCTGCGCCGGGTATACGAGAACCTGATAACCAACGCTATCCGTTATGGCAGCGACGGCAGGCTGCTGGATATTCGCGGCCGCCTTGAAGGAAACGAGGTCGTCACCGAGGTGATCAACTATGGCGATCCGATCCCCGAGTCGGATCTGCCGCATTTGTTTGACCGGTTTTACCGGGTGGAAAAATCACGCGCCGCGCATACGGGGGGCTCGGGCATCGGCCTCGCGATTGCCAAACATATCGTCGATCTGCATGGCGGCGTAATTTCCGCGGAAAGCGATGACGATCGAACGGTATTTACGGTCCGGCTGCCACTGGACGTTATGGATCGGCGCCAAAATTAAAAGGAATGGATAGAAACGGCTGACCTTGGGTCAGCCGTTTTTTTACGGCTTTAGCCAGTTGAGCTCGCGAAGCGTGCGAAACAAAAAACCACCCGCTATGCGGGTGGAGGGATCGAAGGTTTGACCACCAAGACCATTCCGATAAAATTGAGATGTTCAGGCTCAACAA